>JBOHXL010000168.1:0-47279 GCA_050736975.1 Chthoniobacterales bacterium | reverse complement strand
TTCCATGAATTACATCCGTGGGAGCGATCGGGAGGCAATGCTCCTGCTGCCCGAGGCGCTGGGGGATTATATCGGGGCGGATAATGCGGTCCGTTTCCTTGACGCCTTTGTCGGGCGGCTCGACTTGGGGCAAGCCGGTTTCGGCAAAGCGCAGCTGCCGGAAACGTGGCGGCCACCCCGAGATTTTTGCGCAATGGAGAAGAGCCAACCATGACCCTTCACAACCTGTCTCAAGAGGTCTCCGATCCTATTACGGGAAAAATCGAGGCCGATCCCAATCCCCTCCCGCCGGAAGCGAGTTGTCCGGTCACGCTGCACTGGCGAACCAACGCAGGCACGGCGGAAGTTTCCGTCTCGGAAGATGGCGCCGCGGAGAAGCTTCTTGCTCTCGGATCGAGCGGTTCATTCAACGTGGAGTGGATTCAAGCGGGGAGGCATTATCTTTTCCGCCTTTACAGCACCGAAAAGCGACGAGCGTTACTCGACGAGGTCACAGTCTGGAGACGAATCTCAGGAAGACTTCAGTGCAAGCCGGATCCCGATCCTTTATCGGCGGAGGGAAGGATCATGCTGCAGTGGGAAATCACCGCGCCGGCGATCGCTGAAGTCTGTATCCTGGAAAAGAGCGGCGCCGAAAAAGTTGTTTGCCGCGGAGAGAGCAGCTCATACGAAGTGGCCGGTCTCCGAGCCGGCGCCGAATATGTCTTCCGTCTTTATGCCGGGACCGAACCTCGCCAGTTGCTCGACGAGGTTACGGCGAGCGTGAGCGACATTCCCTGGGCGAAGTTATTGGAGCGGTTAAAAAGGGCGAACAAAGGAAACGCGTATTCCAACGGACTCGCGGAATTTATCGCCGGCGCGATCCCGGGGTGCCTGGGCCAAAAGGAGTTTCCCAAATGGTTCCAGTTGTGGGAGGAAAACGGATTTCATGTCACGCCGGTCCACTTCTACGAACCGATTCCAGACTCGCGAGCGTTAGGTAAAGAACTTTGGGAACGAAAGCAAGACCTGCTCGGGGTCGAGATGAACGAAGCCATGCAGGTTCATTTGCTGCGAGACGTTTTCCCAAGGTTTAAAGAAGAGTATGACCTATTCCCGGTGGAATCGGCTGAGTCGACCGATATTTTCTTCGTCAAGAACGGCTCCTTCGAGGAAGTTGATCCCATGGTCGCCTATTGCCTGATCCGGCACTTCAGGCCGCGGCAGATCATCGAAGTAGGCAGCGGTTACTCAACCTTGTTACTCGCTCAAGCAGCACGGAAAAATGGATGCACGACATTGCGCAGCATCGATCCGTATGCGCCACCCTTCCTCACAGGAGAGATTGCGGGATTGACTTCGCTGCTCCCGAGCAAGGTCGAAGATGTCGACCTTTCGTATTTCGACTGTCTCGACGAGGGCGATTGCCTGTTCATCGACACTTCTCACGTCGTCCGAATCGGTGGAGATGTTAACCGTATTTTTCTCGAATTGCTGCCGCGCCTGAACCCTGGAGTCATGGTTCATATTCACGATATTTTTCTCCCGTTCGATTATCCGCGGGACTGGGTCGTCTCACGCCGGCGCTTTTGGACAGAACAGTATTTGTTACAGGCCTTCCTGAGTTATAACTCCGATTTCGAAGTGCTGGTCTGTAACAGTTATCTGAACACTTATTACCCCGAAGAACTTAGAACCGTTTTCCCCACCACTTCGCCCAAGCGAGGAGGAAGTTTGTGGATGCGACGAAAATCGACCTCCGGCCGGGGAAACGCGGCAAACCGACAAGATCCGTGATGCCCGGCCAGACGATTCCCGGCGATCGCGAACTCGTGGACAGGCATCCGCTCCGGCCTATTCTTTCCCGCTCATGAAACGTCCTTTCTTGCTCTCGCTTTTCCTTGGAATTGCACTTTGCCTCGCGCCCGCGGCGACGGATTCAGCCGGGAAAAGGAGCTACCCCGAATCGTCCAAAGGCGACCAGGTGGACGACTACCACGGCACAAAAGTGCCTGATCCCTATCGCTGGCTGGAGAACCCGGATTCCGCGCAGTCGCGGCATTGGATCGATGCGGAAAACAAGCTCACCTTCCAATTTCTCGACGCGATCCCCGAACGCGCCGCGATCAAGGCCCGACTAAAGGAACTTTGGGACTACGAGCGCTACGGGGTGCCCTTCAAGGAGCAGACGCGCTATTTCTTCACGAAAAACAGCGGCTTGCAAAACCAGAGCGTGGTTTACACAACCGACGACTTTCAAAAGATGCCGCGGGAGTTGCTCGATCCGAATGCACTTTCCAAAGATGGGACGGTGGCGCTAAGCGACAGCGCGGTGAGCGACGACGCGAAACTTTTCGCCTACGGACTCGAGACCGCCGGCTCCGATTGGCAAGAGTGGAAGGTCCGGCAGGTCGCGACGGGCAAGGACATGCCGGACGATCTCAACTGGGTCAAGTTTTCCGGTGCATCATGGCTGAAGGACGGGAGCGGGTTTTTCTACAGCCGCTATGATGAGCCAAAGGGCGAAAACAAACTGCGCGCGCAGGTTTATAACCAGAAACTGTTCTTTCACAAGCTCGGATCGCCCCAGGCGGAGGACAAGCTTGTTTATGAACGGCCCGACCACAAGGAATGGCTTTTCGCCGGCGAAGTGACCGAGGATGGGCATTACCTCACTATTGAGGTAAGTCACGGGACTGATCCGAAGAATCGCATCTTCTACAAGGATCTGACGAAACCAGAAGCCAAAGTCATCGAATTGTTGCCGAACGCCGACGCGGCCTATCACTTTATCGGCAACGACGGCGCGACCTTTTGGTTCCGGACCGACCTCGACGCGCCGCTTGGGCGCATTATCGCGATCGACACGACGAAACCATTGCCGGCTAAGCCTGACCAACTGGTGGCGCAGTCCGCCGACAAGCTGGAGGACGTCAGGCTCGTCGGAGAGCGTTTCGTCGCGAACTATCTGAAGGACGCACACAGCCTGGTGAAGCTGTTCAAACTCGATGGCTCGCCTGACGGCGAGATTGCCCTTCCCGGAATCGGCTCGGCCGCAGGGTTCACCGGAAAACGCGCGGATCGGGAGACGTTTTATTCCTTCGCCAGCTTTACCACCCCAGCCACGATCTATCGCTACGATTTCGATACTCGAAAAAGCGCCGCGCTTTTCACGCCCAGGGTGAAATTCGACCCGGACGACTACACCACCGAGCAGGTCTTCTATACCAGCGCGGATGGGACGAAGGTGCCGATGTTCATCTCCTACAAGAAGGGGCTGAAGAGAGACGGGCAAAATCCAACTTACCTTTACGGTTATGGAGGGTTCGATATTTCACTGACTCCTTCCTTCAACCCGGCCAATCTCGTCTGGATGGAGATGGGTGGGATCTACGCTGTCCCGAATCTTCGCGGCGGCGGCGAGTACGGCGAGAAATGGCATGAGGCCGGGATGAAACACAACAAGCAAAATGTCTTCGATGATTTCATTGCGGCGGCTCAATATCTGATCGATAACAAATACACTTCGACGCCAAAGCTGGCGATAGGCGGTGGAAGCAACGGCGGATTACTCGTTGGTGCGTGCCTGACGCAACGGCCCGACCTTTTCGGGGCCGCCACCCCAGCGGTCGGGGTGATGGATATGCTGCGTTTCCAAAAGTTCACCATCGGCTGGGCCTGGGCCTCGGACTACGGCAGCTCAGATAACACGCAGGATTTTCCGTATCTCTACGCTTACTCACCGCTGCACCACATTGCGAAGGGAACGAATTACCCGGCTACCCTGATCACGACCGCAGACCATGACGACCGGGTCGTCCCGGCGCACAGCTTCAAATTCGCTGCCACTTTGCAAGCGGCCCAGGCGGGTCCGGCACCGATTCTGATCCGGATCGAAACCAGGGCGGGGCACGGCGCGGGCAAACCAACGACCAAGGTTATCGACGAGATCGGTGATCGCTGGGAGTTCCTGACCAGAGTGCTGAAGATGAATCTCGCCGGTTCCCCGGAGGCGAAATTGAAGGGCGCCCCCTAGCCTAACGAAACAAGGAGATCGCGACTTCTCAGTTCAAGGCGTAGACCTCGACCAGGGCGACGCCAGTGGTGTTATTCGTGCCGCGGACAATGGCCGAGTAGGCACCGGGAGGGAGAGTAGCCACGATGGCCGACTCCCGGTCATCCGTTGGCGCAACTGTCGTAGCGATGATTTCCGCCTCCTGAGTGCTGCGCCAGTTATCGTTCGAATCCAGAAGGGTTCCGTTGCTGTCATACAGATCCAGGGTTGGATCTAGCAACGCATCGGTCACGCCCTTGGTCAGGAGCGACGGGCCGATCGCGCGCACAATGACCTGGTTGGAGGTCGTGCCGGTGAGGATAAAGCCGCCGATCATCACGTTATCGCCGGTTTCGACCCGGCTGCGGGTCGAGATATTCGCCACTCGCCCGGTGTCGGCGTCGAGATCATAGAGTTCAAACAGACCAACACCTGAGGTAGCATTCTTGCCGCTGACGATCGCGCTGTAAGTGCCCGGAAGGAGGGTCGCGACCAGAGCCGCTTCGCGCGCATCAGTCGGGGCGAGGCCATACGATTCGATCTCCTGTCCCGGCACATTCCAATTGTCGTTCGAGGCGATGACCATGCCGGTCGAATCGACCAGTTGGAGAACAGGATCCGCCATCGCTCCGCTGACGCCCGCGGCCGTGAGCGACGGGCCGATTGCGCGCAGCGCGACCTTTTTGCCTACCACGCCCTCGATGATGAATCCGCCGATCATGACGTTCTCACCCGTCTGAACAAAAGTGCGGCTCGAAATGTTGGCGAGGATCGCGCTCGGGATGACCTGCGATGAACCAACCGTGTAGGAGACGGGCAGTGAATACCCGCTCTCGGCGCCGCCGGTGTTATAAGCGGTGACGGCAAAGGTATAAGTGACGCCGTTCTCCAAGTTCGAAACCGTAGCGGTTGGGGTAGCGACATCGACCACTGAACTGTAAGGCGCGGACGCGGAACCGTAGTGGACGCGGTAACCGGCGATGTCGGGCTCGGTGTTGGCATTCCAGACCAGAACGACGGCGCCGGTGGTGGCCGCGGTGACCAGGCCTGGGAGCCCAAAAGCGAGGCAAGCGAGGAGGAGGCGTTTCAGAGCCGACATATCTAATATAATTACCATAGCAATGCCTGTGCCGCGTCCGGGGAGCAAATCCTCGGCGGCCACGGCGTTTTTCCTCTCGCCCAACGGCGCTATTCAGAAGACCCGCCCAGGGATCTGGGCACCGCAAAGAGAGCCGCGCTTATTGACCTGGTCGCGCGGCCTGCGTCTTGCTGGTTTCATGTTGGAAACCATGAAAGAAGCGCTCCAGATTCTGGCCGTTGAAGACGAGAAAGCCGTCGCCCAAATCCTCGCCGTCGTGCTGGGCGGCCCGATGTCGAAAGTGACCCGGGCGGCGGACGGCTGGGAAGCGCTGATCAAAATCGCGGCGGCCTCCCGGCCTTTCGACGTCATCATCACCGATCACCGCATGCCGCGCATGTCGGGTCTCGAGCTGGTGCGGCGGCTGCGGGCGAGAAAGTTCTCCGGCAAGATTCTTGTTCTCTCGGCGCACCTTTGTGATGACGACATCCGGGCCTACGAAGAGCTCCACGTCGACATGATGATGTCGAAACCGTTCGCCTTTGAAGAAATTCAACGCGCGGTCGCGATTCTGACCAAAGGCGCTTCCGTGGCCGTCGCCGCCTAACGATCTCTAGAGTCCGCCACTTGTGGCCCCTCGCGGCGACCTGCTATTGCACGACATAGGATTCAACCAGGCCCACCCCGGTCTGGCCGGCGGCGCCTCGCACGATGGCGGTGTACGCTCCCGGAGTCAGCCAATCAACGATCGCAGCCTCCCGCGGATCGGTCGGCGCAAGGTTCGTCGCTTCCAGGTCAGCCGATTGCGTGTCCTGCCAATTATCGTTCGTTGCGATGATGGCGCCGTTCGAATCGTGCAGCTCAAGCACGGGATCGAGCAAAGCATTACTAACGCCGAGCAAGGTGAGCGACGGGCCGAGCGCTCGCACGACGACTTTCGAACAGCCCGTATCGCCACCCATGATGAATCCGCCGATCAGCACATCGTCTTCCGTGCCGACAAGTCCTCGCGTGCTGATGTTCGAGAGACTGGAATCGGGAGCGACGCTCAGGTCGTAGACCTCGACCAAACCGACACCCGTGCCTCCTCCTTCGCCCGACATCACTGCGGTATAGGCGCCGGGCGGAAGGGTGAGCCTGACGGCGGCTTCAAGGCTGTTCTCCGGTGCGAGACCACTGGCCGCGATCGCGTCTGCTTGCGTGCTTTGCCAATCGTCATTCGAGGCGACGACAGCACCGCTCTGATCGTGAATCTCCAACGCGGGATTGGCGAGCGCGCCCGGCACCCCAAATTGCGCGAGGGACGGGCCGATCGCCCGCACAAGCAGATCCTTGGAAACGCTCCCGGAAATAATAAACCCGGCGATCGCCTGGCTTTCACCCGCACCCACGCTCATCCGGGTGGAAATGTTTACCAGGCCTTCGGAAACCGTCATGGCACGTGGCGAAGCAAGCACCACGGCGTCGTTGTTGCTTAACGTGCCACTGGGATCGCGCGGAAACTTTGCGTAGGGCAAACGCGCGCCTTCGAAGATGGTTTCATCCGCCCCGATTGCCAGCGGTGTGAGGAAATTCCCCGTGCCGGAGGCCGCGACAAGGTCATCCTCGTCAACGCCATCGCCACTCACTCCGATCGCGCCGATCATCTGACCGTTGCGGTAGAGCGGGAAGCCACCGGGGAAAATCGTGATGCCGTTAGGCAGATTGGGATTGACGACGAAGTTGGGGTTAAGCGTCACATTGGCGAGCGTGCCTAACAAACCCGAGGCCAGCTCCTGCTGACCAAAAAAAGGACCCGCGTGATTGGCATCGATCCCCGGCGGGTAATGGCTTTCGGCCAGGAAACCAACGGTGCGCGCCGACATCGCAACCGTGTTTCCGTTATTGGAATAGGCAATCGCGGTGCGCGCTTTTTGCACCGCCACATCCCAGCTGAACATGGTCGCTTCGCCCGTCCGAAAGGTCCCCAGGACCGTGGGAGTGACATTGTCTTGATTCGGAAAATTCACCACGCTGATGAATGCCTCCATTTGAATTCCGATCGGCAGCCGGATGCCGGCGCGGGTTGTCCGGACCCGATCCGCGGCCAGAGCTAGAATGCCGGTCACTTCCGCCGCCGTCAGGCGCGGCTGTCCGTTGATTGTGCCGGGAATCGGATCATCGATGATCGGCTGGCGAATCTCTCCCTGCACGCCGCCAAGGGTAACAACCGGATATGGGTAGAGAGTTGGCGCCGAAATGATCGGATATTTTGCCGAAGGATTTCCCGGCAGCGTGAGTGTCCCGGGCAGATGCGTTGTGCTCTCGGTGTATTCGAGGCTGATTCCATTAATGAAAACGTTCGTTGCCAGAATGTCCGACGAAGGTTTGTAGCCGGTTTGCGCCGCCAGAGCGACGTCTTCGTCCTTGTCGTAACCCGCGATAAAGACGAAGGGGTTCTCCGCCCGGAAACCATCGATCGGCGCAGGTGTGCCGTCGCCGGTAACGCCGACGCCACCAACAAGGTGTCCGCCTTTGTAAAGGGGAACGCCGCCCGGAGTTCCATCAAGCGAAGTAAAAGGCACCTGCGTGACAAAGTTCCCCGGCGTCGAGCTCATCACGATGACGCTGTTCGGACCTTTGAACTTGTTGATATCGGAAAAAAAGAGACTCGATAAGCCCACGCCGACAAGAGGCCCGGTCGGCGTGTTCTGAACGCCGGGCGGAAAATGCTGTTGGATGATGAATCCTGCGGTTCGCGAAGTGAACGCATTTTGGTCGCTGCTCAGGAACGCGGCCGTGCCTCCCTTGGAAACGCAGGTCGCGACCTCCTGGTCCGTCGGTTCGCCCCCCGGCACGCTCCAGACGCCGAGCACAAAGCCCTCGCGATCGACCACCGCGATCACACTGTTCGGTGAGATTTCCTGCGCGCGCGAGGCGGCCTGGGTGATGATTTTCTGCACATCGTCCGCGGTGAGTTGAGCGCTCGCGGGCAAAGCCCAGCCAAGGGCCAGGAGAAGAGTGAGCCTGCGGAAAATCATCCGAATGGCTTGTAGCAATCACCAGTGCCAGATGACAAGAAAAACCAAGCGCGAACGCTTGCAAAACTATCACCGACTCCGGCATCCTGCGCGAGTGATGCGCACCCTGATGGCGCGGACGAGACGCCACTCAATGATCTGGCTCGCTCCTGCGTTGAACATTGAACGTTGGAAGTTAAACGTTGGAAGTTTGCTGGTCGGACTGCTCGTGATTGCTGCGGCCGCGCGCGCGCAGGACCAATCCGAAGAGAGAACGT
The DNA here is from genome assembly GCA_050736975.1 of Chthoniobacterales bacterium. Taxonomy (GTDB): domain Bacteria; phylum Verrucomicrobiota; class Verrucomicrobiia; order Chthoniobacterales; family UBA10450; genus Palsa-1392. The sequence goes on along the minus strand of JBOHXL010000168.1, from coordinate 38,891 downwards.
CCAACATCCAACTTCCAACGTTCAACCTTCAACCGGGCGACCGGAGCAACGCTCAGAGCCTGCCCGATCTCGCCCGCTGGAACCTGATCTTTGCCGGGCTGCCGGGGCCGCTGCACAACGAACAAGCGGCTTCGCCCACCCCCTCCCCGTCGCCGCCTCCGCAGTTCAATCCAGATCCCGGCGCGCCTAACGAGCCGGAATCGATCGAACCGCCAAGCTTGTTTCCACCGGTGATTCCGCCCTTGCCTCAGTACGGCGAAGAGCCGCTCCCGCGTTCGCTCGAGCTTCCGCGCAAAGACATGCGCGAAGTCGTACCCGACCGCCATAAGCTCCCGTATGAGGAATACCCGGAAGCTGAACAGGGCCGGGGTCTGTTGCCGGGTTCCGAGCCGGAACCGAATCGCTGGTTCATCGGTTTCGGACGCTGGAAACGTTATGCCGATCCGTCAACCGAGACACCCTACCAATCGGAGCTCAAACTCTGGCATCCCTACCTACAGAGCACTTTGAAAGGCGATGCCCCGATCATCGGCCAGGATATTTTTCTTAATCTTACCCTGAGCGATTTCTTTGAGTTCGACGCTCGCCGCTTGCCTACTCCCAGTGGAGTAAGCAGCGCGCGGCCCAACAGCTCGGAATTTTTCGGCCGGAGCGAACAGTTCGCCCTCTCCAATGACTTCTCGATCGGGATCGATCTCTTCGAAGGCGAGACCGCCTTTAAGCCGGTCGAGTGGGCCATCCGTTTCCTTGGGGTTTACAACAACAATTACACCGACGTCCAGGAGACCAATGTGCTCAACCCCGATCCGCGCCTCTCCAACACGACGCGCTACAAGGACTTCTACGCGCTCCAGGAAGCGTTCGCCGAAATTCACATCCGCGATCTCTCGAATAATTACGACTTCATTTCCTCGCGCTTTGGCATTCAACCGTTCGTGAGTGATTTCCGGGGCTTCATTTTCAACGACTCCAACCTCGGCGCGCGCATCTTCGGCAATTACGATAACAATCGCTGGCAATACAACCTCGTCGCCTTTCACATGCTCGAAAAGGACACCTATTCGGACCTGAACAGCTTCGACTCGCGCGATCAACAGGTCTTAATCGCAAATGTTTTTCGCCAGGATTTCCTCGCCAAAGGTTATACGGCGGAGCTGAGCTTCCACGCCGATTTCGACGGCGCCAGCCGGCATTACGACAAGGACGGCTTTATTACGCGGCCGGCGCCGATCGGCAAAGTGGAAGACCATTACGTGCAAGCTTACTACCTCGGCTGGACTGGCGATGGTCACATTGGATGGCTCAACATCACCCACGCCTTCTATCAGGCCTTTGGCGAGGATAGCCTGAACGGAATCGCGGGCCGCCGCGTAACAATCAACGCGCAAATGGCGGCGCTCGAGCTTTCGGTCGATCGCGACTGGCTTCGGCAAAAAGTCTCTCTCTTTTACGCCAGCGGCGACGGCAATCCGAAAGACGGCACCGCCACCGGATTCGACACCATTCTTGACCGGCCGTTTTTTTTTGGCGGCCCGTTCAGCTTTTATGTGTCCCAGGGATTCAATCTCGCGGGCACAGCCGTGAACTTTAAACAGCCCGATAGCCTGGTCCCCGATTTTCGCACCAGCAAGACAGAAGGTCAGCCGAATTTTGTCAACCCGGGCGCCTTTATCTTTGGTTATGGACTCGATGCCGATGTCACGCCAAAGCTAAAGGCTTTTGTAAACGTCAATCATATCCAGACGATCCATACTCAGGTCACGCAACAGTTACTTTTCACGAATAACGCCAATAATGACATAGGCTGGGATTTTAGCGCAGGCGTGCAATGGCGGCCGCTCCTGACCGATAATGTGATTGTAACTGCCGGGATGGGCTTTCTCGTTCCGGGCCAGGGTTACAAGGAAATCTATCGGGCCAATACCCGGCCCGTGCCGGGGTTCGGGAACCCGCCCGCGGGCAATGTGGATGACTTTCTTTATAGCGGGATCTTCACGGTCACGCTGACCTACTAATGAAGAAGAGGAAGAAAACGTCCAACGTCCAACTGGGAGAAGAAACAGCGCGCGTCCGTGAGGATACGGGGACACCTTATGGGACGAAGGAGCAAACGCGCTACGACTTGGAAGAACGCCTGCTGAAGCACGCAGTGCGCGTCATCCGATTGGTCGACGCGTTGCCCTCGACTCGCGCGGGACGTCACGTGGCTGATCAACTGCTCCGCTGTGGCACGTCGCCGCTCGCAAATCACGGCGAATTACAGTGCGCCGAGTCTCGGAAGGATTTCATTCACAAACTCGGCATATGTCTGAAGGAAATTCGCGAGGCGCGGCGTTGGCTGCGCCTCATCCATCGGGTTCCTTTAATCCCGCCGTCGAAAATTGAGCCATTGCTGGGCGAGACCGAAGCCCTCACCAAAATCTTCGCCGCCAGTATTCGCACCGCCGAGAAGAACGCGCGATGAAGGGTTCATCTCTTCAGTTGAACGTTGAACGTTGGACGTTGGACGTTGGACGTTTCTTTCTCTTCTTCTTTCTTCTTTCCCACCCGGGAAACGCCCAAACTCCATCCTCGGGCTACGGCCCTCCCACTGCGGTCCCGCCCTCTCTCTCTGTCACCCACCCTGTCGCGCGCCCGCCGCGCAACTGGATTGATCAAACCCAGGCCGAGGCGGACGCGAAGAGCGCCGGCTGCAATGAATGTCATAGCGGGATTGAGTCGATGCACGCCGCGCCTCATGTCGTGCTCGGCTGCACTGATTGTCACGGCGGCAACCCAGCCCGCCACCTAAAGAAGGAGCAGGCCCACATCCTGCCGCGTCATCCAGAGTTCTTTCGCACTTCGGCCAATCCGCCGCGTTCCGATGTTTGGCTGAATCATGAATCGCCGGAGTTTATCCGCTTCATGAACCCCGGTGATCTGCGGGTGGCGGACCAGGCCTGCGGCCTTTGCCACGGCGAGATCGTGCGCGACGTCGATCACAGCATGATGAATCACGGCGCCATGCTCTGGGGCGCGGCGATGTATAACAATGGAGCGCTTCCCTACAAGAACTACCGTTTCGGCCAGGCCTATGGCGCGGACGGCGTGCCCTTGCGCCTCGTCAATTACACAGCGGTTACGCCTAACGACACTAAGGTACATGGGATTCTCCCGTTTCTCGAGCCGTTGCCGCGTTTTAACCTGAGCAACCCAGGCAACATCCTGCGCATTTTCGAAAAAGGCGGTGAAAAACAGTTGCAGCTCGGTCTCCCAACGATCAACGAGCCGCCCGGCAAACCCAGCCGCCGTCTTTCCGAGCGCGGTCTCGGCACCTTGAATCGGACCGACCCGGTCCTGCTCGGCCTGCAGAAGACCCGGCTGCACGACCCGCTCCTCGGATTCCTCGGCACCAACGATCACCCGGGCGATTTTCGCTCGAGCGGCTGTTCGGCCTGCCACATCGTTTACGCCAACGATCGCTCGCCGTCGAACTCGGGCTGGTGGAGCAAGTACGGTGATAACGGGCTCAGCTTCACGGCCGACCAATCGATTCCGAAGAATGAGCGTGGTCATCCGATCAAGCACCAGTTCACGCGTTCGATTCCTTCCAGCCAGTGCATGAATTGCCACATGCATCAGGGCAATCTGTTTGTGAATCCCTATCTCGGCTACACTTGGTGGGACCAGGAAACCGACGGCGAATTCATGTATCCCAAAGTGCAGCATAACCCGACCGATGCCGAACTCGTCCGCTCCACCCAGAGTAATCCCGAGGCGGCCGCGGCGCGCGGACTCTGGGGCGACCCCGATTTCGCCGCGCACAGCGCCGAGCTAAACCCGAAGCTTCAGCACACCCAGTTTGCTGATTATCACGGACATGGCTGGATTTTTCGCGCGGTCTTCAAACATGATCGCAAGGGCGTCCTGCTCGACCTCCAGGACCATCCGATTTCATTTAACGATCCGCAGAAATTCGCCAGGGTGATCCACCTGAAGGATGTCCACCTTACCCGGGGGATGCAGTGCGGCGATTGTCATTTCCTGAACGATGTCCACGGCAACGGTCAGCTCTATGGCGAGCCGCGGAACGCGACCTCGATCGGCTGTGTCGCTTGTCATGGCACAATCGACGCCCGGCCGACTCTTAAGACTTCGGGGAACGCCGGTCAGGTGGATTTGAATCTGAGTAATACGCCTTTCGGGCCGCGCTTTAGCTGGGAAGGCAACAAGCTTTATCAACAGTCATCCATGTCGCCCGATGTGCGCTGGGAAATTCCGCAGACGATCGACACGATCGATCCGGCCTCTTCGCATTACAACCCGAAGTCCGCCTATGCCAAGACGCTGCAGCGCGACGGAACGAGCTGGGGAGTGGTTCCGGCCAACTCCAAGGAACGCTGCAAGCGTCTCGCGCACGACAACGGCGCGATGGATTGCCAGATCTGCCACACCTCGTGGGCGACCAGTTGTTTCGGATGTCACTTGCCGATGAAAGCGAACCAGCGCGTCGCGCTCAACAAATTCGAAGGAGTTACAGACCGCAACTTCACGACTTACAACCCGCAGGTGGTGCGCGACGATGTTTTCATGCTCGGGCTCGACGGTTCGGTGAAGAAAAATCGTATGGCTGTGATTCGCTCCTCCAGTGCGGTTGTGGTCAGCTCGCAGAATGCCAACCGGGAGTGGGTTTACTCGCAGCAGCAAACTTTCTCGGCCGAAGGCTACAGCGGCCAGGCTTTTAATCCCCATTTCCCACACACCACGAGCGGCGTCGGGACCACGAAGAATTGCGAGGACTGCCATCTTTCGAAGAAGAACGACAACAACGCCTGGATGGCTTCATTGCTCGGCTTTGGCACCGGGAGCGTGAACTTCTTTGGTCGTTATGCTTACGTTGGCTCCGGCCGGGAAGGATTTCATGCCGTGGTCTGGACCGAACCGGACGAGCCGCAAGCGGTCATTGGCAGTCATTTGCAGAAGATCGCCTACCCGGATGATTACCGAAAACATCTTGCGGGCGGCTCGCGCCTGACCGAAGCCTATGAGCATCGCGGACACGACATTCAGGACATCGTCTTGCGCGGCGAATATCTCTACACCGCGAATGGGCCGGGCGGATTTGAAGTTTTCGACGTCGCGAATATCGATCAGAAAGGATTTTCCGAGCGGGTCGTGAGCGCGCCCGTTTCACCCCTCGGTCAGCGCACGCGCATCCACACCAAATACGCCACGAGTATCGCGCTGCCGAGCACGCTCGCGCTCGATCCCGGGCGCACGCGCCGGCCGGAAAACGAGGAACAGAAAATCCCGTTGTTCTACGCCTATGTCTATATTTCCGATCGCGAAGAAGGTCTCGTCATTTCCAATGTCGCCACGCTCGTCGACGGCAATCCCGATAACAATTTCCTGAAGGAGAGCGAGACGATTCGATTCAATCCGAACGGCGCGCTCACCGGAGCGAGTTTTGTCGCCGCCGCCGGGCATCGGCTCTATATGACCACGCCGCGCGGCTTGTTCGTGGTCGAAGTGGGCGAGGATGGCGCGCACCCACGCATCACCGGCCAGGTAACGAACGGTTTTTTGCGCAACCCGAGGTGTGTTGCGATTCAATTCCGTTACGCTTTTGTGACCGATGACGACGGTCTCAAAATCCTCGATATCACCAATCCCGACCAGCCATTTCCCGTGCGCTCGGGATTCGTTAGGCTAAGAAATGCCGGTCGGTTGTATGTCGCGCGCACCTACGCCTATGTCGCGAATGGCCCCGAAGGACTCGCAATTGTCGATGTCGAGAATCCCGAGCAACCGCGGCTCGATCAGATGTTCAATGCGGGCGGCGCACTTAGCGATACGCGCGCCGTCCAGATCGGGAGCGTGAGTGCTTCCCAGTTCGCGCTGGTTGCGGATGGCAGGAATGGACTTCGAGTTATTCAACTTATCTCGCCCGATACCGTCCCGGGCGCCGCCGGATTCAGCCCACGCCCGAATCCGAGATTGATCGCGACTTATCCGATGAAAGGCGAAGCAATCTGTGTCTCGCGCGGATTGGAGCGCGACCGGGTGGTGGATGAAACCGGCGCGCAGACCGTCGTCTTCGGCCGGCGCGGCGCGCGGCCGTTTCATCTGGACGAGATGCTGCCGTTCCTCCGCCATTTCGACGAGACTTATCCGCCTGACGCAAACTCGAGACATACCGGGCCGCTTTACCGCGTGGAAAATGTCGAATCGCAGGGCGACAAACTTTTCACCCGTAGCGGCCGTGAATTGGAGGCGGTGCCCACGCCTGCGCCGAACGTTCCCCGGCCCTGACGGGATTACGGCGAAACGCCTGACTCAAGGCCGCGGCTTCTGCGACGGGGCCGCGGCGCTAAGTTTTCGGAAGCGCGGATCACTCCGCAGCGGATCGAACATCGGATCGAGCCGGAGGAGCGCGGGAGTAATGGGCAGGCTTGAAGCCAGCGCGCCCTCACACGACGGCATCGAGAGGAGTCTCTGCAAAGCGGCCAGGGCACGCTTCGGTTCTCCCAAACGCGCCGTCACGCGGGCGAGGATTTCAATCGGTGCGGGACCGACCAATGCGTCTTTCTCGATCGGATTGGCCGCGATGGCCCGTTCGGCCAAGGCCAGGGCCGCGGCTTTGTCGCCGAGACCCATCGCGGTCAATGCGAGATCTCCCAGCAAGCTGTAATTATCCGGTTGTTCCTTGAGGAAAGATTCCAGTTCGCGACGCGCCTCTCGCCAGGTTTCCTGGGCCGCGGCAGGATCGCCCGCTAATTCTTGCGCCCAGCCTAACCAAAAGCGCAGTTCGCCATTAAGAAAGCCGAGAGCTGGATCGGGCTTGGCCAATATCTCTTTGAGCCGGGGGATGACCGGTGCCGGGCGGCGCTCCAGGATCGCCTGGTAAAATTGTGTTTCCAGCGCCGTGGTATCGTCCGCGGCCGGATGGAGCGGGGCGAGGATCGCTGCCGCGCGCGGCAAATCGCCCTCGGCTTGTGCGATCCCCGCCTTATTCACGAGGGTATCAATGTCGTCCGGAATGATATCAAGAATCTGATCAAGTTTGCGCAGCGCCTCTGGAAAGCGTCGCAGATCTGTGTAAGAAAGCGCATGCTGGGTGAGCACTTCGACGTTGCGTGGGTCTAGCCGCTCAGCCTGGTTAAAGTACGACTCGCTCCGTTCCCACTGTCCTCGCCGCCGCGCGACATAGGCGAGCGATTCCGGAATCTTACTGCTGTTGGGCAGGAGGGGGTGGGCCTGCTCAAAGTATTGTTCTGCGGTATCCCAATCATTCAGACAGGAGTAATAGTAATATCCTTTAGCCATCACGGCCTCGCCGAGATTAGGCTGAAGAATGAGCGCGGTTTCGGCTGCCCGCCGCGTCTCTTCACGGAGCTCGGCCGTGGGCTGAAGAGTCAGAGTGTCGTAGCCGAGCGCATCAACGTACGTCAGCAGCGCCCAGGCAAGGGCGAACTTTGGGTCCGACCTGACTGCTTCCCTGAGATACTTCTGCGCGCCCAGGGCGTTGGTGGACGTGTTGCCACTTTTGAGGGTATAAGCCAGCCCGCGCAAGTAGGCCGTGTAAGCCTCGGGATTGTCGGTCGGCCTGGCCGCGATGACTTGCGCCTCCCGGCCGCTGAGGTGCGCGCGCAACTGATCGGCGATGGCTTTGGCGATGTCACTCTCGACTGAGAAGATATCGGTTAGTTTGCGATCGAAGGTCTCGGCCCAAAGATGGGAGTCATTGGCGGCCTTGATCAACTGCACGTTGACTCGCACCGCGGGGCCGTTCTTCTGCACGCTACCTTCCACGATATGGGAGACGCCAAGTTGGCGGGCAATATCCGGCAGATTTTCCGGCGCGCTCTTGTAATGCTGGGTGGACGTGCGCGAGATGACTTTCAAATCGGCAATCTTGGATAAGCGGGTCAGGATTTCGTCCTGGATGCCGTCGGCAAAATAGGCGTTCGCTTTGTCTTGGCTCAAGTTTTCGAACGGCAACACCGCGATCGATTTTTCCGGAATTGCCGCCAGTGCCGCCGCGGTGGCAGCGGACGCTTTCGAGTCGGATCGGTGTAAGGCGAGGTAGGATCCGGCGGCGACGGCGGCGACGACCAGAGCGACGATCAACCGCAGCGGCCATCTGGCCGGTTTTGCCTGCGCTTCCTGCGCCTCTCTGGCCTGGCGGAATTTCACCGGCTCTTCCGGGTTGCCGAGTTCGGCGGTGTAGAGATTGACCACGGAAATGCGCAGCCCGTGTTTCACTTCGCATTCGCCCAAGTGGTGCAGGTGCGGACGCCATTCCGGATAATGCTCGAGGTCGTCGGCCACATGTTTCGAGAGAAGGATGTGCCCGGCATCGCCGCAATCCATGATGCGCTGCGCGATGTTAATCGCCGCGCCGGCCACGCCCGCTTGTTCGTTGACATCGACGACGCCGCTAACCGGCCCGCTGTGCACACCCATGCGCAAGGGAAGATTGGGATGTTCTTTCAGCGCGCGGCTGATTTCGAGCGCGCATTCCGCCGGCTCTTCCGGGCTGTTGTAGAAAACCAGCGCCATCCCGTCGCCGGTCGGAATCTTGAGCAGGCGGCCCGCCGCGTCCGCGTTTTGAAATTCCTCTGTGTTACGAACGATCTGAATGAGCGTGTCGCGCAAGGCGCGCTGCTCGGGAATGAGCAGCTTCGAGTAACCGACGATGTCAGTAAACAAGACATGCGCGATCTCGAGCTGAATTTCCTTCTTAACTTCGGTAGACATTTAGCGATCTTACGTGCCCCGAAAGCGAACTTGTAATTGCACCCTGCTCCGGCTGTCGAGAGCAAAGGAAGAATGGGACAAACCTGCGTAAGGGAACCGAGCGAGGACGACGGCTAACCAAGAAACTTTAAGGCCGCCGCTCGACTCCCGGCTTCTGGCTCGGGAACTCGAGGCCGAATCGCGTCTCTGCCACGGTGAGCGACGCCGGGGCGTGATAGCTGTGGCAGGTCCTGCATTCGGCCACGGCCTTTCCTTTTGGGCTGTGACAGGTGACGCAACTGGCAATGCCCGGCATAAGCACGTCGGAGGTGAGGCGACTGCGCAACGCATGATGGCAGTCATCGCACTTCACCATCCGGTGCCTGGAATGATCGAAGTCTGACTGCGGCATCCAGCGATCGACAAAGATCGGCTTCGCGATGAACGGCGCCGCGTTCGCCACCGGCTGCACTTCGTGGCAAAGCGCGCATCCGTAAAATAAGGCGCGCACCCGCGCCTCAGTCCCAGGTTGCGGCTTGTAGGGATCGGCGACAAAGAAAACCTCGCGCTCGAGGTCCTCCCCCGAATGCACCCGTTCGCGCAGTTGCAGCATTTGCCGGGTAACGAAGCTTTGAATCTCGTTAGGCCTGGTCATTCCTTTCCGGACCGCGAGTTCGGCGTACTGCGTCGGCAGGGTGCGCAGGAAACCGCGGACCATGGTGGTGTTGCCATGGGGCAGAGTCAGTTCGGGATTGCCGGGATCGAACTGGAGCGAATGACAGGCCTGACACTGCGCCGCGAAAGTGATGGCGCGCTGGTTATAAAAGCGCCCCTCGGAATCGGGCTGGTGACAATAGCCGCACTCCAGTTTCCGGCCATTGACCGGCGGGATGTCGGGGGCGAAGTGGCGCTCGTGATTGAACTTCAGCGCGTCGGGATCGCGCACCGTCTCCCGCTTGAGCTGAAATTCCGGATGACCATTCCAGAAGGATGCGAACGTCTCCGTGTAACCGCGCATGGGCCGCGGCAATTGAAAGACGATTTGCTGGGCCGGATTCGGATGCCGCTGAAATGTGTCCCAATGCAGTTGCATTCCCTTTTCCGCGGAAGCTTCCATGATCTGGCGATTGTCGTGACAGGAGGCGCATTGAGAGCTGGCCACTGCTTTCATCGGCCCGGGACCCTGATGTTCCTGATGACACACCGAACACGAACGATTCTTTACGACGTTCGGCTCGTGAAAAGCATGGGTCCGTTTGTCTCTGTTGAGATGGCAGGCCTCGCAATTCTGGTCGATCGAGTCAAAGGCGACGCCATGACGAAACCGATCGTTTAGCGTTTCCTGGAACTTGGTCTGCGTCAGCTCGCCGCCCGTCAGCCATGACTTGTCATGACAGCTCGCGCAGTTATCGACCAGGGCGGCGTGACCGGTCGAAAGCGCGCCCGGGTTGAAGAATCTTCCGCTCCCTCGCCGTTCATAAGCGATGATGGCTGCGAGGCCGGCAGAGATGGCGAGAAAACTGACCATGAAACGCGCCAGCCGCCACAAGTGGGCCTTGTTGTAATAGCCCAGGTTGCCCTGGTATTCCGCGGCGATCTCTTTCTGCGTCTTTCTGGGCCTGGCCATTGACTCTTAGTAATAAAAGAGGGTTACAAAGGCATGCCATCCCGTGAGCAAAAGAAGCAGAAAGGAGAAAGGCACGTGCACAAAAAGCCAGGCGTGCAGCCAATGGTGCAGCCGGGTTTGCAAATCGAGCATCCGGCGCTCATCGCACCAGGCCTGAATTTCTTCGACCCGGCCGCGATATGCGTCCGTCACCTTGAGTTTCACAAAGCGGAAGGTGTCGTCCGAATAACCCCGGTCCCCGAGGCGAAGCCTGCTGCCACGTCGCGCCTTGAGATACGGCATGACTTGATCTTCGAGAAACGTGATGAGCGCAGTTTCCGATTCCGGATCCGCGACCAAAGCAGGCGCTTCCGCCGCGCGCGAACTCCCGGTCGGGAGCACGGCTGAGAGCGAGGGCACGGCTGCCTTGAGGGCGTTGCACATTTTTTCCGCGGCACGAAAGAGCTGGGAACGAACGTACGGGATTTGTTCGTAAACCGTTTCGGCCGGCAAACGGGCTTTCATGATGCGCGGCATCTGGTGTTGCAGGAACAACCCGTAGATTCCGCTCACCATCACAACCCCGTAAAGCGCCATCAGCAAAGTGGTCATCGGCGCGCCGAGCCGAAATCCACTATGGAAGAGAACCAGCGGGATGGTGAGGAGTGTGAGCCAGATATGGGCCCGCATCCAGCTTTGCACCGTGCCGATGGGCCAGAGCACTACTCGCTTGCGCAGGCTGAGGAGCGCTCCAAAGATGAAAATCGCGAAGGAAACAGACCCAAAAATCAACCCGACGGGAGTGCCGCCGATGCTGCGGTGTTCGGACGGGTTTTGCACCAGGGCAGGTGGCAACCCCAGGGCCGCGGGCAAACGCGCCGGATGAAAATTACCAAGGTAGATCCAGCCGGCGAGGATCGTCGCGACTACAACCAGAAGGAACCAGGGAATGTGCGTGCGGTTAAAGATTCGCATCGCGTTCCAGGCCTCAATGAGCAGGCGCCAAATTCGCCGGCTTACCGCGGGTCAACTCTTCGACAAGGTTCTGCATGCGGATTTTTCTCGGGCAGTTGGCGCGAGAATACTCCTCCTGAATATTCAGGGAAGAACTTTTGATTCTTTCTCCGTCAGGGGACGAACGACTCAGTTATTGTCTGGCCTAGCTTTGGTCCTCTCCGCTAATTTTCGATTCGTGAGCCATAGAGGCTATCCGGAAAGTAGGGAAGGGCCGCGCGAGAGCGCTTTGGGCTGGATGGCAAGACGCGAGCGAGGAGCATATCCGCTGCAATCTGTGACGAGCGAGCAACCGGCCCCAAGCGCTCTAGCCCGCCGGGTGGCGCCGCTTTTGGCGCGGGCCCGCGTTGCTAGCTCGGGCAGTATCAAAACCGATACAGCCACTTCGTTCGCGCCTCGGCCAGCGCCAAAATCGATCACCACCCGACCCTTCCCTACTTTCCGGATAGCCTCTAGCGCATTTTGCCGGTTGCAGGCCTGTGCGACAGTCGCCGTTTTCCTGGCGGGAAGCGCCGTGGCGGAGATTAACGGCGCTCCGCTCCAGACCGACCAATTTGTCGGAGTGGCCGGTTGCAGTTCATCCAGTTGCCACGGCGGAGCGGGCGAAAAGCGCAGCCAGTATCTTACCTGGGTGAAACAGGATTTTCACGCCCGCGCCTACGCCGTCCTGGTCACTGCTAGTTCCGCGCGCATGGCGGAAGCGCTCGGCCTGCCCGCCGCGCAAACCAGCGCGCGCTGCACGGTCTGCCATTCTCCCCTGCAATCCGTCGCGCCCTCGCGCCTAACGAACACGGCCCGGACCGATGAAGGTGTTTCCTGTGAAAACTGTCACGCCGCGGCCGGGCCGTGGTTGCGCGGGCACACCCGCAAGGACTGGACTTACGCCATGCGGGTCGGCGCCGGAATGCGCGATCTGCGCAGCTTCTATGTGCGGGCGAATACCTGCGTTGCTTGTCACCAGAATCTGGAAACAGACTTGCTCCAGGCCGGCCATCCCGAACTCACCTTTGAACTCGATGGCCAGTCCATCGCCGAACCCGAGCATTGGAAGGACGAGGATCCCGCGAGCGGCCCGCGGGCCTGGCTGGTCGGGCAGGCTGTGGCTTTGCGCGAAATGAGCTGGGCACTCTCGCAAGACGAATCGCCTGACGCGGTTGGCCTGGTCCGTTGGAGGGGACTCGCCTGGCTCCTGACCAAAGCGACAGCCCCCCAGTCCCGCCTGCCAGTCATCGCCCTGCCGGGTGAAACGACCAGCCGCACTTTGTTTGTCAGCGTTCAAGAGCAGGCCGACTCGCTCGCCCGGCGCGCCGCGGCGGGTCCGTGGAACACTGACTTGTCCGCCACTACTCTGCGCGCCCTGGACGCTACCGATACCGATTTCGTAAATTCAGCGGGCGCATCGCCAGACTTACTTTTCCGCCGCGCGCAAAGGCTCGTCCTCGCCCTCGATCGACTCTCCCGCGCGATAAACCATCAGGCGGCCGCTTCCCCACCTGGCGCCGCTCTCGCTGCCCTCCTCAAGGATGTTCGCGTCCGGGATGATTTTCAGCCCGCGAAATTTGCCGCCGATCTTGTAACTTTTCGCACGACAATGGAACAGACTCCGTAATAGCATGCTCTCCATCTATGCCTGACAAACCCCGGATTTTCACGAGCGCGCCATCGGCCCTCGGCGTTCTGGCATTCTGGACTACATCTCACTAGGCAGAAATGGATACAAAAGGGCTGACTTCGTATTCTCCGGTGCTCGTGCCGGCCTTGCACCGTATTCAGCGGCAATTCGGCTATTTGAAGCCGGAAGCCCTCGAGGAATTCTCGAAAGAGTCCGGGACTCCTTTGTACCGTCTTCAGGCGGTGGCTAGTTTCTTTCCCCACTTCCTCCTTACACCTCCCAAGAGAGTCGTGCTGCAAATCTGCCGCGACTTGTCATGCCATCTTGCTGGTTCCAACAAAATGCTGCAGCAATTGAATGGTCTCACCAGCGAATCTGTCGCGGTGCAGGGAACATCGTGTCTCGGCCGATGTGACCGGGCGCCGGCCGCTTGTCTCTCGGTCCTTGGCTCCGAGCACGAGCACTATTATCTTGCGCGATCGAGCGATGACTTAAAGGCCATCGTGGCTGCCACACTTAAAGGCGTGCCGCCGCCGCCCGATCATGACATCGATCAGAGTTATCCGAGCGATGACGCCATGATTGATCCTTACAAGGGAGAATCACCAGACTATCGGGCGGTGCGCGGAGCGATCACCGCGCGCGACGCTTCCCTGAGCACAGCGATGAAATTCCTCTCGCTTAGCCCGGAGTGGACTCTGGGCATGCTGGAAAAGTTTCGCATGGCTTCGATCCGCCAGATGCGGGTCGATTTTGAAATGGAGCCCGCCGTTCGCGACGCCGTGCGTTCCTGGCAGACGGAGCACGAATGGGCCAAAGGCCCGGAACTCGGCGGGTGGTCGGACCTCCTTCTGGATGAGATCCGCGACGCCGATCTCCGCGGACTGGGCGGCGCGGGAATTCCCGCAGTCCAAAAGTGGCGCGATGTGCGAGACGCCGTGCGAAAAGCCCGGCAAAGGGAAGCGGACGATCGAGCCTTCATTGTTGTGAATGCCGATGAAAGCGAGCCCGGCACCTTCAAGGACCGCGAGTTACTTCTCCGCACTCCGCACCTGATTGTCGAAGCGGTGATTCTGGCCAGTCTTATTACCGAGGCTACTCAAGGCTTCATCTACATCCGCCACGAATACGCCGAACAAATCGAGGCGTGCCGGCGCGAGATCGAGCGCGCCGAGCAACTCGGGCTCTGCGGCGAAGATGCGATGCTGATTGGTCGATCTTTGCCTGTCTCTGTCTTCGTTAGTCCCGGTGGTTATATCTGCGGAGAACAGAGTGCGCTGATCGAAGCCATGTCAGATCGCCGCGGCGAGCCGCGGAACATGCCGCCCAAACTGGAGACGAATGGGTTGCAAAATCTTCCGACCCTCGTGAGTAATGTGGAAACCTTTGCCTGGGTGCCTTTCATCTGCCTCAAAAGCGGCAAGCACTACGCTGAACAAGGCGTGAACGGTTGGAAGGGCCGCCGAATTTTCTCCGTTTCGGGCGATGTCAAGCGCCCCGGCGTTTACGAGGTCCCGATGGGACTCACCCTGCGCGAGCTTGTTTACGGAGACAATTACTGTCGTGGCATTGTCGGCGACGCAAAGCTCAAAGGATTCGCTCCTTCGGGCCCATCCGGTGGATTTCTTCCCGCAAGACTCAAGGCGGGTAGCGGCTTGCCGCGCGACCACACCAACAACAAAAGCTGGCAGGAACTGGCAGGCCGGCGTGGGTTTGACCCGGCCTCATCCGAGCTGGATATCCTCGATCTCGAGCTGGAGTTAAACCTTTTCCGGGCACTTAGCCCCACCCAGGCGCTCGGCGCCGGCCTGGTCGTTTACGCTGAGGGCCGGGACATGGCTGAGCAAGCCGTTAACTCCGTAGAGTTCTTCCGCAATGAGTCGTGCGGCAAATGCGTGCCCTGTCGACTGGGGTCGCAGAAGCTGGCCTCACTCGGATCACATTTGCTGAATGGAGAAATCGAGGCGGCCACTTGGAAAGGCGAAATCTGGCCGCTAATCAAAGAGATGGGCACAGCCATTGAGTTAGCGTCGATTTGCGGCCTCGGCCGGTCGGTCCCAGTTCCTCTCAAGACGGCCGTTGCCTTTTTCGAGGAAGATGTGACGAGACACTTGTCAGGAAATGGGACAGCTCCTGTGCGAAAACCTGGTTAGCTTATGCCACAAGGTTCGGAGTTCGTTGCCGGTTTATTCGTTCGTGACGACGACGAAGGACTGTTTAGTCGGGACATCAATGGACAGCTAGTCCGCCTTGATAGCCCGACTGAATCCGACTACGAAAAGAACGTTACCCTTCAGATCGATGGAGTTTCAGTGACGGTGCCCCTGGCAGAACCTCTCACCGATGCCAATGGCAACATTGTCATCGATCTGGAAGGGCGCACCACCCCGCGTTACACCACGATTTATGATGCGGCGCGGAAGCTCTATGTCGAGCAAATCGGAGACGAGAAGAAGATCCCGATCCCGGTCTTATGTCATCAGCCCCACATGTCTCCGGTGGCCGTTTGCCGTCTTTGCATCGTCCAGATCTACGGCCAAAAGCGCGGCCGGCGCGCGGCGGAGCGCAAGCTGCTGCCTGCCTGCCAGCACGAAGTCAAGGAGGGGATGGAGGTTTTCACCATGAACGCCCCGGGAGCGGATGGCGATCGAGTCAGACAGACTGTAAAGGTGATGACGGAACTGCTGGCGGCAGATCATTTGAAGCCGGCCGTTGCTCCTGAGCTGGAGAAAGAGTTCGCCCAATTTAATGAGCTTGGCCAGATGACGCAGCGTTGCGGGGCCGATCCGTCGCGCTTCAAGCTGGAAGCCCTCTCTAACCCGCCGCCGCCCGCCCGGCCGCTCGCCGGCCGGCGCGAAATCGATTCATCCTCTCCGGTCTTTCTGGTCGATCACAGCGCCTGCATCCTCTGCGACCGTTGTGTGCGTGCCTGTGATGATGTCAGGGAGAATCACGTCATCGGACGCACCGGGAAAGGCGCCACGGCCGGGATTGGATTCGATCTCAATCTGCCAATGGGACAATCGACCTGCGTGCAATGCGGCGAATGCATGGTCTCCTGTCCTACGAGTGCAATTACCTTCAAGCCCGTTGCTCAGGTCAAAGTCATGACCAAGCGACGATCGGTCGAATTCCTGACCGCAAGAGAATTGATCTCCGATCCAATATTCGCCGGAATACCCCCGAAGTTTCTCCTCTGGCAAAGAGGACTGGTCATCCGGCGTCGACTTAGAAAGGGACAGGTCTTATGCCGTCAGGGCGACCCGGGCAATACGGCTTTTATTATCCGCCACGGCAAACTCAGGGTAACAATCTTTCCGAAGCACCCGGAATCGGGTCATGGCCTTTCGTTCTTCGGTTGGCAGAAACCAGTTATCAGGGAGCGAACCCCGGAGGATGTGATCGTGGGCGAAATGGCCTGCCTGAACGGATCGCCGCGGGCGGCTGATGTGACGGCCCTGGAGAGGTGCGAGGTATGGGAGATTCGCCGCAACGTGCTGGATCGACTTATGCGGCTGCCGAGGCAGCGCCAGAGATTCGAAAACGAATATCGCAAGAGTTCCCTCGACCTGGCATTGCAAAGTACGGAGTTATTCAGCGAGATCGAGCGGGACGAGTACGCTCGGATCGTCGACTTCCTTCGGGATCGGCTTACCTTCGTCCGCGTCCAGGCCGGCCAGACTCTTTTCCGGGAAGGGGAGATCGCAACCCATCTCTATCTCGTCCGGCTTGGTCATGTCCGCGTCGCGGTGCAACAACATGGCAGGGAGGCTAAGATCGTCACGAAAGGTCCCGGTTCCATCCTGGGAGAGATTGGCTTGCTGGCTCTTTCACTGGCCGACGAGCGCAAGACCGCGGAGGAAGTTGAGAAGGCGTTGAAGGTCAGGCTCGATCAGGCGAGCGACGACCTCGCAGCGGTCCTGCCGCCGGGCCTGCGTTCGGCGACCTGCTCCGCCCTGAACCAACTTGAGCTCGCGCAGCTCAGTCGGGCGGATTTTCTTCAGATGCTGCGCCGGTTTGGTGTTATCCGGCGACGGGTGGTTGAGCAATCTCTCGCCCGTTTGTATAGCTCAACCGTAGGTCATCGCGTCCTCGACGCCTATGTCGAGCAAGGTCTTTATGAAGGTCAAAGCATTCTGGTGCTCGACCTGGATAACTGTACACGGTGCGACGCGTGCACCAGAGGCTGTGTCGGGCAGCATGGGACAGGGACACATGGGATTCCTATCCCACGTCTGATTCGCGCCGGGCAACGACTGGATAATTTTCTCGTCGCCACCTCCTGTCGCTCCTGCACCGATCCACATTGCATGACCGGCTGTCCGGTTGACTCCATTCATCGAGGCAAGCACCTGCAAATCGTGATCGAAGATCATTGCATCGGTTGCGGTTTATGCGCCGAAAACTGTCCTTATGGCAGCATCTTCATGATACCTAACGAACGAAATCGCGTTGCGGTGCCCGATTCGGAGGGGATCGGCCGGACTCACCTCGTTGGCCAGCTTAAGGCCGCCAACTGCGACCTTTGCGATGCGCTCGGCGACCTGACCGCGCCGCGCCCGGCCTGCGTCGCCGCCTGTCCGCATGATGCGGCTTTTCGAATGACCGGGCCCCAACTGCTCGAGCGCGTCATGGGCGCGCACGCCGAAGACCTGGCCGCGGCCGGCCTGCGCACCAGCATGACTGCATGACTGGGTCCTTCCGCCGAATGACCACGGCGTCTAAGTCGCCTGAGCGGCTATTTCTCCGATAGCTCAATGATTCCATCCCAATCCTCTCCCTTTTCCTGACTGGAAAGGGCGGCAATCTTTCGCAAATAGAACTCCGCCGGACCATCTGAGCCGCCCCTTAGTTCGCAGGTCTGCTTCATCAGCCTGGCCGCGCTGGAGAATTCCCCTAGCCGAAACACGCCCAGGCCAGCTTCAAAGGATTCAATCCAGGCTCGCTCATTGGCCTGGGCCGCGGAACGGCCGAGCAGTTCGTGGATCACTACGCCATGGGTCTTGCCCGCGACCCTGAATTCTCCCAGGCGTCGCGTGACAAACTTCCCATCGAGTTGTTCGTGGACGGAATCGGAGATCAGGACCTGGGTTCCGAGATACTTGTTGAGTGACTCGAGGCGTGAGGCGAAGTTCGTCGTATCTCCGATCATGGTATAATCGAACCGGAAGGAAGAGCCGAGATTACCCGCCAGCACTTTGCCGCTATTCACACCGATTCGCGTCCGCAATTTTTTCCCGCGCACTTCCAGTTCCGTTAGGCCGCGAAGGTCACAGGCCGCCTCAGCCGCACGAATAGCGTGGGCCGGCTCATCGATCGGCGCGCCCCAGGCGGCCATCACGGCGTCGCCGACGTATTTGATGATCATTCCCTTGTGCTCGAGGACGCAGCGGGTCGTCTGTTCAAAATACGCGATCAAGATGGCTGAGACCTCCGCCGGGTCCAGGTCTTCCGACAAGGTCGTGAAGTGCTCCAGGTCGGTAAAAATGATTGTGGCTTCGACGACCTTCCCGCCCGGCCGAAGATCGAAATCGGAGTCGGAAATCTTATCTGCCATTTCCGGCGAGAGATAGAACCCAAAAGCCTTGCGCAACTCTTTGCGGCGACGCGACTCGAGCACATATTGGGCACTAATGCTCCACGCCAGACCAAACGGAATTTGGACGCCGGCGGGAATCAACCAGGCAAACCAGATTCGTTCCTGCCAGACGAGCAGGCAGGCACCGCAGGCAAGGGCAACGCAAGCAATGATCGCAAGGACCGTCGCCGGGAACGGACGCAACAAAGCCAGCGCACCGGCCAACAGGCCGATGCATAGGATCAGCGCAGTCTCTCGACTCACGCCCATTCGAGTTAGCCAATCACCGCGCAGCAGATTCAAAAGGATGTTAGCGTGAATCTCTACCCCGGGCGTGAACTGGCGGTTCGATCTCGAGTAAGGAGTGGCGAATTCGTCCCGCCCGACCGTAAGACCTCCGACCGCAAACTGGCCGCCAATAAGAACGATCTTATCCTTGAAAAAATCCGGTGGAACCCCGTTTGGCGTCAACGCCTGCGCAATGCTGACGGCAGAAAAGCTATTCCGCGGACCGTAGTAATTCACCCAGTGCGGTCCGAGCGTCTCCCGCGCTTTACGAGTAATCGGCGCTCCGAGGAACTTGGCGGCTTCCCAAGTGGCAGTTGCTTTGACACTATTGCCAAAGTAAATGCGCCGCACTCCGTAATCGGGATCGACCGGTCGAAAGGCCAGGATGCCCCAACCGGCGGCGGCTTTGCGCAATAGCTTTATCGGAGCGGAAATGCTCTCCGATCTCACGCCCTGCCGTTCTTTAAGGTCGAGCGCCGCGCCCAGAATGACTCGCCCGTTCTTGCGAATGGACTCCGCGAAAGCGGCGTCGGCCGCGGGATCGGCGGCCGGTTGGTCGAAGACAATGTCATAGAAGACGAGGCGCGCCTTGTCATCGGTCAGGCGATCCAGGAGCGGCGCGTGCAGCGCGCGGTTCCAGACGTCGTCGAGCGGCTGGTGCAATTGCTTGGCCGAATATTCATCGATGAAGATCAGGGCGACCTCATGCGTATCGAGCGGAGCACGCCAGAGAAATGGCAGGTCATAACTGAGCCGCACGAGCGGTTCCGCAAAGGAGTAGCGCAGACAGGCGAATCCCAATCCCATCGCCAGCATCGCGCCGGCTGTGATTGTTAGGCCGCGGGTCAGATGCCTGATTTGGCGAATCTGCATCGGCTCAATCGGCGGCGTCCCTGGTTCTCACACAACCTTAACTACTGCGATTACCTCTAAAAGTTCAAGCGCAGACGCGCCACAAAGGTTCGTTCCCGCGGCAGCTCATTATAATAATTGAGCGGATTCAGTTTGTAATCCTGATCGTTGATGTCGAGAAAACCGAGTGTGATGTCGCCGTAGTTCCGGCGAAAACGAAACCCGGCATAGGCATTCAGCTGGAAGATTTCATCGCCCGGATTGTCCGGCGCATACCCGACGTTACTTTGTCGCGCCCAGTAGCCTTCCAAACGTCCAAACCAACCGGAAGGATGACTGTAAATCGCGAAAAGCTGAGCCTGATGGAGGGTTGCCTTCTGCCGGCTATCGCCGAGTGGCGAAACCGCCGTTGGAATCTCAGGAAAAATTGTCTGAAGATCGGAAAAGGAAAGCTGGTACTTCGCCCCGACGGACCATCGGTTGCCAAGCAGTTGGTTGACGGTGAAGAGAAGGTCCTCCTCTTCGTAGCCCAGTTGTTCAGGGGTGGATGAAGGAGCGATCGGCGGCGTGATCCGGCCATTTGCGATCAAAGCGTTGAAAGTCCCGAGCTGCCGATCGACATCGGCACGCAATAAAATTGCCTGCCCGGCGACATAGGTGCCGGAGCCAAACTTGTCCTCAACCATCAGGCCCGCGTTCTCATACTTCGGTGCCGCGACCGAGCCGACCACAGATTCAGAAATGATACTTCTAAAGACCTGGTTGAAACCCGCGACCTCATTAGGTTCCAGTTCCACGCTCTCATCAAAACTGACACCACCCAGGGAGCGAGTATAGGCGCCGCGAAAAATCAGATTCCCCGCCGGATTCCAGATCACACCCGCCTTGGGCGAGACGCGGGAGCGCGAGTTTTCTGAATCGATGATGGGCGGATTCCGGTAATTTGCCGGATAACCCAGGTGATCGTAACTGACTCCACCCGTAAGCGACAGACCCGGCAAGGGTCGCCAAGTGTCATAGAGATAAACGCTCTGCCGGTTAAAGCTGGTGTCGAAATCCTGGGCAGCCGCCGGCACATTGAAAAAGTTGACCGCGAACGCCGGCGGTTTATCTAGCACATCGCTGGTCTGGAATTCGCCGGCCTGAAAGCGGGCCCCGAAAATCAGCGTGTTTCTTTCCAGTTCCCAAATCTGGTTAAATTCGCCCGTGTAGGTCGTGAATGAGCTGTGATAGAGAAGATCGAGTGGGAGGAGAAAGGGAGCCAGGGTCACTGCGCCGGTGGCGTCACGCGGAATGATGAGGGAGCGACTGACATTGGGGTGAAAGCCGGTTTGAAGAAACTCAGCTACGTCGGCGGCCCGGTTTAAATCAGAAAATGAGATGTCGTCAGCCAGCCTTCCGGCAAGAAGCAGCGTATGCAGCCCGGGTGCCCACTCATGATGATAACCGAGCAAAATGATGGCCGGCTGTTGCAGTTCGCGAAAGTGAGCGCCGATATCGGCCTGGGTCTGGTCGTAGCGCTGGAGCAAGTCTCCCTGCCGCGTGTCCTGATACTTGGTCTGGAAAAAGATGCTGTCCTGCGGAGTCAGCTGCACTTTCGCCTGGCCGTAGGATTCTGACCGCGTAATCTCATTGTTGGGCCGGCGTCCGTTGTCGTATTGAAACTCGGTATCGAACGAGTAACTGACGTTTCCAAAAATACCGTATTGCGACGCGGTCTCCCTAAGCTCTCCAGTGCTGAAGTAGGTCGAGGTCGAACTAATTCCAAAGCGATTTGCCTCGAATAATTTCGAATACTCCTGCTCCGAAACAAACTGAGACAAAGGCCCGCCGCCAACCGGGGCCAGAAGGTTGGCCAGCAGCAGCTCATTAAACCAGGGCGTCTCATACCTGAGGTTAATCCGTTTTGGATCGCGCAAGGCGTTATAACTGTTAGCCAGGAAGAGATGAGAGGACGCGTTCGAGTAGTCCGATTCCACCCCCAGGGTGGCTTCGCGCACGCTCAGGTCGTCCATCCCGTCGTCCTGATAAATTGCCGCGAGGTTTGCGCTTCGCACCGCCCGGTCCTGATCGAGCAGGAACTGCGAACGGTAAACCCGTCGATTGTCATTTAGCTCGATCGATTTCTCCAGGTCGCGCACCGCTTCGTTAATCCGGTTGTCCTGCCGGTTTTCGATCGCGGAATAAATCCATGGGGTCGGATCAAGCGCATCCAGTTGTTTCGCGCGATCGAGGTCCTTCCGGGCTTTCCCTTCGTCGCCGACGTTGCTGAAAGCCTTGCCAAGATAGCTATGGAAAATCGACCGGTTTGGCTCCAAAGCCGCGGCCGCCTGAAGATCGCGTCGCCCCGCTTCGGCGTGTCCCTGCCGAATCGAGCATAAGCCTCGTCCGAGCCAGGCGTTCCCCAACGCGCTGTCCAGGGATATCGCTTTCTCAAAGGAATCCTTCGCCGCATCGATATTGTTTTCCGCGCTGAGAAGGAATCCGCGCAAAGCGTATCCAGCAGGATTCCGCGGACTCAGGCTAAGACCTCTTTCGAGCGCCTTCTTTGCCTGCGGCACCCGGCCAAAGCTGAATTGCAACTCAGCCACCCGCGTCCAGGCAAAGCCAAAGGTCTGGTCGACCGCGGTAGCATGCTGGGCCGCTTCCAAAGCTCCCGCAAGATCGTTCTTCGATTGCCGGTAATAGGATTCGGCGACCCAATCGCTGGCCGTGCGCGTTGGCTTGCCACCGCTCTTTGTTTGCAAAGTAACTGCCGCGATCAAAGTGGAAAGCGCTGCGCGGCCAGGCGCGTCCTCACTTATCTCGCGCAGGAGGCGTTCTGCTTTCTCCACCTGACCAACAACCAAATATAGGCCCGCTCGATAAACTCGTTCCGCAGAAGAAGCGGGCGACCTGTGACCAGGATAGGTCTTGAGCGCATTGAGCAGGTCGCCCTGGTTGTAGGCCGCGAGCGATTCGCGCAGCGCGTCCCGGGTTGCGGACGAAAACTTCAGATCGTTCAGGTCAAGAACGCCCGGATAATAAAGGCACCATTGGACAAGGTTGACCGCCATGATGACAGCAGTCTTGGTTGGCTTGCGGCCCGGCTCGACATCCGCGCGTTCCCCGCTCTGCACGACGACAGAACCTTGCGCGTTGGAGACCTCCACCTCGCCATCGAGCATCGTGAAGGTGCTACGTCCGTTCGCCGCCACCGCCACGATAAATTCCGTTCCACGGATCGCCCCGTTCGCCGCCGGCGTCTTGACATTGATCTCGCGTGATTTTTCGCGACTGAAAAAGTAGCCAGTGCCTTGTTTCAGGTCCACCGTCGGCTTGGCGCTTGCCACTTCGGGCGGCAAGATTTCCGTTACGGTTAACTCGTCCACCCGCAGCACGCTCAAATCGCTCATCCGCACCGCGGCGCGGCTATCTTCTCCAGTTCGGAGTCGCTCGTGCCAGATCAGTTTCTCGCCTACGGTCGCAGGCTGCCACCCGGCCGAAGGACGCGCACTATCAACCGCATTCTCCTTCGAGATGATCTCCGCCGCCATCGCTTCGTTAGCATTTTGAGCCGGCGCAATTTGAGGAGCCGTCTCGAAACAAAGAATGACAACAAAAAATACCAACCGCTCGAAGTTCGGCATCCTTTGTGCGAGGCAGGGAAGCATTTTACGTAGCTGTTTACCCAGATCTTGGGGAATCATAATAGTTGGTCTCCTCAAGCTGCATACTGCCTATTACAACAATGGGCGTCGATACCTTATTCTTCCAAAGGTGAGCTTACTTTTTTGTCAGGCTTACTCGCAACCCTTGGTGATTCAGAAAGGCCGGGCCGGAGACGCCGAATTCAAAGCATGATTGCCGGAGCTGAGCCTGGCAGCAATAGAAGAGTGGCGAAGAACGGTCGGATTATCAGGGGCAGGAGGCAACCAGGCAGGGGTTGCCAAAGTAGGCTTCGACCAGCGCCACCCCAGTCGTATTGTTGGCGCCGCGCACGATCGCGGTGTAAGTGCCAAAGCCGACCGGGAGCGTCACCAGGATGGCTGACTCCAGCGGGTTGGTCGGCGCGAGGGTGGTCGCGGTGATTTCCGCTTCCTGAGTCGTCTGCCAGTCGTCGTTGGTGATCACTGTCCCATCCGGTTCGTGTAACTCCAGAACTGGATTTGCCAGCGCCCCAGTGACTCCCTGGCCCGTGAGCGAGGGGCCGATCCCACGCACCACGACCTGCATCGGGACCGATCCCTCGTTGATAAAGCCGCCGATCATGACATTGTCGCCCGTCTGCACATTGCCCCGCGTGGAAATATTGGCCAGTCGCCCCGTAACCGACTCATCCAAGCTTGCCGCGCCAAGATCGTAGACTTCGACCAGTCCGACGCCAGTCTCGTTATTCGCCCCGCGTAGAATCGCAGTATAAGGTCCAGGAGTAAGGACGCTCAGGATCGCTGATTCAAGACTACCCGTGGGAGCAAGCATTCCTGTCGGGTAGGTTGCATCCTCGATTGCCAGCTTCTGGCTGCCTCCGGCCAGATTGTCCATCCAATTATCGTTAGACGCGATGGTGGCAGCGCCGCTATGCAACTCCAGGAACGGATCGGCCAGCGGCCCGTTCACCGGGAGGGATGGCCCGATTCCGCGTAGAATCAGCCGGGATGGTCCGTTGCCCTGAGTGATAAATCCCGCGATGCCGACGTTATCACCCGTGCCCACACTGAGCCGCGTCGAGATATTAGCAGCGCCCGTCGCCGTGGCGAAAAACAGGTTCTGCGCACCACAGCCGCTGGAGTTACAAGCGAAAAGCTGGCTATTGCTAATGATGCCGCCAGCCAGCAGGGGCCCGAGCGATGAGTTAGCCCGAAAATTGGGAGAACCGGAAATAACCCCTGTTGTCGGATCAAGGCCTAGCCCGGCCGGAAGCGGAGTCACATTGGAATAAGTGACTGGATCAGTCGAATCCGAGGTCGGCGCCAGAAGTTGGAAGCTGAACGGGAGACCGGAAAAAGCGAATACGCTTTGCGCACTGGTAATCACCGGCACGTTCAGGTCAGAGGTGAAGGTCAGTTCCATGGTCGCTGTATTCGTTAGGCCCAGGTCGGTCGCGCTCAGTGTCACGGAGAAGCTTCCATCGGTTGTAACTGTGCCGGATATCTGCCCAGTCATGGGATCAGCCGTCAAGCCGGCCGGCAAGCCAGTCACACTTAGCTGAGTCAAGGAGCTGCCTCCGCTCGTAATGACCTGGAATACGAAAGGACTTCCAGTTCGGCCCGTGGTAGTAGTTGCGCTCATGATCACGGGCCCCGCCACCGGCAAAGGCTGCACGGTCAGGACGAGAGTTGCATTGGTGGTGCCGAGATCATTAGAAGCACTCAGAGCAACCTGGAAGGTCCCTGCTCCAGTGGGATTGCCGACGATGGCAGAGAGTGAAGCATCAAAAGTTAAACCAGACGGAAGGGTTGCCGGATCCACAAAAAGGCTAGTCGCTCCACTGGCCTCAAACTGATAGCTGAACGGGATATTGACGGTCCCCATTGCCACGAGCGGGCTCGTGATGGTCGGAGGCTCCGGAATGGTTTGGATCGTGAACCAATCGGCGGTCTCGTATCCTGCAAAGCCGGTCGTGTTAGCAATGTCCGTCGTATCTGTGTCACTGACTTTCAGGAAGAACAGACGGACATCATAAGTTTGGTTTGGTTGAAAAAAATTCGGCACAAAGCTCTGAGAAGTTACGGTCGCAGGGACGTCGTCGCTCTCAAAAAGACTTTGCCCCGTAGCGATATTGCTGATAGCCAGATAAATTATATCCGACCCGGTGCCGTCGGCGAAAGAGTTCCAATTGAGTGTAAAAGCCGCGAATGGATTGACCATCAGGTTCCCGCCGCTCCAAGTGGTATTACTGACGATCGGGAATTCGCTGGGGTAGCCATCGCCGGTCAGGGAAAGACTCGCGTTGTAAGTAGTCGAGCTCGCTCCGGTAATTTCGTAAGAATAAGTGCCGTCGGCGTAATTGCTGTTCAACGTGGCTTGGTCGGCGAAGTACGCGGCGAAGTTGTAACTTCCGATGCCGTCGTTCACAGGACTGAGCGCTTGTGGTGACGTAGCGGCACTGCCGGCAGGAAGTGAGATACTCGCGCCGGTGATGCTGCCATTGGACGCCGCTGGGACTAGGGCATCGAAGTAATAAGGCGTGCTACCCATCGCTTCGGTGCCGCCATCCGTTTGCATGGTGATAGTGCCCTTGAAAACGCCGTACCCTCGCACTTCTGTTCCCGCGTAACTTTGAGCAGCAAGGTAAACTAACGCGAATGCCTGGAAGGCGGTTTGTATGAGTCTAAGAGAGCGTGTTCCCATTGTGCGGTGATTTTACGTTAATTACATCTGTCATCCGGCGATCGCGGCAGCCGACGATCTCAGCGCAGGTCCATTTCCCCGGGACTCGCGCCAGCCCGAAAGGGAGATTCGTTGGAACGTCGGGTGACGTAATCGAACGCCTTTTAGCGAAACGTTTTCAGGCCGTCAATGTTATTCTTCCAACTGCAAGATCGATCAAGGGCAGGAGGCACCCAGGCAGGGGTTGCCAAAGTAGGCTTCGACCAGCGCCACCCCGGTCGTGTTGTTGGCGCCGCGCACGATCGCGGTGTAGGCGCCTTCTCCGACCGGGAGCGTCACCAGGATGGCTGACTCCAGCGGGTTGGTCGGCGCGAGGGTGGTCGCGGTGATTTCCGCTTCCTGGGTCGTCATCCAGTCGTCGTTGGTGATCACTGTCCCATCCGGTTCGTGTAACTCCAGAACTGGATTTGCCAGCGCCCCGGTGACTCCCATGCCCGTGAGCGAGGGGCCGATCCCACGCACCACGACCTGCATCGGGACCGCTCCCTCGTTGATAAAGCCCCCGATCATGACGTTGTCGCCCGTCTGCACATTGCCGCGGGTCGAGATGTTGGCCAAATGCACCGCACTTGACACATCCAGACTTGCCGCACCCAGGTTATAGACCTCAACCAGTCCGACCCCGGTTCCATTGTTCGTTCCACTCAGGATTGCGGTGTAAGCTCCGGGATCCAGGACGGCCAGAATGGCTGACTCGAGATCATTGATTGGAGCCAGCCCAGTGTTCTGGATCGCGACCTCCTGGCTGCCTCCGGACAGGTTATCCATCCAGTTATCGTTCGCCGCAATCGTGGTTGGACCGCTATGCAACTCAAGATAGGGGTTAGCCAGCGGACCCATCACCGGAAGGGATGGCCCGATCCCACGCACAACCAGTTTCATTGGCGCGTTGCCCTGGGTGATGAACCCGCCTATGAGCACGTTATCGATCGTGCCGACACTGAGGCGGGTCGAGATATTGGCCGCCCCTGTCGGGAGCAGGAAGAAGAGGCCCTGCGCGCCGCAGCCACTCGAGTTGCAGGCGAAGATTTGCACATTCGTCACGACGCCACCGGAAAGTTGAGGACTGGGTTGCCGCCCGAAGCCAAATTGAGGGATGCCCGAAATGATTCCTGTGGTCGGATCCAGTCCCAGTCCCGCCGGTAATGTGCCGACAACCGAATAGGTGACTGGATCAGATGAATCTGAGGTCGGCGCCAAAATCGTGTAGCTAAAAGCCTGACCGGGGTAAAGGAAGGTGCTGTTCGGACTCGTGATCACGGGCACAGCGAGATCTGAGGTGAAGGTCAATTGCAGGGTGGCTGTGCTCGATTGGTTTCCATCGGTCACTGTTAGTGTTACCGAAAAGCTTCCGTCGGTTGTCACCGTCCCGGAAATTTCACCTGTCACTGCATCAATGGTCAGGCCCGCCGGGAGACCAGTCGCACTAGCGCGTGTTGCGGACGTGCCCCCACTCGTGGCCACCTGGAAATTGAACGGGCTTCCGGTTCTGCCGGTGGCGCTCGCAGCGCTAATAATCACCGGGCCAGAAGCGGGAGCTGGCTGAATCGTGAGGACCAGCGTGGCGTTCGTCGTGCCGCCCGTATTGGAAGCACTCAGCGCGACCTGGAAGGTTCCGGCTCCAGTAGGAGTGCCGACGATGGCAGAAAGTGAAGCATCAAAAGTTAAACCAGACGGCAGGGTTGCCGGATCCACAAAAAGGCTAGTCGCTCCAATGGTCTCAAACTGATAGCTGAACGGGATATTGACGGTGCCCATTGCTACCAGCGGACTGGTGATGAGCGGCGCGGATGCATCGTAGAGTTCCGCACTCGCAAGAGGGCTGTTGGTGTTGTCAACACCGCCAGCGACCAGCACCATGCCATTGGACAGCAAAGTGGCCGTGTGATAGTAGCGTGCGGTGGCGAGGCTGCCAGTGGCCGTCCAGATTCCGGTCGCCGGATCGTAGAGTTCCGCACTCGCAAGCGCGTTGTTGTCAGAACCGCCAGCGACCAGCACCATGCCATTGGGCAGCAAAGTGGCCGTGTGATAGTCGCGTCCGGTGGCGAGGCTGCCAGTGGCCGTCCAGGTTCCAGTCGCCGGATCGTAGAGTTCCGCACTCGCAAGATAACCGGGGTTGCCAACACCGCCTGCCACCAGCACCATGCCATTGGGCAGCAAAGTGGCCGTGTGAAGCGCGCGTGCGGTGGCGAGGCTGCCAGTGGCCGTCCAGGTTCCGGTCGCCGGATCGTAGAGTTCCGCACTCGCAAGAAAGTTGCCGTTGCCGCCTGCGACCAGCACCATGCCATTGGGCAGCAAAGTGGCCGTGTGAAACTCGCGTGCGGTGGCGAGGCTGCCAGTGGCCTCAAAACCACCGGGAGCGCCCGCGCATGGCTCTACGAGCGCCAGCCCCGCGCCGAGAAGCAGGACGCCACGCAAGGCGTAACGGAGGAGGATAAACTGAAGAGGAGACTTTTTCATGGCTTGGTAGTCCTATGGCTCACTTAAGGGTCTAAATTCAGACCGATCACGGCAACCGGCGGTCCCAGCGCAGGTCCAAACCGCGAACTTACTTCAGCCCGCAGGGGAGATTCGTTGAAACGTCGGGTGACGTAACCGAGCGCGTTTTAAACAAAGATATTTTGCGCGTCAACAATATTTTCCGATTTCCCTCGCACGTTGTTCACCGCGCCAGACAAAGTCCGTTTCGGCGGGGCGCCGCCGTAACGCAGCCCGCAAGCGCGGGGCGAAGCTGGGCTCTCAAACCCGCACGCGACGGCGCCCGTGCACGTCGAGCAGGCAGTGAGCTCCCCCGGGCCGCTGGTCGATCTGCGCACAAAGCTCCGATTCAATTAGGACCCGGCGACTGACTTGTTGTCGGTTTCTTCTTTCTCTCTTTCGTTTGCTCCCGCGGAGCCGGCGCCCCAGCGACTGCGGCGTGATGCGCCGGGGTCGGCTTAGGTTGACGGACCTGCTTACCCTGCTGCGAACGCCTGGAAGGCATCGAACGCGGAGTAGGTTGAGGACGACGAGATGCCCGACCTCCGGCTGTCTCTGGACGCGACCTACCGTCCGAACGGGACGGTCTTTTCGTTGGTCCGGGATAGGGGTAGCGAGTCGGGTAGGTCGGCTTTGGGTTCACGTTTATCCCACTACGCGGGATGCGACCGGGATAGACCGGCTCCTGGCTTGCGGTCTTATCAGCGCGTGAGACCGATCCCGAACGAGCCGGCTCGGAGTTTTCGCCAGCCTCCGAGCGCGGAGTATGTCCCCTTCGAGTTGCAGAATTATCACCCGCGTTGCCTAACGCCTCAGCCAGATATTTGCGGAAGTCGGCACGATTCGGTTCCAGTGCGGCGGCGGCAAAGAGATCACGCCGGCCAGCCTTTACCTGACCCTGGCGAATAAGACACAAACCGCGGCCGGCCCAAGCATCGCCGAGCGCGCTATCCAGAGCCATCGCTTTCTCGAAAGAATCGATTGCCTGATCGAGCTTGCCTTCCGCGCTCAAGATGGACCCGCAGAGCTCGTGCGCGGCAGGATTCCCCGGCGCGAGATTCAATCCTTTCTCCAGCGCCTCTTTTGCCCGAGATCTTTGACCCTGGGTAAATTCAACCTCTGCCAACCGCGTCCAACCCAAGCCAAAGTTGGGATCAATCGCCGTGGCGCGTTCCGCCGCCTGCCGGGCGCTTGGAAGGTGACCTATCGATTGGAGATAGTAGGATTGTGCCATCCACTCGCCTGCGGTTCGCGGCGGTGCTGAATCGTTCTTCTCCTTTAGAGTGATCGCTGCGATCAGGGTAGCAATCGCTTCCCGGTTCGGGACGTTGCGATCCAGCTCCTGCAATAGACCCTCCGCTTTCGCGACCTGACCACTAACCAAAAATAATCCGGCACGATATGCCTTTTCCTCCGGGGAAGCCGGTAACCGGTCGCGCGGATATTGCTCGAGCGCCCTGAGGAGGTCCCCTTCGCCATAGGCCGAGAGTGACCCTTGGATCGGACCTTGATCTTGCAGAGAATCTGTCACCTCTTTCGGATCGAGCACGCCGGGGTAATAAAAGCACCAGCTAGCGGAGTCGATCGGATTGCTCATATTACTCTTCGCCGGTTTGCCTCCCGGTTCGATGTCCGCCCGTTCGCCGCTTCGCACCACCAGCGAACCGCTGCCATTGGAAGTCTCCACTTCGCCGTCAATCATGATGAAGCTGGTGGCTCCATCGGGCGCGACGGTCACGACAAATTCCGTTCCGCGGATCCCACCGTTCGCGGCCGGGGTGTGCACATTGATCTCCCGCGACTTTTCGCGGCTGAAGAAGTAGGCCGTGCCTTGCTTAAGGTCCAATGTCGGTTTGGCGGCCGTGGTCGGCGGCGGCAAAACCTCCGCCTCAGTCAGTTCGTCCAGTCTTAGGATGCTCGAGTCGCTAAGTCGCACTGCGGCCCGGCTATCCTCACCTGTTCGAATTCGATCGTGCCAGGCCAGCTTCTGGCCCACGGTCGCGGGTTGCCAACTCGTGGGCGGCGTCAGGCTGTCAACCGAGTTCTCCTTTGAAATGATCTCCGCCTCTTTTGCAGCGCTGTTATCTTCCGCCTTTGCAACTGGAGCGAAGGTGGCCCTAAGGCACAGTATCGCGGCCAGGAACACCAATCCCTTTGTTCTAACTGCCCTCGTCTCGCGGACGTCGAACTGCCAGGTTCGTCGGTCACAGACCGCCGCTACAGCACTTTCTTTACCAGCGCTCGTCGGCTCTCCATCACGGCAGAACATAAGCCTCGACCAGGGCGACCCCAGTCGTGTTGTTCTTGCCGGCTACGATCGCGGTGTAGTTACCGGGGTTAAGCGTTGCAACGATGGCTGACTCCCGCGGGTCGGTCGGCGGAATGGTGGTAGCGATGATCTCCTGCTCCTGGTCGCTCTGCCAGTCGTCGTTGGACGCCAGAAGCGTTCCGCTGCCATCGTGCAACTCCAGGGTCGTATCCTGTAATGCGCCCGCCACCCCCTGAGTGGTCAGCTCCGGTCCAATCGCGCGCACCAGGATGTTGGAGGCCGCGCTCCCCCCCACAATGAAGCCGCCGATCATGACGTTGTCGCCCGTCTGCACTTTGCCCCGGGTCGAGATGTTGGCTAACTGCGCCTGACTCGAGATATCCAGACTCGCCGTGCCCAGATCATAGACTTCGACCAGGGCCACCCCGGTCCCGCTGTTCTTCCCGCTCACAATCACAGTGTAAGCCCCGCTCCCAGGAACGCTGGTATCCAGCGGCGCCAGCGTCGCCACAATGGCTGATTCCAGATTGTTGGTCGGTGGCACCGTGCTCGCGATGATTTCGTCTTCCTGGGTGTCGCGCCAGTTGTCATTGGTGGCGAGCAGCCCATGGCTGTCGTGTAATTCAAGGATCGGATCGGCCAGACGCCCCACCAGCGGCATGCCATTTACTTCCAGCGAGGGCCCGATCGCACGGACGATGACTTTCTTGGGCGCGTTCCCGGTGATAATGAACCCGCCAATGAGCACATCATCGCCTGTCCCGACATCCAGCCGGGTCGAGATGTTGACCGCTCCGGAAGGCGCTTGGAAGAAGACCAGTGGAATCGTGCCCGTGCCGTGCGAGTTACTGGCAAAGAGTTGCACGTTGGTCACAATGCCGCCCGAGAGCTGCGGACCGGGCGCTTTGCCGGACCGGTTTTGGAAGGTTCCCGAAATGGTGCCATTGTCCGAATCGAAACCAAGACCCGCCGGCAAAGTCCCAATCAGTTGGTAGCTAATCGGATCAGTTGTATCTGACGAGGGCGCCAGGATCGTGTAGTTAAAGGGCTGGTCGATGAGAAGCGCAGCCGTGTTTGGACTAACTATGACAGGCAGCGTAAGGTCGGAGCTAAAGGTTAACTCGAGTGTGCCAGTGGTGTTTTGACTGCCATCAGCCACTGTCAGGCTCACGGCCGAGCTGCCATCAACGATCACGGTCCCCGAGATCAGCCCGGTGACCGGGTCCACACTCAGGCCCGGCGGAAGACCCGTGGCGCTCAGGCGCGCTGCCGGGCTGGCTCCACTGGTGATAACCTGGAAGCTAAAGGGGCTTCCGGTTCTGCCCTTTGCGCTCGTGCTGCTGATAATCATCGGCCCGGAAAGGGGCGCAGGCTGAATCGTGATCACCAGCGTGGCGTCGGTAGTGCCGGAGGAGTTCGAGGCGCTCAATCCCACTTGAAACGTGCCATCCAAGGACGCACTGCCAACGATCGCCGATAGTGATGAATCAAACGAAAGCCCGTCAGGGAGATTTGTCACATCCAACGAAGTCGCCCCGCTCGTTTCGAATTGATAGACAAAAGGGAGACCCACGGTACCTGTCGCGACCAGCGGACTGGTTATGACCGGAGTGGGCTCCGTATAGATCTCGACCGTGGCAAGGGGCGTCGCACCGGGCACGGCGGTTCCCGCAACGGCAAAGAGCTTATTGCTGACGACGTCAGCCGCAAGATCTCCACGCGATGTCGGCATCGGAGCCAGGGTGGACCATTCATCCGATCCCGGGTCATAGGCTTCAAGGACCGTGCCCACATTCGGGTCGCCGAAGCCGCCCACAACATACATTTTACCGTCAATGACAGCGGCCGCCAAATCGCTCCGTGGCGTCGGCATGGGAGTGTTGGTTTGCCAGGTATCACTTGCCGGGTCGTAAACTTCAAGAGTCCCAAGACCGCTGCCGCCCGTTACCGAATTGGTCCCCCCCACCGCGTAAAACTTGGAATCGATCACGGCTCCCGCGAGGAGAAAACGAGGGGTAGGCATCGGTGCTTTGAAGACCCATGTGTCTGTCACAGGGTCATACTCTTCGACGCTTTGATTAGAATCATTCGTGGTCCCGCCCACGACATACAACTTCCCAGCGATCACACCGGCCGCGGCTCCCAAC
Organism: Chthoniobacterales bacterium; assembly: GCA_050736975.1. GTDB lineage: Bacteria > Verrucomicrobiota > Verrucomicrobiia > Chthoniobacterales > UBA10450 > Palsa-1392. Next base: position 5,957 of record JBOHXL010000168.1, on the reverse strand, counting down.
CTTCCTTCGTTGACCGGGGCTTTCGTTGTCCATGTGTCTTTTGAGGGATCATATGCTTCGACCGCGTTTTCTCCTCCAAAACCGCCGACCGCATACATGATGTTGTTAATCACTCCGACGGCGAGCCGGCCGCGTGCTGTGGGCATTGGGCTGCGAGTAGCCCAGGTCCCCGACAAGGAATCGTAGACTTCCAGCACCGGGGTCGGACCGCCGGTATCAGTGAAACCTCCAACAACGTATAAATTATTATCGATTGTCGCGGCCGCCGGTGCGACTCGACTGTTCGCTATGGAAGGTCCGGTTGCCCACGTGTTTCCCTGGGCCAGAAGTTTGTTGCTCTGAATGGTTAGCCCCACGAACAGAAGCATGAGCGGTATTCGCGCGAGTCTGATTGCCGGAATTCTCATTTTTTGACGCGACCCTGTGAAGCACATACGCTGCCAGGCACTCTACTCGACTTTGGTCAATTGATCCAGCGCCGGTGCTCTGCGCTCACTCTGACCAAAGATTCGGAGGCGAATCGCACATGCTCAAGAGCGGCGGTTCCCTTTTCGAAAAAGTTTCCTCCCTTTTCGCTTGATGAATCCGGCTCCGCCGTCATACTTTTCGCTCGTGGTTGGCGTTGTGGGACGAAGCACGAGACGACTCTCACACCGTTCAACCCCGATTTCTTGGAAAGCAGAAGTGGACTTTCCAATAATCACCAGGAGCCTGCGCTGAGATTGAGTAGGCCGCGTGTCGGAGTTGCGATGCAAAAGCAGGAAGACCAGGCAACCATAGATGAAGCAAAGCGAGCGACTGAGTATCTCGCGAATGAGCGTACATTTCTGGCCTGGATCAGGACAAGCATCGCGGTCATCAGTCTCGGTTTTGTGGTCGCTAAATTCAGTGTTTGGCTGCGCGAGTTGTCGGCGCATCTCGATCCACAGATGCAGACGGATCGCTCGGGAGTATCGCTGCCCTTAGGTGTGGCGATGATGACATTTGGCGCTCTCCTCGCCTTACTCGCGGCCTGGCGCTATCATGTGGTCAATCGCGATATCGAGCGCGGTAAAGTGAGCGCCGATCGTGGACTCGTCATATTAGTCACGGCGATCGTCACGGTGCTTTCTGGAGCTATGATCGCTTTTATCCTGCTGACCGCGAAACAATCGTAAGGCAGCAGAATTGCCGGGGACAACACGAAAGGAGAAAAGCGATCAGTCCTTCGGTCAGTCCTTTTTCTTGCATTTTGTTGTCGTCGAATGATTGGCTTACATTAGCCGCACTGCGCATAGCTAACCTTTGCGCAAGCCAAGCTTGAGAAACCGTCCTCCGGCGCCACACAAGCTGCGCCAGGGCGATTCCCCTTGGGTCACTGCCACACTTTCTTTCGAGCTCTTTTCGGTCAACCCCGCCGCCGGAGCTGGGACCGCGCTGCCGTCTCTACTGTCGCCAATTCCAGTCCTTAGCCAAGCCAGGAAGAACCCTCTCGATTTTGTTGCCTGCAATGCGGTAGAAAAAGTTACCGGTTTTCACATCATAATATGGCGAGCTTCGCTCTAATCCGCGAATTCTATCTTGCAAAATCGGGGATCCACTCGCCGAGAATACCCGCACTTCTTCACCATCGCTAATGATGGTTTCCACCGCGCTCCGCGGCGGAATTGCAAAACTTACTTCCGGAACCCCGCCTAGCAATCGCACGACAAGGGATTTGGCGCCCTCATTTCGAAAGACCGCGGTCGGAAATTGCGACACTGCTACAGGTTTGACGGAAAGCACTTCGATTTTCTCCAACACAATGGTACAGGGATTGCCCCAATTGCCGTGCCGATTTGCATCCACGATTCCAGTTACTCTCACCTTGTGCAAGTCATATGTTCCCACCAGTGGGCGTCCCTTTTGAGAAACAACATAAAAGCATTCCGACACAGGTGCAGGCCTTTGGGAATCCGGCGCGTTCTTGTAAAGCTCGAATATCGGACCGTTGCCGACCATCACACCTTCGACCGAAACTCTACGATTGTGATATGCTTTGGGATTCTTCAGAATCAACTCAAAGGTATTTCGGTCTTTTCCTGCACAGATCCCGCTGCAGAGTAGCAGGAAACAAAGCCCGCTAAGATAACTACCGTTTGTAAGCATAGTAAAAATCGGTTGGAATTGGGTGGCCTCCCGGTAAGGTGGTGGAGAATAACAAGTGCGCTTACATGACTGTCTCTGAAGGGGAAATGGGGTCAGCTTGGGGTTGCCCTGATTTGACGGACAGTGGGCTTGGGTCATTAGTGAAAGGCGATCCGCGGATGAATCGCAGATCAAAACTTCAGATGAGTCGAGATCGCGACGTTAGGTTCCCGGTTTACGGATCAAGCGCGTGACCCACCACGCTGAGAATAGGGCGACAACAAGTTGCCGCCGGCAGGCGGCAGAAACAGCCAGAATTCTGTCCAATCCGCATCGGAGCGCGCGAGCCTCACTTCGCCGCGGTGAGCGCGCGCGATCTCGCGGGTGATGCTCAACCCGAGACCGTGACCGCTGGTCTCGCTGCTGCGCGCGGAGTCGCTCCGGTAAAAGCGCTCGAAAATCTTTTCGCGACTGGGGAGAGGGATGCCCGGGCCGGTATTACCGAACGTGAGCAGGTTGTTTCGTCCCTCGACCGACGCGGCGATCGCGACCCTCCCTCCCGCGCGATTATATTTGATCGCGTTATCGATCAGGTTCATTACGGCGCGCCGTATTAGGCGCTCGTCGCCGCACACGACCAGGTGTGGCGGCAAGTGCAATTGGAGCGTCAGGTTGGCCGCGGTAGCGAGAATCTCTGCATCTTCACGCAAATCCTCCACCAATGCGACGAGATCGACCGGCTCATATTCGAGAGCGAGTTGCCGATCGTCGGCGCGGGAAAGAAAGAGAAGGCCATCGACGACCTGCGAGATTTGGGAGCATTGTCCAATCAAACTCGAAAGCAACTCGCGTTGTTCCGGCGCATCTCGACTGGCATCGAGCGCGCTTTCGAGGTGCGCTCGCATCAGGGCAAGGGGCGTTTTGAGTTCATGCGAAGCGTCGGAGGTAAAACGGGTGACCTGCTCGAAGCTACGTTGCAAGCGTTCAAACATGTCATTCAAGACGGTCGTGAGGTCTGCCATTTCATCATGCGACTCCGGCTCCGGGATGCGCTGGTGCAGATCGGAAGCGGAGATTCTGGCTGCGTTCTCGGCGATGGTCTGGATCGGGGCGGCGGCGCGCCGCGCGATCCACCAAACGCCGGCGCCGCCCGCGATCACGACCAGTGGCAGCGTCACCAGGTAAGCCGAGATCAAACCAGCCAGCATTTCATCGACCTCGTGCTGGTCTTTTCCCAAGGCGAATGTGACGCCCTGGCTTTCGAAGACGCCAAAGCGAATTCTTCGGCCGTTTGCGGTGACGCTGTAGTTCTGGCCGACGGTGCCCCGAAGCACCGACTCGTCTCCGAGGCTCGACGACCGATAAAGCATCCGGCCGCTGTTAGCGCGGACTTCGACGAATTGGAATCGCCCGGTGTCTTCCGCGAAAGAGCCGGCGACGCGGCGTTGTTCATTCCAGTTCGGTGGCTGCTCGTGCAGTTCTTCCAGGAAATCGCGCGCGTCGGTCTGAATTCCCTGATCGAGATTGGCGATCAATTCGCGCCGTAGATTCCACGCGGCGCCAGCACCGAAAAGGACGAGTGCGCCGCTCAACACCGCCACCGCCAAGAGCGCGACCCTAGCCCGCAGTGTGCGCAATTTCATTCGTTTCCACGCAGGGAATAGCCGGCGCCGCGGATGGTTTGCAACAGTTTGCGCGGATGTCTTTCATCGATTTTTCTGCGCAAACGCTGGATGCAGACCTCGACGACATTCGTCCCGGTATCGAAGTGATGTTCCCAGACGTGTTCGCAGAGAGCCGTCTTGGTGACGACGCGGCCGGCGTGGGCCATAAGATATTCGAGGAGCGCAAATTCGCGATTGGTCAGTTCCACTCTTTGCCCGGCCCGCGTCGCTTCGCGGGCGACCACGTTTAGCGACAAATCGCCGATCTGCATGACGGTGGCATGTTCGCCGGAAACGCGCCGGAGCAAGGCCCGCAGGCGGGCCACCACTTCGGTAATCGAGAAGGGCTTCGGCAGATAATCATCCGCGCCCAGATTTAGGCCCTCGACGCGCTCGTTCACATTGCCGCGCGCGGAGAGGAGCAGGACGGGCGTGTTGAGATGCCGCACGCGCATTTCACGCAGAATGCTCAGGCCATCGCGTCCTGGCAGCATGATGTCGAGAACAATGGCGTCATAAGCCTCAATCAGGATGCGTTCGAGTGCTTCGGCCCCATCGTGAAACAGATCGACGACGAAATTTTCCTCGACCAAACCCTTGCGCAGAAATCTTCCCAGCTTCTTTTCGTCTTCCACTACGAGAACGCGCATGCACTCCCATACTAACGCAAAGCACAGAAGGCGCGAGAAGGGGTCGCGTGATAACAATTTTGTAAAAAACGGAACCGGCAAATTGACAGATACAGGAGTGAGGGTGCCCCGTGAAATCAAAATCAAATATTCTCACCGGCGCAGCCGTAATCTCACTAAAGGGGTTGGCGCCGAGTTCTGCACTCGCCCGCGATAACCAGGCACAATTGCGGGCTGAAGCGAAGGTAACAAGAAAGGACGCCGAGAAAACTGCCCTTGCCAGAGTTCCAAGTGGAACCACCAAAGACGGCGAGCTTGAGAAAGAGAACGGCAGGGTGATGTGGTCATTCGATCTCGCGATGCCGCACTCCGGAAACATCATCGAAGTGCAGGTGGATGCAAAGACGGGCAAGATCGTAGAGCTGCAGGTCGAAACCCCGCGAGACCAGGCGAAGGAAACTGCGACTGACAAGCAAGCCCTGAAATAGTCGAGGCGGGCGTGGGCGGAGCGTTGGTGGGCGTCCGCAACGTGATCATTCCCGCGCTCGCCGCTTCAACCGGAGTCGTCGCTCGTGGATAAGAGGATTCAAGCCAAGTTTAAATGACCGATAAACCATCTATCGCGGTGGTCGTTCCCTTTTTCAACGAAGAGCGAAACGTTGACTCTGTGTGCTCTGAATTGAGATCTGTCCTCGAGAAGGAGATTCCGGGAAGCGAAGCGATCTTGGTCAACGACGGCAGCATCGACCGGACCGGGCCGAAGTTGGAAGAAATTGCGGCAGCCTGGCCAGAATGTCGCGTTTTCCACTTGGAGGAAAATCGAGGCCAGTCCGCGGCACTCCTCTTCGGCTTCGCCAGGTCCGCGGCGCAAGTCTTCGTGACGATGGACGGAGACGGCCAGAATGACCCGCACGACATTCCGAGACTGCTGGCCCGGTTGACGGAAGTAGAGATGGCTGTCGGAGCGCGAGTGAAGCGACAGGATCGGTGGATACGCCGAGCCATTTCCAAGATCGCGAATGCGGTTCGATCGCATTTGTTGGCCGACGGTGTTTCAGATGCGGGTTGTGCGCTGAAGGCATTCCGTCGGGAAGTGGTCGGTGCCTTCATCCCCCTGCGCACGTTGTATTCATTTATGCCGGCGTTGGCGGTCGCGGCTGGCTTTCGCGTCCTTGAGCTGCCGGTGAGTCACCGGCAGCGTCCGCATGGCAGTTCCCATTACACGGTTCGTAGTTTTCTTGTGTTCCCAATCATTGACTTGATCGGTGTGAAATGGTTTCGATTGCGCCGCTGCCATTCTGGTACCGGAAGGTGTCTGCCCTGCTCCGCGCCGCTTGGGAATCTAGGCGATGAGCTTTATCGGCGCGCTTGTCGCCTCTGGGCGAGGACGGTGTTCCTTGCGCTGGCCGGCGTTGCAGTCGTCATCTTGTTTCTCTTGCTGCCACGCCGCGGCCCAATCGCCCCCGCCAGCGGCCGAATCAGTCTCAATCGGGCGGAGCGGGTTGCGCTACACCAGGTGCCTCGAGGCACCTTAAGGACCGAGGCATTACAGGTGCAC
>JBOHXL010000167.1:0-33327 GCA_050736975.1 Chthoniobacterales bacterium | reverse complement strand
GTCCAGGTGGAAAACGCCGGGCTGGCGAGACCGATGTTGATGCTGCCGGGAAAATGCCCGGCCCCGAACTGCGACATCGGGCGCACATCGAGCACGACCGCCTCGTCTTTGACCGCGTGTTTCAATTCCTCTTCGGTCATTTCGTCGAGCGGCGGCAGGGCGCTGAAGGGTTCGGCACCTTCCAGGTTCACACCAACGTCGTAGGAAAAATACGCTGGCCGATCGGGCAGGTTGGCGGTCATTTGCCTGACGAATTCATTCCGGTCCTTGATTTGCATGGCCCAGTTCAGTTTCCGTTCCTGGCCGACGAGCGAGAAAGGAGCGTCCGAGATGGCGCGGCCGCAAAGCGAGCCGGCGCCGTGCGCGGGATAAACCTTCACCTCGTCCGGCAGAGTGAGGATTTTGTCAAAGAGCGAGTCGTAAAGTTTGCCCGCGAGCGCAGTCGGATCTTCATCGGCGTCGCGCAGATCGGGACGGCCGACGTCGCCCACGAAAAGGAGATCGCCGGTGAAAATGGCGGCCGGCTTGCCGCCCTCACGGACGAGGAACGAAAGGCTGTCGGGCGAATGTCCCGGCGTTTCGATCAGCTCGACTTCGAGCGAGCCGATCTTAACCCGGTCGCCATCCTTCGCGGCAAGGTGCTCGTAATTTACCGGCGCAAGATGCGAGACGTAAACGTTCGCTTCGGTCCGATCGGCCAGCTCGCGGAAGCCAGACGCGAAATCGGCGTGCGGGTGGGTGTTGAAGATCGCAACGATACGCAGCCCCTGGCGCTTGGCCTCGGCGAGATAATCATCGACATCGCGTTTTGGATCGACCACCGCGGCTTCGCCATCGGCGCCGAAAAGATAGGAAGCATGCGCGAGTCCTTCGACAAAGAAACGTTTCAGATACATGGCGTGATGAGAGGTGAGGTTTCGTTAGGCGGAGCGGTTGCCGCTCAGAAAATGTAACTCCAGTTCCTGGCCATGACAAAGGCGCCGACGGCGAGAACGAACCAGGCGAAAGCCACACGCAGCTGTCCCACGGCGAGGCGACGCGCGAAGAGGCGACCGGCGAACATGCCGACAAGCGACGCGCCCAGAAACATGCCGGCCGTGCTCCAGTCGAATGGCGCCTGGTGCAGATGCCCGGCGAGCCCGGCAAAGGAGTTAACCGCGATCACGAGCAGCGAAGTGATGATCGCGGGTTTAAGCGGCAGATGACCGAAGAAAACAAGCGCCGGCACAATGAGGAACCCGCCACCGACTCCGAGAAAACCGGTGAGCGCGCCGACCACCAGGCCGGTCACGGCGCAACGCGACCACTGGCACTGTCTGGTTGAATCCGCAGCGTGCGCGTGACCGCCGCGCAACATCAGGCTGGCAATCACGATCATGAGCGCGGCAAAAAGCGACATGAGCAGCGCGGGCGAAACGAGGTGGGTGAGCTGCGCCCCGGCCAGCGCCCCGACGACCCCGGTCACGCTGAAAAGCAGAGCGGCTTTGATATGCACCATCCCGGAGCGCGCGTTCATCAACGTCGCCGCGAGACTCGTTCCGCCCACGACGGCGAGCGACATTCCGACCGCTTCTTGCGGCGGCAAACGCGCGGCGTAAACCAACACCGGCAAGGTGATGATTGATCCGCCGCTGCCAAGAACGGTCAAGGAAAAGCCAATCCCGATGGCGAGCGCGAGCGCGAGAATCATGCGCCTTCCTCCGCTTTCGAGATGACCTGCAAGTCCTGCCGTACGCGGCTGAGCAGCTCGTCCAGAGCGGCGCCAACTTCCGGAGAAAGCTTTTCGCCCGCGCTGAAGTCGTGGCCTTCGATCCCATAGAGAATGAGGCGCGTTGGGAGTCGATCGAGCGCGCGCGCCAGCTCCACCGCCTCCGCCACGCTGAAGGCGTGCGTCGAGTAGTGAAAGAAGCGCGATGGGACAGGAACGCGGCTCGCGTCGAGCCGATGAATCGTGCCGGGCGCAGCCCCGGATTGAGCGGCGTCGATCAGGATGACCGCGTCGGAATTTTTCCACGTTTCAACCAGGGCCGCGCCTTCACCGCTTTCTTCGCGTACCTCCACCCCGGGCAGCGCCAACTCACGCAGGCGCTGCGCAACAACCCGGCCCGCGCCGTCGTCGCCGCGGAGTTCATTGCCGAGACCGATCACGAGGGTAGAGGCAGCGCGACTCATTCGCGGATGATGTTCAGTTTCAGAAAGTGCGTCGCGCAGGAAATGCACGGGTCATAGTTGCGTACCGCCTGCTCGCACTGCCGGGTAAGCTCGTCGTTAGGCAAATTCACCCGCGGCGGGACGAAGCGCCGGAGATCTTGCTCGATCGTCTTTTGGTTTTGTGAAGTGGGGGGAACGATTTTCGCATCACAGATGTTGCCGTCGTCATCGACGCGATAACGATGGTAAAGCAAACCGCGCGGCGCTTCCGTCGCGCCATAGCCAACCGCGGCGCGGGGCGCGACTTCGATTGCGGGCGCTTCCGGTGGTTCGTAATGCTCGATGATTCGCAGCGCTTCATCGCAGGCCCAAAGCACCTCGACCGCGCGCACGACGATGCTCTGAAAGGGATTGCGGCAGACCGGGCCGAGGCCGGCGGCACGCGCCCCGTCCTGTGCGAGCGGTGAGAGCCGGTCGAAGTTCAAACTGTAGCGCGCCATGGGGCCGACGAAGTACGCGCCACGCCCTTTCAAGACCGCGTGCAGCGCGTTGGAATGCGCGACTTGTTCCTCGATGAAGTGCGCGTCGAACTCGCGCTTAGAAATGTCGAGCCCGCGATTTGAAACGATCCGGCCTTCGTTGAACGGATATTCCTCAGGGTGACGGAGCGCGACGAACTCGTAGTCCTGTTCGAAATCGGGGAAGAGCAGCGTCCCAGCCCAGCGGACCGTTTCGAGCGCGGCATCCCGGGCCCACTTCAGCCGCTCGGATAGGGGCGCAAGTTCCTGCTTCGTCGGCACGCGAAAAAAACCGCCCACCCGCACATTGATCGGGTGCACTGCGCGGCCGCCGAGCAGCGTGATGATTTCGTTTCCGGCCTTTTTCAACTGCAACCCGCGCTGCACGAGCGGCGCGTTATCCTTCGCCATTTGGATCGCGCTTTCGTAGCCAAGGAAATCGGGCGCGTGCAGCAGGTAAATGTGGAGGACATGGCTCTCGATCCATTCGCCGCAATAGATGAGCCGGCGCAACTCGCGCAATCGCCCCTCCACCTTCACGCCGCAGACGTCTTCCATCGCGTGCACCGCACTCATCTGGTAGGCAACCGGGCAAATTCCACAGATGCGCGCCGTGAGATCAGGTGCTTCGCGAAAATCACGACCGCGCAAGAAACCTTCGAAGAAACGCGGCGGCTCGAAGATCTTGAAATTCACGTCTGTGACCTCGTCGTTCTTTATCCTGACGAGAAGCGAGCCTTCGCCTTCGACCCGGGCGAGATAGGGCACAGTGATGGTTTTACTTTTGCTCATGCTTCTCGCTCTCCTGCCGGAAGGATTCCGCTCCGGCGTTGAAATTGCGGAAAGCCTGCAACAACCGCGGCTCGGAGACGCGCAACTTGTCGCTCATCCAGTGAGCGAGCGAACCGGTATGAGGCGTTTCCTTCGGGCCAAAACATCCGTAGCAACCCCGCGCATACGCGGGGCAAAGCGCGCCGCAGCCGCCGTGCGTGACCGGCCCGAGACAAGGCGTGCCATGCGCCACCATCACGCAAACCGTCCCGCGCCTCTTGCACTCCAGGCAGACGCTGTGCGGCGGCGTGTTCGGGGCGCGCCCGGCGAGAAAGGCGCTGATCACATCGAGCAACTGTCGCTTGTCGATCGGACAGCCGCGCAGCTCAAAATCGACCGGGACATGGGCCGCGATCGGCGTCGAGGTGGCGAGCGTGGAAATGTACTCGGGGCGCGCGTAAACCACGGAACTGAATTGCTTCACGTCGCCAAAATTGCGTAGCGCCTGGATGCCGCCGGCCGTGGCGCAGGCGCCGATCGTGACCAGATGCTTCGAGACGCGGCGCACGTCCCGGATGCGCTCGGCGTCGTGCGCAGTCGTGATCGAACCTTCGACGAGCGACAAGTCGTAGGGGCCTTTGACAACGGCACGGGAAGCCTCGACGAAATTGGCGATCTCGATTTCTTTGGCGAGCGCGAGCAGATCGTCTTCGCAATCGAGCAGGCTGAGCTGGCAGCCGTCGCACGAGGCGAATTTCCAAACGGCGAGTTTCGGTTTGCGCTTTTTTTTCATCTCACAACTCCCGGACATTGAGGAGCGGCTTGACCCGATCGTAGCGGAAGACCGGACCGTCTTTGCAAATAAAAGCCGGCCCGTACTGGCAATGCCCGCAAAAGCCGATCGCGCACTTCATGTTGCGCTCGAGCGAAGCGTAGATGCGATCCGAGGGCAGGCCGCGCTTCTGCAGTTCCAGCGCCGCGAAACGCATCATCACTTCCGGTCCGCACATCAGCGCGATGCTATTGGCGGGATCGAACGGCGCCGGCGGAATGAGCCGCGTAACGACGCCGACGTGACCACCCCACTCACCGACGACGTGATCGACCGTGATCTGCAAATGCAGGTCGCGCTGCGCGCCCCAGCGTCGTAGTTCTGCGCGAAACAGAATGTCCCGCGGTGTGCGTGCGCCGAGCAAGAGAACCACCTGCCGGAAATCCTTCCGCCGCGCGAGCAGATGATAAATAACCGAACGCAGCGGCGCCAGCCCGATACCACCCGCGACGAGTACGACATCGCGCCCGACAGCTTCGGCCAGCGGCCAGCCGGTTCCGTACGGTCCGCGCAGGCCGAGCGCGTCGCCCACCTTGAGTCTCGCCAGCGCGCGAGTGACAACCCCGACCGCGCGCGTGGTGTGCAGCAGCGGCGACGGCGCGAGCGGATTGCCGCTGATCGAGATCGGCACTTCGCCGACGCCAAAAGCGTAAAGCATGTTGAACTGGCCGGCGAGAAACGTGAGCGGTGGTCCGGCCGTCACGGGCGCGAGCGCGAGCGTGAAGCTGTCGGCCGTTTCCTTGCGCACTTTCTCAATCCGCCAGGGCGCGGGCCGCATCGGTTCGTTAGGCGAAACCGGGATGTGTTCAAGGACGGGTGCCATAGACATCGAGCAATTGCAGGCGCGTCGCCTGGAGCCGTTGCATCATGATTTGGGCGGAGCGCATCGCCAGCTCGTAGCCAAGGTCATGGTTTTCCTCGCACTTTCCCCGCAGACATTTTCCGTCGAAGAGCGTCGCGCGCACGCTCTCCGCCGCCTGCGCATCGAAATGCCAGAGATAGGGCGGGAAAAGCCACGACCAGCCGATCACTTCGCCGGCCTGAATGGTTTCGAGTACGACCGGCGCGCGACCCGGCACAGGCGTTTCCAACTGCACGCGTCCGCCACGCAGGAGATAAAATTGATTCGCCGGATCGCCTTCGTGGAAGAGGAATTCGCCGGCGGCGAAGTGCGCGTTAGAAGCGCAGCCGGCGACGAGTTCGAGCGCCGTCGCATCCAGGCCGGCGAAGAAGGGATGTTCCTGAATAAGCGTCTTGATGTCTTTCATTGTTTTTCTGGTTCGTTAGGCTGAAAATGCGCCGGCTCCGATTTGCGGATGACGCGCACCTCTTCCGTCAAATCGATCGCCACCGGGCACCAGGTGATGCAACGGCCGCAACCGACACAGCCGGAGGTGCCGAACTGGTCAATCCACGTTGCCAGCTTGTGGGTCAGCCATTGCCGATAACGCGATTTGACCGAGGAACGCACCGGACCACCCGCAAGGTGGGAAAAGTCGACGGTGAAGCACGAATCCCATTTGCGCCAGCGCTCGGCATGTTCGCCGGTGAGATCGGTCGTGTCTTCGACGTTGGAGCAAAAACAGGTTGGGCAGACCAGCGTGCAATTGGCGCAGGAGAGACAGCGCGCGGCCACGTCGTCCCAGCGCGGATGCTCAAGATTCCGGTAGAGCAATTCCTTGATCCCGTCGGTCTCGAGCGTGCGGCCCATTTGCGAAACGGCCCGCGCGGTTGCTGCGGCGGCAGCGGAAATTTCGGTCTCCTCAGCCGGGCGATGCGGGAGATCCGCGAGCAGCTCCGCACCGGCTGCGCTGCCGGACTCGATGACGAAATAATGCCGCCCTCCATCCAGGATTTCCGTGAGCGCGAGATCGAAGCCGCCTGTCACTTTCGGTCCGGTTTGCATCGAAACGCAAAAGCAGGTGCCGCCGGCCTGGCCGCAATTGACCGCGATAATGAAAATGTTTTCCCGCCGCGCCTGATACGACGGATCGACAAATTGGCCGCCCAGAAAAACCTTGTCCTGCACGGCGATGGCGTGGAGTTCGCAGGAACGCACGCCGAGAAAAGCCAGCCTGGGCGCAGCCGTCTTTTCCGGCATCATCTCAAAGCCATCCGTCGTGCGCCGCGCACGGAAGAGCCGCTCTTCCGGCGGGAAGAGAAATTTCTTCCACGAATGTGGTCCCACCACGTACCCGAAAAGCGCGGCGTCGCTGCGCTTCTTCAGGCGATAGGTCCCGCCATCCTGTTCGTCCGTCCAACCGGCGGGAAGATCTTCCGGACCGGTCAGCGTGTCGTAAACAATCGCGCCATCGCGCATGGTCGGGCCGACCACCTGAAAACCGCGCGTCCGCAGCGCCTCGAACAAATGCGGCAACTCGGCGCGCTCCAGCGTCGCAGCGAGATTCTTTGGTTCTTCAGGCATGATTCAGCGCATGACTCCACCCTTCGGGGTTATCATTTTATAATCATTCCTCCCGATCGATGCACCCTGCATGATTTGCGAAAGCCTCGACATTTCTTGACGGTCGCAGGAAAGAACGGCGACCAGGTCGGACCGATCAGGCCGCTGCATCGGCGGTTGGTTCTTTGTTGAACCGTCGGCGCACGACCTTCCTGACCTCTACGAGGGTGACAGGAGCGAGCGCGAGAAAAAAAATGAGCCACCAATCGGAGCCGAAAGTCGGCGCTGAGACGAAGAAAACTTTTCGCGTGAGAGGAAACCAGAGGAGCGAAAGTTGCACGACACTCGACAAGACGATCGCCCCGAGAAGATACGGATTAGAAAAAAGACCCAACTGCGGCAGCGTGCGTCGCTGACTCCGGCAGGCGAAGGAGAAGAAAAGCTGGGCAAAGGTCGTGATGTAGAAAGCGGTAGCCTGCGCGCGAGCGATGCCCTCCCCGAGATACGCATGGGAAAAGCCGACGATCGTTACCACCGCCATAATAAGGCCGTGCAACAGGATCCGCCTTCCGCGCTCATAGGTGAAGAACGGTTCCTGGGGCGGGCGCGGCCGGCGGCGCATCACATCGGCCGCCGGTTTTTCCATCGCGAGGGCGAGGGCGGGGATGCCGTCGGTGATGAGATTGATCCAGAGCAACTGAAGTGGAATGAGCGGCACCGGCCAGCCGACGACGGCCGCGAAAAGCACGAGCGCGATTTCGCTCGCGTTGCAGGAAAGAAGGTAGTGAACAAACTCCTGGATGTTGTCGTAGATACCGCGGCCTTCCTCGACCGCGTTGACGATGGAAGCGAAATTGTCGTCGGTCAGGACCATGTCGGACGCTTCTTTGGTCACGTCGGTGCCGGTGATTCCCATCGCGATACCGATGTCTGCCATCATCACGGCGGGCGCGTCGTTCACGCCGTCGCCGGTCATCGCTACGACTTCGCCCCGCGCTTTGAGCGCTTTGACGACCCGCAGCTTGTGCTCCGGCGAGACGCGCGCGTAAACCGCAAGCTTGTCGACTTCCTCCGATAATTCCTCGTCCGACAAACCATCGAGCTGCGCGCCGGTAACGACGCGGTCCTGCTCGTCCGCGATGCCTGACTGGCGCGCGATCGCGAGGGCCGTGGCCGGATGGTCGCCGGTGATCATAACGGCCCGAATACCGGCCGATTTGCATTTCGCGACCGCGAGGCGCGCTTCTTCGCGCGGCGGATCGATCATGCCCGCCAGCGCCACAAAAACCAGATCGTGCTCGACGTGAGTTTTGAAATTTTCGTCGGCCGCCCGCCATGCGAACCCAAGGACACGTAACGCGCGGTCGGCCATCTCCCGACTTTTCTGCCGCAGCTCATCTCGCCGTCCCGGGGAGAGCGGCACGACTTCGTCAGGCCGCTGCTCGAAGACGCAGCGTTCGAGGAGAATCTCGGGCGCGCCCTTGGTGTAGATGGCGGTTTGCTCGTCCGTGTGTCGCACGATCACCGACATCAACTTGCGTTCCGAGTCGAAAGGAATTTCGTTGGCGATCACGTCCTCGGGATCGCGGCCCAAGCCGGCCTTGCGCGCCGCAACGATCAGCGCGCCCTCCGTCGGGTCGCCGACGATGCGCCAGTACTCGTCTTTGTTATCGGGTGCTGTGAGGTGCGAATCGTTGCACAAGAGTCCGATCTTCAGGGCGAGCGCCAGCTCCGGTTCTTTCGCCAGCTCCGCGCGCCTGGAATCCACCATGAATTCGCCTTCCGGCGCGTAGCCGCTGCCGGTGATGCGATAGTGCTGCGTCGCGCTGACGATTTCCGTCACTGTCATTTCGTTGTGCGTCAGCGTGCCGGTCTTGTCAGAGCAAATGACCGTGACTGAGCCGAGGGTTTCGACGCTGGCCAGCCGGCGAATAAGGGCGTTGCGTTTCACCATGCGCTGCAAGCCGAGCGCGAGCGCGATGGTCACGACTGCGGGCAGACCTTCCGGCACAGCCGCGACCGCCAGGCTGACCGCGAGGAGAAAGGTGTTCGCTAGGTTCTCGCCGCGCCAAAGTTGCAGGATGAAAATGAGCGCGACCAGCCCGAGGCAGGCAAAGATCAGGACATGCCCCAATTCCTCGAGACGCTTCTGGAGCGGGGTCGGCTCGCGCTCCTCGCTTTGCAGGAATCCGGCGATGCGCCCGAGTTCGCTCTCCATTCCAGTCGCGGCCACGAGGCCGCGACCCTTGCCCGCAATCACGCTCGTGCCCATGAAGCCCATGTTGATCCGCTCGGCAACCGTCGATTCGTCAGGCAAGACGGCCGCAGCATCTTTTTCCACTGGGGCCGATTCGCCGGTCAGCGCGGCTTCCTGCGTCCTGAGCCCGAAGTTGCTGATCAGGCGCAGATCGGCCGGCACGCGATCGCCGGCTTCCAGTTCGACGACATCACCCTGCACAAGCTCCTGCGCGGCGATGCTGCTGAGAGATCCGTCGCGCAAAACCCGTGCGTTCGGCGAGGAGAGTTTCCGGAGGGAAGAGAGTGCTTCCTCCGCTTTCCGTTCCTGAAAGAACCCGAGGAGCGCATTCAACAGCACGATAGCAAAAATCGCGCTCGCCTCCAACCAGTCGCCGAGGGCACCGGAGAGAATCGTAGCGGCGAGGAGAATCCAAATGACGAGCTGATTGAACTGCTCGAGCAGCTTGCGCCACCAGGGTGGCGGCACGGTTTCGGCGAGTTTGTTCGGCCCTTTCCGGGCAAGCCGCGTTTGCGCCTCCAGGGTCGTGAGACCTTTTTTCGGATCGGTCGCCAGCTGCTCGACCACAGTGGAAATCGATTCGGTAAAAAATGAGTGCTCCATTGCGCTTGACCTTGCCGCGGCCAGTGTAGCCTGATTCGGGCCGTGCCGCGCAACTCCGGAACGTGAGGGATTTGTCCTGCGCTGGCCTAACGACTAACGGAAACCGGATCGACTCTTCCTGAGAAGTCGCGGTTTTATCGCGGAACAACTCGCTGCGACAGGCTTCATTTCATGAGGCGCGGCGACTTTGCATCGCGCTCGCCTTACAGGGTTTCCTCCCGCACGACCAGGACCGGCCGCTTGCTGGCTGTCATGACACCTTGCGCGACCGAGCCAAGAAACGTCTTCGCCAGGCCGCTGCGGCCATGGGAGCCGAGGCAAATTACGTCGGCTTTGAATCGTTCGGCTGCCTGGCAGATCGCCTCGGCCGGGTCGGAACTCTCGACGATGTCGGGCTTAAGGCGGAAGTGATCGCGCGCATCCGATGGAATGAGCGACCGCAATTGCGTGCGCAGTTTCGGATTGTCTTTTTCGGGCCGCGGTTTGACTTTTTTCGCGGCCGCTGTCGGTTCCATGACATGGAGGATTTTTAGCTCTCCGCCCCGTCGCAGAATGGCACAGGCGTAGGGAACCGCATTGTTGCCCAACTCCGAGAAATCGGTCGCAACGAGCACGCGCTCGAGCTTTGGGATCGAGCGGCGCCGATGCTCTTCGAGCGGTGGAATCACCGCCACGCTCACCTTGGCATGATGCAAAACACTCCGCGAAACCGAACCGAACCGCAGCCGGCTCCAGCCATGGCGATGATGAGTACCGACGACGATGAGATCCACCTTGTCGCGCTCGACGACCTTAAATAAATGACCTGCGGGATGTCCCCAGGCGGGCTCGACGCTCACCGTCACCTGCTCGGGAGCGAGGCGCAGTGCGACGTGTTCCGCCAGGTCGCGCTCGAGAAAGTTTTGGATTTCGGTCGGATTTCCGGTCAAGGGCATCGGACCGTGATAGCCGAGGCGATCGGCTTCGTTAGGCGGCCAATCAATGTGCAGGACGGTCGTTTTGCAGGGCCCGATCTGCTGCAGTTCGTTTACCCAGCGGAGAGCGGCATCACTCGCCGGCGAGAAATCGTAACCGACAAGAATTTTCAGAGAATGCTTGCCCTGCAGCCACGAGGCGAGCCGCGAGCCGGGACGCACCACGAAGGTGGGAATGGGCGAAGTTTCCGCTGTCCGCTCCGCCACGCTCCCGACGAGGAGGCGGCGCGCGAGTCCATGACCAATCGCCCCGACCACCATGCCTCGTCCTTTGCAGTCGACGGCGGCGGTGACCAGCTCGTCAAAGACCGAACCGGAAAGGAGTTTGATTTCCACTTCCGTCCCAAGCCCGCGCAGGCGCGCCGCCACCCCTTCGAGGTCGCCCTTCTTTCGCGCGAGAGCGTCCTCAAAGAGCACGGGATCCACTTCCGCCATTCCAGAGTATTCCTCGACATGCAAAAGGACGAGCTTCGTCCCAAGCCGTCTCGCCATCGCCGCCGCGACCTCCGTTGCCTCCAGCGCCACGGTCGAGAAATCGAGGCCGCACACGATCGGTCTTCGCTGACGTTTCTCTTTCATCTCATGTCACGTCCGCTTGCCTAACGACCACGTCGGCCGCCCGACCAGGCCGGAACGCCATTCTCATCACGCAGTTTCAGGACTTCGTCTCCTTTCTTGATCTGCGCCGCGACGATCGCCGGTTTCCCGTTCATCATGATCCGGGAGCCTGTCACGGTAATGGTATCGTTGGCCGCGATCTTCATGGCCTGCTTTTCCACAAATCCGGCCGGTCCCAGGTGTACCTCGATGGTTTCTTTCGCCGTCTGCAACATGAGGTGAACGCCGTGTCCGTGCTGCGCCGGAGGGCTGGTTTTTTCCACCGACAACACTTTTCCCTGAACAGTCTCCACCGTCTTTGGATCGTAATTTCGCTGTGCGACCACGCTGGACGTAATCAGTCCCGCCAAGGCCGCGACGATCGTGACTAACTTTGCAGGTTCGTTCATTTCATTCCGCCCTCTGTGGATGCACTTGGTTCCTTTCCTTTTCTAAAATTGCCACCGTCGTCTTCAGGACCGTGTCCGGATTAAGTGAGATGCTATCGATTCCCTGTTCGACAAGGAACTGGGCAAACTCCGGGTAATCACTCGGCGCCTGGCCGCAGATGCCGATCTTGCGGCCTTTTCTGCGACAGACCGCGATCACTTCCGCGATCATCTTTTTTACGGCGGGATTTCGTTCGTCAAAAATCTCCGCGACGATTTCGCTGTCACGATCAACTCCAAGGACGAGCTGGGTGAGATCATTTGAACCGATGGAGAAGCCGTCAAAAACGTCCGCGAATTCCTCTGCCAGAATGACGTTGCTTGGAATCTCGCACATGACGTAAACCTCGAGACCGTTTTCGCCGCGTTTCAATCCGTGCTTTGCCATTTCCGCGATCACCTTGCGGCCCTCTTCGATCGTCCGGCAGAACGGCACCATCAGCTTGAGATTCGTCAGGCCCATCTCTTCGCGCACTTTTTTCATGGCACGGCATTCGAGAGCGAAGCCGGCCTGATAACGCGGGTTGTAGTAGCGCGAGGCGCCGCGGAAACCAAGCATCGGATTTTCCTCCACCGGTTCATAGACGCGGCCACCGATCAAATTGGCATACTCGTTAGTCTTGAAATCACTCAGCCTGACGATCACGTCTTTGGGATAAAACGCGGCCGCGATCATGGCCACGCCCTGAGCCAGCTTGTCGACGAAGAATTCTGACTTGTCTTCGTAGCCAACCGTTAACCGGTCGATCTTTGCCTTGACCTCCGCGTCGTTCGACTTCGCGTAATCGAGCAAAGCCAGCGGATGCACCCTGATGTAGTTGCTGATGATGAATTCCTCGCGGGCCAGACCAACGCCATCGTTGGGAATAAAGGAAAGCGTGAAAACCTCTTCCGGGTTCGCCACGTTCATCATCACCTTCGTGCGTGGCCGCGGCAGACCTTTCAGGTTGGTGCGCTCCACGCCAAACGGCAGCTCGCCTTCGTAAACGAAACCAACATCGCCTTCCGCGCATGAGACTGTGACAGCCTGGCCGTTACACAGGATTTCCGTGCCGTGCTCGGTCCCGACAATCGCCGGAACGCCGAGCTCGCGACTCACAATCGCAGCATGACAGGTGCGGCCGCCGCGATTGGTTACGATCGCCGCCGCCCTTTTCATGATCGGTTCCCAGTCCGGGTCGGTTTTGTCGGTCACGAGGACTTCGCCCTCCTTAAATTCGCCGAGGTATTGCGCGTTCTTGATCACGTGCACCGGCCCGGTTGCGATTTTCGAGCCGACACTGCGGCCACTGACGAGAACTTGTCCGCGCTTCTTTAGCTCATAACTTTCGAGGAGATCGCGATCGCGGAGCGATTCGACCGTTTCCGGCCGCGCCTGAACGATGAACAGCTCTCCTGTCTGCCCGTCTTTGGCCCACTCGGTATCCATGGGCGTGGGTCTGCCTTTGACCGCGGTGTAGTGGTCCTCAATCGTGCAGGCCCAGCGGGCGAGGGTCAGGATGTCGTCGTCCGAGATCGCAAATCGGTTCCGATCGCCGGGCGCAACCGGGACGTTCTTCACCATTTTGCCCCCGCCCACGTCGTAAATGAGTTTGAATTCCTTGCTCCCAATCGTCTTCTGCAAAATGGGACGGAACCCTTCTTTCAGAGTCGGCTTAAAAACCGAATACTCGTCCGGCGTGACCGACCCTTGGACAACGTTTTCGCCGAGGCCGTAGGCGGCGTTGATCAAGACGGCGTCGCGAAAACCGGTTTCGGTGTCGATCGTGAACATGATGCCGGAGGCGCCGAGATCCGAGCGCACCATGCGTTGGACGGCTATGGAGAGCGCGATCTTGCGGTGGTTGAATCCCTTGTCCGCCCGATAGGAAATCGCGCGATCGGTGAAGAGCGAAGCGAAACAACGGCGACAGGCATCGATCAGGCCATTCTGTCCGCGCACGTTCAGATACGTTTCCTGCTGCCCGGCAAAACTGGCGTCGGGCAAATCTTCGGCTGTCGCGCTGCTCCGAACTGCGACGCCCGCATCGGCGTTGCCGCTCGCGCGCAGCCCATCGTAGGCGGCCAGAATTTCATCCCGGAGCGCGTCCGGGAAAGACGTGGCCAGAATCGCTTCGCGAACTCTTGCGCCACAGTCGCGCAGCGCCTCGACGTTCTGAGTGTCGAGCCCGCGCAGGAGATCATCGATATGGTGGTCGAGCCCTCCCATGCTGAGAAAGCTGCGATACGCGTCGGCCGTGATCGCGAATCCATCCGGCACTTTGACCCCCCTCGGCGAAAGCTTCCGGAACATCTCGCCTAACGACGCCGTCTTGCCCCCGACCGAGGGCACGTCCTCGATCGAAATTTCGTCAAATCTCTTAATGAAACATGGTCGCGATGATGTTTCCGAGCGCGCCGCCGCAGGCGGCGCGGGTTGAACTGCCTGTAATTTCATTTTCCCTCCGTTTCTTCCTTCCGTTTGTTTGCAAAACCTTGGCCGGACCGTCGCGGACGCTTTCCAGCAGTTGCGATTTGCCGCGCATTTTTTGTCGTCTTCCCCGGAACCTCGCCTGTTGGGGGCTTCTCGCGCCGGAGATGAATGCGCAGTTTCAAAAGCGGCCAGGTTCGTGTAACGATCGACATGCGCGCGATGGTTCTGGAATCGCCTCGCCAGCCGCTGGTCGCCAAGGACGCGCCACGGCCCGCGCCGCAGCCCAATCAATTGCTGGTGCGCGTCGCGGCCTGCGCGGTCTGCCGCACCGATCTTCACGTGCTCGACGGCGAACTACCGCATCCGAAACTACCGCTCATTCTCGGTCACGAAATCGTTGGCCGGATCGAGCAGATCGGGGCGGAAGTGCGCGGATTCAAGATCGGCCAGCGGGTGGGAATTCCGTGGCTCGGCTGGACCTGCGGCGAATGCAAGTTCTGCCTGACGAATCGCGAAAACTTATGCGAACGCGCGCGCTTCACCGGTTACACCATTGATGGCGGTTACGCGGAATACACTGTGGCGGACGCCCGTTTCTGTTTTCCCATGCCGGACACCTACGAGGATGTCGCAGCCGCGCCGTTGTTATGCGCGGGCTTGATCGGTTACCGATGTTTGCGCAAAGCGGGCGACGCGCGACGGCTCGGCATTTACGGTTTTGGCGCCGCGGCCCACATCATCGCGCAAGTGGCGCGGCATCAGGAGCGAGAGATTTTCGCGTTTACCAGTCCGGGCGACAGGGAGGCGCAGGAATTCGCGCGGCGGCTTGGCGCGAAATGGGCCGGGGGATCGGATGAGACTCCGCCGCACAATCTGGATGCGGCCATCATCTTCGCGCCCGTTGGTCCGCTGGTGCCGGCGGCGCTGCGCGTCCTGGAACGCGGCGGCACCGTCGTCTGCGGCGGGATTCACATGAGCGACATCCCATCGTTCCCCTATGACGATCTTTGGCAGGAACGCACCATCTGTTCGGTTGCCAATCTGACCCGGCGCGACGGCCAGGAATTTCTCGCCCTCGCGCCCAAGGTGCCGGTGCGCACCGAAACGCGCCGCTTCCCGCTCGTGCAGGCGAATGAAGCGCTCCACGCGCTCCGCAGCGGTGCGTTGACCGGCGCAGCGGTCCTCGTCCCGGAGCCCAATCGTCGTTAGGCCCTAACGATTTAGACTCTTGAGAAGATCGGTCGAGATGATCGAGATCTGTTGCACCTTTTCTCGAGAAATTTTTGCGCCCTCGGGCCCGAGCACCTGTCGCACCTTCGGGAGGCTGGCGCGCATTTTGGCCACGACCGGATCGGTCGCCACATCGCCGCTCATGCCGGCAAGTTGCTTTTCGAAGTGATCGAAAAGTGCCGGTTGCCGCAGCAGATCGGCGTCCTGCCGGGAGTAGTTCTGCAGGACCAGCGTTGCAAACGCTTCCGAGCCCCGCACCCAGCCGCCGAGGCTCACGAGTTGCGCGAGCTGTTCGCTCTTTAGTTGTTTCATTCCCTGCTGGACATCGGGCAGCACGCCATCCCATTCCCGGCGTACGGCGGGCCAGTCCCCTTTTTCCGCATAATCGACGATGCTGCGACTGCGCCGGAGCGCCGCCCTTTCCACTCCTAGGCTACGCGCCAATTTGAGGACGGCCCGGCCCACGCTCTTCGCCTCGGTCGCATCCTCCGCTTCCACCGCGATGAACCCCTCGGCAATCACAGCTCCCAGCAGGAGTGCGTTCTCGGCCTGATCGCCGGGCGGTTTCCAGCGCGCCAGTTCAGGACGCTGCACCGCGCGCCAATTCGATTGGCGAAACTTGTCGAGCGTGTTGAAGATCTCGCTTGGAACCGGTACGAGAAGACCATCGACCGTCCTGAATTGATGAGGGAACGGCTTGCGACCAGGGGTTGGCGAAGGCTGGGCGGCCCGAAGAGAGGTCAGAGTCGCGATTCCGACGACGCAGAGCAGAGTTTTGTTCATCGAGGTTTCACCAAACGCGCTAAAGCGAAATGTGGCGCATACGCAGCGCGTTGGCGATGACGGAGACGGAACTGAAGCTCATCGCTGCACCGGCGATGATCGGGCTGAGCAGAAGGCCGAAGAACGGGTACAAAACACCGGCCGCAATCGGGATGCCTAGTGTGTTATAGGCGAAAGCGAAAAACAGATTCTGCCGAATGTTGCGCATGGTCGCGCGGCTCAGTGTGACAATTTTCACGATCCCGTCCAGATCGCCGCGCAGAAGTGTGACTCCGGCGCTCTCGATCGCAATGTCGGTGCCGGTCGCCATCGCAATGCCGACATCCGCGGCGGCGAGCGCAGGCGCGTCGTTGATCCAGTCGCCCGCCATCGCCACGATTTCGTGCTCGTCCCGCAACCGCCTGACGACCTCGCTCTTGTCGTCCGGAGCCAACTCCGCTTCGACCCGATCGATTCCGATTTCGCGCGCAACTGCATTGGCGGTCCGCTGGTTGTCGCCGGTCAGCATCACGATTTTCAAACCGCGCCCATGCAATTCGCGAATCGCGGCGCTGGTCGTCGGCTTGATCGGATCGCTTACCAGCAAGACGCCAGCGGCACGCTGATTGAGGGCGACGAAAATTGCGCTTTGCGCTTCGGTCTGAAATTTTTCCGCGGCGGCTTCGAGCGATTCGAGGCCGGAGACATTTCGCTCGCGCAAGAACTGCGAACTGCCCGCCAGGACCTGAGCACGCGCGGTTTTTCCGCTCACGCCGCCACCGGTGACGGAGCTGAACTCAGCGATCGATTCGATCGGCAAATTCTTTTCCTTGGCCGCGGCCAGGATCGCCGTAGCCAACGGATGCTCGCTTTGTTGTTCGACGCTCGCGGCTGCGCTGAGCAGCTCATTTTCATCCATGTCTTCCGCGGGAATCATGCTCGTTAGGCGCGGCCGGCCTTCGGTCAGCGTGCCCGTTTTATCGACCACGATCGTCGTGACCTTCTCCATGCGTTCGATGGCGGCAGCATCCTTAATCAAAACGCCCGCGGCCGCGCCCCGGCCGACTCCGACCATGATCGACATCGGCGTGGCAAGGCCGAGTGCGCAGGGACACGCGATGATGAGGACCGCGACCGCGTTGACGATGGCATACGCGAACCGCGGCTCGGGCCCGGCCCAGGCCCAGACTGCGAACGTGATGGCCGCCGCCGCCAGCACCGCGGGAACGAAATAGCCGGCAACTTTGTCGGTCACGCTCTGGATCGGCGCCCGGCTGCGCTGCGCTTCCGAGACCATGTGGACGATCTGCGCGAGCAGGGTCGCCCCGCCGACGCGTTCCGCGCGCATAAGAAAGCTGCCGGTGGTGTTAACGGTTCCGCCGGTCAGACTGTCACCGGCGCGTTTCGCGACCGGCATCGCTTCGCCGGTGATCATCGATTCGTCGATGTTCGTCAGGCCATCGAGCACCACGCCATCGACCGGCACTTTCTCGCCGGGCCGCACCCGCAGTTCATCGCCCACTTCTACCTCGCTCAGCGGCACATCCTTACTGTCGCCGTGACATATGAGATGCGCGGTGGCGGGCGCGAGATCGAGCAACGCCCGCACTGCGCTGCCCGTGCGATGGCGGGCGCGCAACTCGAGCATCTGCCCGAGCAACACGAGCACCGTGATCATGGCCGCGGCCTCAAAGTAAACGCCGATCTTGCCGTGCTCCCGGAAGGAGGGCGGAAAGATTCCGGGCCAGAGCATCGCGACCGCGCTGTAGAAATAGGCCACGCCTACGCCCATCGCGATGAGCGTAAACATGTTGAGGTGACCCGTGCGCAAGGAACGCCAGCCACGCTGGAAAAACGGCGCGCCCGCCCAGAGCACGGTTGGCGTGCTGAGGAAGAACTGAATCCAGCGCGACGTGTCGCTCGACATCCAGGCCGGCGCGCCCGGCATGAGATGCGACATGGCGAGCAGGAAAACTGGCAACGCCAGCACGACCGCGATCCAGAATCGCCGCGTCATGTCTTTCAACTCCACGTTATCCTCCGTCGCAGCGCCCATTTCTTTCGGCTCGAGCGCCATGCCGCAGATCGGGCAAGCGCCCGGATGATCCTGCTCGATCTCGGGATGCATCGGGCAAGTGTAGATCGCGCCTGGCAGAGGTGCCGCGGCAACCTCGTCCCGCGGCGCATCGAGAAATTGCGCCGGATCCGCGTCGAACTTTTGTTTGCAACCGGGCGAGCAGAAATAATACGGCGCGCCCGCGTAGGTGCTCGTGCCGGCGGCCGAGTTCGGCTCAACTTTCATTCCGCAAACCGGATCGGTGTGTGTCATCGCGTGTTCGCCAGGCAAAGGTCAGGTTGAGGCGAGCGCGATTCCTCTGGATAAGGCGCGGAGGAACTGCCGGCCGCGGCGGGCCTTGGCCAGGGTCGTCTCGACCTCGGCTTCGGCGCTCAGCTCAAGAATGAAGGCGCCGTGGAATTGTATCTGCACCAGGTCGCGCAGCAATTTTTCCCAAGCAATCACGCCATCGCCCGGGGTGCGATGTTCGTCGAAGTGGCCGTCGTTATCATGCGCGTGAATCACCTTGAGGTGGCTGGCGAGTTTGTGCACGAGGATGGAAATATCGCCCGCGATGGTAGCGTGGCCGGTGTCGAGGCAGGCGCCAATCTCCGTCGTATTGATAGCGTCGAGGATCCAGAGAATGTCGCTGGTGTTTCCGAAAAGAAGATGCGGCAGCTTGTTCTCGAGCACGCACATGATGCCGAGTTCGCGGCAGCGCGCCGCGACCGCGCTCAAGGAAGCGACCACATTTTCCATCCGGGCCAAACGTTCCTCCGCGCTTATCTGGCCCGGCAACTCCGGGCCGGGGTGAATGACAAAGTAGTGGACCTTGAGCAGCGATGCCGCCTCGGCCGCGCTCAGAATTTCGGAGAGCGCGCTGGAGCGCTGGGTCGCGTCTCGCGACGCGATGTCGATCTGATCGGAGAACGGGGCGTGAAAAGAATATGCCTCCATCCCCAGCTCATGGATGCGCGCGGCGGCCCGCCGGACTGCGGCTTGATCGTGGTAATCGAGATGCGCTGGCCAGGAGCAGACCTCGATCATGCTGAAGCCGCTCGCGCAAATGCTCGGCAGGCAATCAAGAATGTTCTGTTGGTAAAAGCAGCCGGTTGAAAGGCCGATGGGCCAGTTTGTCATGTCCTCTCCGGAAAAGCGCCGCTTCCTTGAAGCGGAGCAGGTTGTCGTGGCACTCGGTCAAAAAACAGATTCCCTGTTCCTGCGCCGAAGTGCAATTGAAGTCCACCAGGTCATCCCGTCCGGTGGCGAAGAGACCGGCAAAAACGCGCACGTAGAAATCGGCGCGCGCCGCCGGATCGCAATCGGTGAACTGGGTCCAGCCAAAATCGCGTTCGTACCTGGAACGAATGAAACCGGCGATATGACGCGGATGCCAGCCGAGCGCGAGCAGGATGCGGACGACGAAGCGAATACAGGCCGGGCGAAGGAGGAGGTCGTTAGGCTGCTCGACGATGATCCGGCCACAGGCCGGCCAGACTTCGAGCGGCACACGATCGTAGGTCTCGGGCCATCGTTCCGGCGGCTCGTGCTCCTGCGAGTAAAAATCGGCGTGGAATTTGCCTAACGATGAAGCCTGGTAGTCGTCGATCAGCCGTTCCATCTCGCCGCTCGCATCCGGGATTCGCGTTTCGGCCGCGACCGCGAGCCGCGCCGCCCGCTCGTCCGAACGCATGATCGACAAGGCTTCACCCATCTCCAGCGCGCCCAACGGAATGACAAAGAGCGGCCTTATTTCGGCGAGCACCTCATCTGCGATCAAGCCGCGTTGCTGCCACGGTTTGAGATAAACGCTGAACGGCACCCGCACCATGCGGGCCGGAAGCGGATCCCCGTATTCCGAGATGTCGAGCGAAACCATTTCGCGGCCGCGATCGGATGGCCCGACTTCGACCGCGGTCAGCTCGACCGGAATTTTGCTGGCGCGGGCCGCAATTTCCTTCACCCGGTCGGCCAGGAATTCCATGACCTGGCCGAGCCCGGCAAAAGCTCGCGCCAGTTGTAGCGAAGCGGCTTCGCCCTCCGGGGATCTTTGCCTGGCCGTCGTCCGCCACAAACTGGTCGGAGCATTTCCCAGGTCTGTCAGGCGACGAAAGGCGGGAGCATTCTGGTCGATTTGCCAGATGAAGTGATGGCCGCGCCCGCTCAGCAGATGGAGCGGCCGGATACCGTAGCCGGCGAGCAACCGCCCGATCGTTTGCTCGACCGGCCCTTGCAGGTCAAAAGCGCGCCCAGGATTTAGAAAGGCCTCGGCCGGTCGATCGAAGTTGACGTATTCGACATCGAGATCGGCAACAAGGGAGGTCGCATCCCAGAGGGAGCGCGCGATCTCGGTTCCTTCGTCGAAGAGCGCATCGAGATCACTCACCGGATGTCGCTCGTGCAGATGCAACTCGGTGGTTTCTCCTTTCGCCAGGTAGCGACAGGTTGGTTCGCCTAACGAATTATAGCCGAGAAAATCTCGGATCCGCGCCCGCACCTCCGCACTTTGGTAATAGCGCGCGGCTGCTTCATTCATCGGTCAACCTTCGGGCGCGTCTGACGTTCCCGGCCGCAGACGACCAGACACGATCAGCACGGGACAACTCGCCTCGCGCGCGCCAGTTCCTCCGCCACGCCGCCAAGAAGAGCATGACGCAAACTGGTATAACCATGCGTCGAGCTGATGATCATGTCCACATCGGCTCCGGCGCTGACCACAATCAGCCTTTCGCCCGGGCCGCCGCCGCAGTCTCCGTCTCCGCCGAGATGCCGAACGAGCGAGACGACGATATTCGTCAGGCGAAGTCGATTGCGGAAAATGAGGCGGCCAGTTGAATCGAGTCGCGGGATGATTTTTTTGCCACAACTGACGGCGGTTCGGGACCAGGGCTCATAAAAATAAAGGATCGCCAAGTGCCGCAATATTGCTGAGCTGGAGTTGGGAAACACTCGGCATTTCTTGGTTGGATCAGTCCTTGGGCGGCTTGCCGATATTATGCTACGGCCAGAGTTGACCGATCGGGTCGATACTCAGAAGGCTATTCATCGAGGCAATGTCGAAATGAGATTACGGAGAAAAGATGGCGATCGCGTTTTGGTGGTCGGCCTTTTCCAAAGCCCGGAGATCGGTCGGGCGGTGTTGAAGAATCTCCACCGTGACCGGTTTCACCGCGCCGCCGTCGTCTCGGCAGTGGCAAAGGGCCGGCCGCGGGTCGAAAGGCGTGCGACTTTGGCGATGGGTGGAGCGGCCGCCGGTTCGGTCCTCGGCGGAGCCCTGGGCGCATTCGTTGTCTGGCGGCATGGGATGCTGATCGGCTTCGGTCCCGTTGAAACGGCCCTGCTTCTTTTTGCTTTCGCGCTCGCGGGCGCTCTCACCGGATGGATTTGCGTCCGACTGTTCCGGCAGCATGTCGATGACGCGAGTCTGACCTGGTGCAGAAACACGATCCTGCCGGACGAAACGGCCATCGTCGCCGAAGTCAGCGCCGACGAAACGCCCCGCGCGCTGGCGATTCTGCGGGATGTGCAAGCCGAGGCACCGGTGACATTCGCTTTTCGGTCGCCGCCACCTTTTCCCTCCGAGTCAACCAGGCAACCACTCTGGCCGGAGCGGCCTTCGAGTCAACGCATTGCGGAAAATGCCGCGCGCCTCGCGCGCTCGATCACGGTAAACCGGGGAGCGAAGGCAAGTGGGCCATCTTTCGGGCGTCGGTTGCATGAGATCGAACGGGCGCTGCAATGGGCGAACGCCAGTCTCACGATGTCG
Source organism: Chthoniobacterales bacterium (assembly GCA_050736975.1). Classification (GTDB taxonomy): domain Bacteria; phylum Verrucomicrobiota; class Verrucomicrobiia; order Chthoniobacterales; family UBA10450; genus Palsa-1392. The sequence continues at coordinate 11,544 of JBOHXL010000167.1, read as the reverse complement.
ACTGAAGTGCACCAGACCTTTGCCCTTTCGGCGGAGTGGTTGCTCGACAACGCCTACCTCATCCGGGAACAGGTGACTGATCTGCGGCGGAGTCTCCCGCGTGAATCTTATGGAAAGCTCCCGCTCATCGCGAGCGGATCGGCGGCGGGGCTCCCACGCGTTTACCATCTCGCCTCGGAAATGGTGGCGGAAAGCGGTGGTGCCCTGGACCGGGAGATCATCCGAAAATTTCTCGACGCTTTCCAGGAGGTCGCGCCGCTCGATATCGCGGAACTCTGGGCCGTCCCTCTGATGTTGCGCCTGCGCCTGGTCGAATGTCTGCGCCAGCTCGCGATCCAGGTGGAGCAACAGCAGGGCGAAAGTGAAGCGGCGGACTTTTGGGCAAACCGGCTAATCGCGGCCGCGCGGCACAGTCCAGCGCGCCTGCTCAGGATGATGGAGGAACTGGTGGAGGAAGAGCCCGAGCCGAGCGCGCATTTTGGCAATGAGCTGGTGGCGCATCTCTACGACGAAGCGGCAGCGCTCCCGATCGTGACGGGCTGGCTGGAACGCTTTCTCCGCGCGCCTCTGCACGAAGTGATGCAGCAGGAGCACCTGCGCCAGACGGTACAGCAGACTACGCTGGCCAATTTGATCAACAGTTGCCGTCGCCTTGCCCAGATCGAATGGCGCGAACTGTTCGAATCGACCAGCTGTGCGGAAAGCGAACTGGGGGCTGATCCGGCCGGCGTTTATATCCGGACCGATTTCGAAACGCGCGATCGTTGCCGAAGCGTGGTGGCGGAAATCGCCTGTTGGTCGAAGCGATCGGAACGGGAAATCATCGATGCCGCCCTGACCCTGGCGAAAGCGGCCGAGGACGAAGTCGCGCGCCACGTCGGTTATTACCTGATCGACGCCGGCCGGCCGGCGCTCGAGCAGGCGATGAAGGCGCGCGTGCCTCTGGCGGAACGGTTGCGTCGCGCGATCTGCAGACACGCCGCCGGCTCATATTTCGGGAGCGTCCTCGTGCTCACAAGCGTGACGATCGCGCTTCCGCTTCTTTTCATCGCGCGCTCGGTCCATGGACTAATGTTCGGGTTGCTCGGCTTCCTTCTCATGGTGCCTGCGAGCGAACTGGCGGTGCTGGCGGTGAACTATTTTGTAACCTCGGTCCTGCGGCCGCGGGTCCTGGCGAAAATGTCGTTCGAAGAGGAAGGCATCCCGGATGATTGCCGCACCCTCGTGGTGGTGCCGATGTTGTTGAGCACACCAGCGGCGATCGAAAATGAAGTGAACCGCCTGGAAATTCGTTACCTTGGTAATGCGGATGCAAACCTGCGCTTTGCGCTGCTGAGCGATTTTGCCGATGCCCCTCAGCAGGTTATGCCGGAAGACGCGGAGGATCTCGACATTGCGGTCCGCGGCATCGAGCAATTGAATCAGCGGCATGGCGCGGGGCGCTTCTTTCTTTTTCATCGCGGACGGTTGTGGAGCGAGAGCGAGCAACACTGGATCGGATGGGAGCGCAAACGTGGCAAGCTCGAGCAGCTCAATGGCTTCCTCGTCGGCGAATCCGCGCCTGAGTTGGAGGGTTTTCTCCGTGCGGGCGATCGCGCGCAACTCGAAGGCATCCGCTTTGTCATCACGCTGGATGCCGATACGCAACTCCTCCGCGAAACGGGGCGGCGGTTGATCGAAACGCTGGCCCATCCGCTCAATCAGGCGCGCCTTTCGTCCGACAACCGCCGGGTTGTCCGCGGCTACACGATTATTCAACCGAGCGTGAGTACGACCCTGCCGAGCGCTACCGCGACATGGTTCTCGCGCATTTTTGCCAACCAGCGCGGAATCGATCCCTACACCCACGCGGTCTCCGATGTTTACCAGGATTTGACCGGCGAAGGCAGCTATCACGGCAAAGGCATTTATGACCTGCGGACCTTTCACCGGCTCCTCTCCGGGCGATTTCCAACCGCGCACTTGCTCAGCCACGATTTGCTGGAGGGCAGCCATGTCCGCGTCGGGCTCGCGACCGACATTGAGTTGCTGGACAGCTTTCCCCACAACTACATCGCGTGGTGGCATCGGCAGCACCGCTGGATCCGCGGCGACTGGCAGATCATCGATTGGCTGAAACCGCGCGTGCCTTCCGGCGCTGGCGGGAGCGAACCCAATCCGCTCTCCGCATTTAGCCGCTGGAAAATTTTCGACAATCTTCGCCGCAGCCTGGTGCCGCCCGCGACCATCGCTCTCCTTTTCGCGGGCTGGCTCTTCACACCCGCGCCGAAGCTCTGGAGCGTGATGATCGGGGGCCTCATGCTCTGGCCGGCCCTGAACTCCGTCCTCGGCTTGTTGCTGCATCCGCCCCCGCCCGGAACGAGGTTCTGGCGCGAGCCGCGCGATCGCCTAGTACGCTCCGTTTTCGCAGTCATCTTCCTGCTGGATTACGCGGGCATGGCGCTCAATGCGATCGTTCGCGTTGCGTATCGACGAAGCGTCTCGCGCCGCTTGCTCCTGGAATGGGAAACCGCGCAACAGACCCACCAGCGCGCAAGAAATCGGCAACGACAGTTCATTGTCCACCGGCTTTGGATCCCGGCGGCCTCCGCGCTACTCTTTGTCGCGGCGCTGGTGCGCGGAACATCGGCCCTTTGGGCCATGAGTCCATTCCTGATCCTGTGGGCGTTTTTCCCAATCGCCGTCATCCTCATCAACCGCCCGGCGAAAAGCTGGCGCGGCGGAATTTTGACGCCGGATGATCGCCGCTTTCTCCGCACCGTCGCACGTCGCACCTGGCGATATTTCGATGAATTTGTCGGCCCGCAAACTTCCTGGCTCCCGCCGGACAATGTTCAGGAAACCCCCAAGCGGGAAATTTTTCTGCGCACGTCCCCGACCAACATCGGTCTCTGGATGCTGGCGACGGTGGCGGCAAATGATTTTGGCTACATCACCAGCGACGACCTGGTGACGCGCAACCTCGGCACGCTCGAGACGCTGGGTCGGCTCGAGCGTTTCGAAGGTCATCTCTTCAATTGGTACGACCTGACGAGTCTCGAGCCATTGCATCCGCGCTATGTCTCGACCGTGGACAGCGGCAACCTGCTCGCCAGCCTCTGGACTTTCGAGAGCAGCTGTTACGAGTTGGCCACCCGTCCGCTTCTTGACGGGAGAGCCTTGCGCGGGTTGGCGGATACACTCGGCGTGCTCAGGCAAATCAGGTCCGCGCGTAAGGAAACTGATTGCCCGGCGGCGTTGCTCCAGTTGGAAAAATTGGCGGCAGGTCAACCGGCGAATCTGGAGGAAATTATCACCCGCCTCCGCGCGGCGCCCACGTTCGCGCAGGATCTGGTGCATGGCATCGGCGAGTCGGAAACCGACCCGCGCGCCTACTGGGCACGCCAGGTCGCGCGCCAGGTGACGGACTGGAATGCCGTGATCGACAAATATCTTCGGCCGGTGGAAATCCTGATGACGCCGCCGGCGCAGTTGGTGTCGTTAGGCGAAGCGGTCCACGAGTTCCGCCGCGAGGCGCTCGCCGCCACGTACTCACTGCGCCACCTTGCCGGCGATGGAATTGCAGGGCTGGCTTCCCTGCTCGCACTTTATGGACGGCGCGAGCAAATGGAAATTACCCAGGCGGTGCGGGAATGGCTCGACCGTCTCGTGACCGAGATCGAGCAGGCGCGCGCAAGAGCCGCGGAAGAGCTCGCGCGCCTGAACCAACTTTTGGACCAGAGCCAGGAACTCGAAGACGGCATGGGACTGCGCTTCCTCTACGACGAGGAACGCCGGATCTTTGCCATCGGCTACCAGGTGGCGGAACGCCGGCTCGACACCTCATTCTACGACCTGCTCGCGAGCGAAGCGCGCCTAACGAGTCTTTTGGCGATCGCGCGCGGCGAAGTGCCGGTGGAACACTGGTGGGCTTTGGGCCGGCCTTTTGGCGCCGCCTACGGACGGCTGCCGCTCCTTTCCTGGACCGGGACGATGTTCGAATACCTGATGCCGCTCCTCTTCACTCAGACGCAGGAGAACTCGCTCCTCGATCGCGGCTGTCACGATGCGGTCCGTTGCCAGATCGCGTATGCCGAGCAAAACAAGGTGCCGTGGGGCGTCTCGGAATCGGCCTTCAGTGCGCTCGACCGGAATAACGTTTATCAATATCGCGCTTTTGGCGTGCCGGCGCTGGCCTTGAAGCGCGGCCAGGGCCGCGAACTGGTCGTCGCGCCTTATGCCGCGGCGCTCGCCCTTGGCTTGGAGCCCGCCGCCGCAACAAGGAACCTGCGCCGGCTCGCCACTTTGGGCGATTCTTCCCTCCTCGGCGAATACGGCTACTACGAGGCGATCGATTATTCGCGGCGGACCGAACCTGGCGGCGCGGCCGGGATCATCATCCATTGCTACATGGTGCATCACCAGGGGATGTCGCTCATGGCCTTCGACAATGTGCTAAATGGCAACGCCATGCGGGAGCGTTTCCATCGTGACCCACGTGTCCGGGCCACGGAGCCGCTACTCTACGAGCACATCCCGGAACAGATTTTGCCGACCACGAGCGAAATGCGCGAAGAGCGTCCGCTCCTCCGGGCGACGCCGGGCCTCGATGCCGGCGTGGTGGTGGCGACACCCGACATCGCCACCCCGCGCATCCACCTGCTCTCCAATGGCACCTGCTCCACCATGGTGACTAACTCCGGCGGCGGTTACCTCCGCTGGCTCGACCAGGATGTAACCCGCTGGCGCGCCGACACGACCTGCGATGTGCCGGGCACGGTTTGTTACTTCAAGGATTTGGAAGGCGGAACGATCTGGAGCAACACCCATCAACCGGTGCGCAGCCCCGAACGCCGTTACACCTGGAGCTTCACGCCGCACAAGGCCGAATTCCGGCGTCGGAGCGGTCCGTGCGAAACCTCCACCGAAATCGTGATCTCGGCCGAGGACGACGCCGAGGTCCGCCGCGTCACTTTGGTCAATACTTCGCGCAAATCGTGCCGGCTGGAGTTGACCACTTACCTCGAGCTCGCGCTCGCGCCGCACAAAGCCGATCGCGCGCATCCCGCCTTCAGCAAGCTTTTCATCGAGACAGAATGGCTTCCGGATTGCGAAGCGCTCCTCGCCCGGCGCCGTCTCCGTGCTCCCGAGGAAAAGCCTATCTGGGTCGCTCACCTGATGGTGCCCGAGGTTGCCGGCGACGGGGAAAACGATGCGATCGAGTTCGAAACCGACCGCGCCCAATTTCTCGGCCGCGGCCGGACCCCGGCAAATCCCGAGGCCTTGGGGCGGAGCCTGACGCAACAGGTCGGCACGGTGCTCGACCCGATCTTCAGTCTGCGCCGCCGGGTCACGATCCGGCCTAACGAGCGGTGGCAGTTTGCGCTCGTCACTCTGGTGGCGGAGACGCGGGAAGCGATTATCGGTTTGGTCGAGCGTTACTCGGAGTTTCACACCTGCGCACGCGCTTTCGAGACCGCCTGGACTCATGCCCAGCTCGAGATGCGCCGGTTGCACATCCGTCCGGGCAACGTGCAGACGTTTCAACAACTCGCTTCCCATGTCCTCTTCCCCCAGGCCCAACTGCGGCCGCCGCCAATTCGACTCGGACGGCGCGGGGAAGGTCAACGCGCACTCTGGCGGCAGGGCATTTCCGGCGACCTGCCGATTGTCGTCGTCATGATCGCTCATCTCCGCGACATCGAGGTCGTGCGCGAAATTTTGAGCGCACATGCGTTTTGGTCTTTGCGCGGATTGAAGACCGATCTCGTGCTCGTCAGTGAGGAAGCGGGGAGCTATGACGACCCGTTGATCAGCAGTCTGCGCCGGCTCACCGAAGCGCAGTCGTACTTGACTGGCGTGGATCAACCCGGTGGCGTTTATCTGCGTTCCGCCAACAAGATGTCGAAGGAAGAATTGATCGTCATCCAGGCCGCGGCGCGGATGGTCTTGATCGCGGCTCGTGGCACCCTCCGACAGCAACTGGCCGCGTCCGCGCCGGTGGCCACGAAGCCGCGACGTCTCCAGCCCGGCCAGCAATCTCATGAAGAGCCCTCTGCGCCCCTCCCTTTCATGGAACTGAAATACTTTAACGACTTCGGCGGCTTTACTGCGGACGGAAAAGAATACGTCATCTATCTCGGGCCCGGCCGGCAAACGCCGCTCCCTTGGGTTAACATCATGGCCAACCCGGATTTCGGCGCCTTGATCTCGGAGGCCGGCTCCGAATGCGTCTGGGGCAGCAACAGTCAGGACGACCGTCTCACACCATGGTCGAACGACCCGATCTCCGATCCCCCCGGTACCGCTATATATATAAGAGACGATGAGATCGGCGCGGTCTGGTCGCCCACGTCGCAGCCGATCCGGGAGAAGGACGCTTATCGCGCGCGGCATGGACAGGGTTACACCAAGTTCGAGCACAACAGCCACGCGATCGAACAAACGCTCCTCAGCTTCGTCCCGGTCAATGACTCCGGCGGTTTTCCGCTACGGCTGCAGCGGCTGCGTCTGCGTAACAACTCATCGCGCCGGCGAAGGCTGACGGTCACCTCCTACGCCGCTCTGGTTCTCGGAACGGACCGGGAGGAAACCAGCCTGCACGTCGCGACAAAGTGGGATTTACAAAGCCAGACTCTGTTTGCCCGCAATTCATACGACCCGGACTTTTGCGATCGCATCACCTTTGCCACTTCCACACCGCCGCCGGCTTCCTTCACCGGCGATCGGGCCGCCTTCATCGGGCGCAACCGCTCGCTGCGCGATCCGGTCGCAATGGAGCACGAACGACTGACCGGCGACACTGGCGCGGGCTTGGATCCCTGCGTCGCCCTGCAGCTCGCGGTCGAGATCGATCCCGGGCAAACCGCGGAGATGACGTTTCTCCTCGGGCAGACGGCGAACGAAGAAAAAGCGCGCGCCCTCGTGAACCGATTTCGCGATCCGGAAAATGTTGGAGCCGCCTTCGAGGAAACATGCCGCTGGTGGGACCGACTCCTGGGAACGATCGAGGTGGAAACGCCCGAGCTTTCCACGAATCTTCTGCTCAATCGCTGGCTGCTTTACCAGACGCTCAGTTGCCGTGTCTGGGGTCGTTCTGCGCTTTATCAATCGAGCGGCGCCTACGGATTCCGCGACCAATTGCAGGATGTCATGGCCCTGGTGCACGCCGCGCCCGACATCGCGCGCGCCCAAATCCTGCGCGCCGCCCGCCGCCAATTTGTCGAAGGCGATGTCCAGCACTGGTGGCATCCCGAGTCCGGCGCCGGCGTCCGCACCCGGATCAGTGACGATCTTCTCTGGCTTCCCTTCGTCACCGCGCATTACGTCCGCGCGACCGGCGACGAGGCCATTCTCGATCAGATGGTTTCGTTCCTCGAAGCCAAACCGCTCGAGGAAGAACAAACCGAGAGCCTTTCCATCCCGGCGGTTTCCAAGACGCAGGCTTCGCTGCTCGAACACGGCCGGCGCGCCATAGCGCGAGCCGCGACAGCCGGTCCGCACGGGCTGCCGCTAATCGGAAGCGGCGATTGGAATGACGGCCTCAACCGCGTCGGGATCGGCGGTAAAGGCGAGAGTGTCTGGCTCGCCTGGTTTGAGGTCTGTGTGCTCCGCGATTTCGCCGAATTGCTCGACCTGCGCGGAGAGGAAGCGGAAGCGAAATCGTGCCGCGCCCGCGCCGCTCAACTCACGAAAACGATCGACCTCCAGGCGTGGGACGGAGCCTGGTATCGGCGTGGATATTTTGACGATGGCGCCCCGCTTGGATCGAAGGAATGCAGCGAAGCCCGGATCGATTCGCTCCCGCAAAGCTGGGCCGCGATTGCCGGCGGCGGCGATCCGGATCGCGTCGGGATCGCACTGCGCTCGCTCGAAGAAAATCTCGTGCGCGAAGACGGTGACCTGATTCTGCTTTTTACTCCGCCGTTCGACAAGACCTCGGCCGACGTTGGCTACATCAAGGGTTATCCGCCCGGGGTGCGGGAAAATGGCGGCCAATACACACATGGCGCGACCTGGGTCCCGATGGCTTTCGCCCGGCGCGGCGAGGGCGACAAAGCCGTCCGGCTTCTGCGGATGCTGAACCCGGTCGAATGCGCCCGGGTGAAAGAAAAGTGCGAGCGCTACAAGGTCGAGCCCTACGTCATGGCGGGCGATGTTTACTCGTTGGCCGGCCATGTCGGCCGTGGCGGCTGGACCTGGTACACCGGCTCGGCGGCTTGGACATATCGTGTCTGGCTCGAGGAAGTTCTCGGCTTTCAACGCCGGGGCGACACGCTCGCGATCAATCCCGTCATCCCGAAGGATTGGGCGGGATTTCGTTTACACTACCGTTACCGGAACACGCTTTATCACGTTGCGGTCGAGAACCCCGACCACTGTTCCCGCGGCGTCGTCCTGGTGGAACTGGATGGAACCGCGATCGCCGACAAACTGGTGAATTTGCGTGACGACGCCCAACCTCACGAGGTGCGTGTCGTCCTGGGAACGGAGCCGCGGGGTTAGAAAGAGCCAGGCGGCCGATTCGCCCACAGATTTCGAAGCAAAATCTGAACAGACTTCGACAAACAACGGAGAGCGCCATTCGGCCATCCACGTTTGCTGGGGAAGGAAAGGAAGGAGAAGTATGAGTCAACTAACCATGTGGAATCCCTTCCGCGAGCTGGACGAGGTGCAAAACCGCCTCGGCAGCTTCTTGGGTGGAAGGTTTCCGAGATTCGGTGACGGAGACGGCGGCCTGAAACTGGCCGACTGGTCCCCGCAGGTCGACATCACAGAGGACGACAAGGAATACCTCATCAAGGCCGACCTGCCGGAGATGAAGAAGAACGAGATCAAGGTGAACGTCGAAAACGGCGTCCTGACGGTCTCGGGCGAACGCAAGACGGAGAAGGAAGAAAAGAACAAGAAGTTCCATCGCATCGAACGCAGCTACGGCACGTTCCAGCGCAGCTTCGCGCTGCCGGAAGACGCCGACGGCACAAAGGTGGCGGCGGAGTTCAAGGAGGGTGTGCTCCGGGTGCACCTGCCAAAAAATCCGGTCGCCAAACCAAAAGCGATCGAGGTGAAAGTGGATTAGACAAGTGGAGAGTCCGGTGCGCGGCTGTCGCAGTTGCGCGCCGGATATCTCTTTCAGTCGTTTGGCAGGAGCTTCCCCTAACGAAAAACTGCGTCCGCTATTTCTGTTCCTCTTCCATCAGCGGCACATTGCGCGATGCGGAGGTTGCCGGCAATGCGGGAGCGTCCGTCACCACGATGGTCGTGCCTGGAGTAAGCACGTCGTAAACCTTCTCCGCGAATTCCGGCGGGACGCGCACCCGCTGCCCCAGATCATGCAGTGTCGTGTTCCCTTCCGTCTCCACTGCCATCCATTGATGCGCGGGCCGGCCACGGACAAACGCGCTCGGCTCTTTGCTCAACCCGGAGAGCATGGTGAAGACGTGGCTGCCGAGCGGGCGTTTCGGGTCGTCAATCGCTAGTACGGCGCGCCCGATCGGCGCTCCATTTTGATAAACGTAAACTCTCTTGTCAGCCGCGCTTGCCAGGATGGTGATCGGGCCTTCCCGACTTCGCTCCGGCGCCCATTCATAGGCGCCCTTGATCGGCCGTAATGCGCCGGCCTCCTGCGGCCACCAAATCATTCCGGGGCGGGCGGTCAGGGTCGGCTCCGGCGCTTTCTCGCATCACCATCACGGTCGTGCCGCGCGTCGTGATCGAGTAGAGCAGCCTGGCAAAAGTCTTCGGCAACCGGATGCAGCCGTGGCTCGCCGGATAACCCGGCAGATCGCCGCCATGCAGCGCGATCCCCTGCCAGGTCAGTCGCTGCATATAGGGCATCGGCGCGTGATCATACTTGTTCGAATAATGCGTCACCTCCTTTTCCAGAATCGTGAAGACGCCGGCCGGTGTGCTCCGCCCTTTTCTCCCGCTGCTGATGCTGGAGCGCGCGATGCGAATCCCGTTGCGATAGGCGCTCAGTGGCTGCTCGCGCAAGCTGATGATGATGACGAGCGGACCCCGGGTGGAGAACTCGGGGTTCCAGGTGAACTCGCCCGCCCGCAAAAGAGCCGTATCGGCGTGAAGCAAGACGCTCGTTAGGCCAACCAGCGCGCTAATGACGACAAACTTCACGGCCACGGATTTCACGCCGACTGTACACTGCCTTTCTTCAACCTCAGCTCAACCGGCATGCGGCTGAGTCTTTCATAAATCTTGCCGAGGTGCCGCAACGGCCACCAGTCATAGAGAAAGATCTGCATCGGCCGCCACATCGCGACCCAGCCGGCGATCGTCAGGCTCTCGCGCAGGAAGCGAAAAAGGGCTTCGTCGGCCTGGCGCAGCAGCACTTCCCGGAGCAGGAAACAGGCGGCGAGAAAAAGCAGTCCGATGACCAGGCTGGTGCGCCCTTGTTTCAGGAGCCGCTTGAACTCCATCGCGTTGAGTCGTGCGCGGTAGGCAAAGTAATTGCGCACCGCCTCTTCCACCAGCTCCTGCGAAAATCCTGTCGAGGACTGATTGACATGCACGATGAGCATCAGGCGATCGCTCCGCGGATATTCCCGCGCCCAACTGACGATGAACTCCTCCGCGTCGTGATCGAGGTCCTTCTCGTGAAACGGCGACGGATCCATCGAGTTAAAGAGCTGCTCGATCTTGTCGACGAAGATCTCGATCCGTTGCGACGCGCGCTTTCCGACCTTCCGCGCTTTGACCTCATGAATCATAAAGGCGCAATCAATCCGTTAGGCGCAGCAGTGTCGGCGGCAGATCCGGTATTCATGGGTTGCCTGTAATGCGGCATGGCTGTTTAAATGTAGCGACTTATGGCGAGCGAACCAAAATCCCAGCCGTTCCTCAAGGGCCTCTCGCTCGATGAGATTGCGGCGCTCGTGAGAATCGCGACGCGGGTGCAATACAAGCCGGGCGAAACGATCCTGCGGCAGCGGGAAACGGCCGATCGATTTTTCCTGATCGAGAAGGGTCGTGTCAGTCTCGACTATGAGCTGCCACGTCAGCGCCGGGTGCAAATCCAGGAGATCGGGCCGGGCGAAGCGCTCGGCTGGTCGTGGCTGTCGAAACCTTACAAGTGGCAATTCACCGCGACCGCGATCGATCGCGTGACGGCGAGCGTTTTGCGGGTCGCGGATTTAAGAAAACTCTTCGCGCGCGATCCAGCGTTGGGTTACGCGATGATGGAACGGGCCGCCCAGGCGTTGCTGGAACGATTGCAGGCGACGCGCCACAAGTTGCGGGTCTATGTGCGGCGCGCCAGCGGCGACGAAAACACCCAACAGGTTTGCTAGTCTGCGAGCCCGTCGCAAGCCTTTGCTGCAGCGGCGGTCTGTGACCGTCGCTCGAATTGCGACAGAAGCCCGACGCTGATTGAGCGCCGCTACAGTTCGCTGTTTGATTCACGCGACCGATCAGCGCGCCTTGATGATGTACTGATAGGGCAACATTTCGCTATCGGCAGAGACGATGGTGAAGCCGGCCGATTTTAGTTCCGATTCAACCTGCTCTTCCGCGACTCGGAGTTCGACCGGCGGGCCCGGCGGCGTCTTCGTC
>JBOHXL010000166.1:0-56733 GCA_050736975.1 Chthoniobacterales bacterium | reverse complement strand
GTGGCCAGGCGATCGAAAGTCTCGTCTCCGCTTCGCTTGAGTATCCGGACGCCACTCACGGTGCCGAACTTAGTGACGTGCAGCTCGTAGACTCCTCTGCCCTCCTTGAAGTCCCATGTCTTTGAGGTGGGATATTGCGGGATAGGTGCAGAAATGACGGTGCCTTTTCCGAGATAGCGTGCGAGAACGTCGTCCATGTTGGACTCTTTCGTAACAAATCCAACACCATATGCACCGCCATCTATGGTGTAGGTGATCGGTATCTCGACAGCCTTAAACGGTGTCCCGGGGCGAAATTTCCAACGAGACAAGGCTTCCACGGTAGATCGATCCAGAATCGGCTGGCGTGTGCTGATATACATAACCACGCGAACGACAGTCCCAGTCGCACGGTCGATCCTCACGATGGCGACACCTGCGCCCGAAAGGCGCTGTTCACGTGCTTCGTAAGGATATTCGGGTTTCGGAGAGCTAATGATATATTTGAAGGCTTCTCCTTGCATAGCTGGGCGCGGGGTAGTGGCAGGTTGAATCTTCTCGGGCGTTGCAGCGGGTGCCTGCAACGCAACGGCAAGAAGGAGAGAGAAAAAGCCGGGTATTGGAACGGCCAGCAATTGTCTGCGGCGGCTAGATGGCATGGACTGGAGCGGGTGCGCTGTGAGACTCACCCGCTCCATGCAAAATACAATCCTTCATGAGGAAGGGGCAAGCTCACTCGAAAGTGCCCGGAAGGAAGGTAAAAAACGCTCGCAGGCGACAATCAAGATCGGGTTGGATGTCCACGCTTATTCCGTCCGGAGTGCAATCACCGGGTTGAGCCGGCTCGCGCGGCGGGCGGGGAAGAGGCAGGCGAAGAGCGCGGCCGCACCCAGGATCGCCACGGTTCCCCCGAGCAGGAGCGGACTGTGCTCTGAGACCTGATAGAGCTGGGTCGCGATCAGACGCCCAAGTGCGAGTGCGGCGGCCAGGCCTGTAAGCAAACCAAAGAAAACCGGTTTCATTCCCTGGCCAACGACGAGGCGCAGGACGTCGAGGGTTTGCGCGCCGAGCGCCATGCGCACGCCAATCTCGCCGGTGCGCTGCTCGACCGTGCAGGCGACTGCGCCGTAAATGCCGACCGTCGCAAGCAACAAAGCCACGCCCGCGAAAACACCGAGCAACATCATCATGAGGCGCGCCTCCCCGAGCGCCAGCCCGACGACATCGTCCATCGATTGCGGCTGGGCGAGCGCGAGCGATGGATCGATTCCGGTCAAGGCCTGCTGCACCAGGTGGGTAACGGCTTCCGTTTTCATCTGGCTCTGCACCGCGATGCTCATGAAGGGAAAATTTTCCTGGACCCAGGGCCGGTAAAATTCCATGTCGTTAGGCTGGGCCACTTTGCCGGAGCGGACGTCGCCGACTACGCCGATGATTTCCACCGGCACACTGCTGCTTGTGACCAGAAGGGAGCGACCAATCGGATTCTCGTTGCCAAAAACCTTGTGCGCTCCCGCCTGACTGATCAGGACGACGTTCGGCTGACCCGCAAGGTCGTGTTGGTCGAAGTCGCGTCCGGCCAGGATCGGAATTCCCCAGGTGCGAAAATATCCCGGCATGACGTCGTGGGAGGGCGCGGAGGCGCGCTCGGGAATCGGCGGCACGTTGCGATCGGGCCGCGCATACAAGGTCGCGCCGTTTCCACCGGTGAGCGGAGCGTCGCTGCTCACCGCCGAGTTTTGGAAACCAGGAATCGCACGCACGGCGTTTTGGAGTTGGTCAGCGAACCGGGCACGAGAAGACTCATCGGGATAACGCGCCTGCGGAAAAGTGATGAACGCAACCCAGAGATGATCGGGACGGAAGCCGAGCGGCTGCTGACTTAGCCTGACGAAACTGGTGATAAGCAAGGCCGCGCCGGCGAGCAAGGCGACGGAAAGGGCGACCTGCGCCCCGACGAGGATTTTGCGGAAACGCTGTTGCCGCAGGCTGCCGCTCGTCCCGCGGCCGCCTTCCTTAAGTCCATCGACCAGATCGGCGCGCGAGCTTTGCCAGGCGGGATAAATTCCCATCGTCAAACCGGTGAGGAGCGAGAGGCCGAGAGTGAAGAGGAGCACAGGCACCGAGACACTCGCGCTGCCGGATGCGAGCGGGAGAAAGTTGGCCGTGATTTTCGGGACGAGCGGAATCAGTCGCCAGGCGAGGATCGCGCCTAACGACCCCGCGAGCACGCTGACGAGCAGGCTTTCGAAAACGAAGAGCCGCAGCACGCTCCCGCGCGAGGCGCCCAAGGCGATGCGGAGAGCAATCTCGCGCCGCCGCCCGCTGAAGCGCACGAGGAGAAGATTGGCCACATTGCTGCAGGCGATAAGGAGGACGAAGCTGACCGCACCGAAGAGAGTCGCGAAAGCGGGTCGCAATTTGCCGGTCGCGTCCTCCGGTAATGGCGTGATGATGGTCCGCAGGTTGGCGTCGATCCGGCCCTGGTTTTGGCTGCGATAGCTTTGTTCGAGCGCTGGCAACGCGGCCCTGGCCTGCTCGATCGTCAGGCCAGGCCGGAGCCTGCCCACCACCCGCAGGAAGCCGGTCCCGCGCATCATGCGTTCATGTGAGAATCCGGCGAGGACGAACGGCTTGGTTGTCCAAACCTCATTGCCATTCGGTCCGACCCACGAGACCGGCATGTTGGGTAGCACGCCCACAATGGTATGCGCGACCCCGTCCAGTGTGATGCTCCGCCCGACGACGTTCGGATCGCCTCCCAGCCGGCTCTTCCAGAAATGTTCCGAGACGAGCGCGACATCGGCGCCTTCCTCTTCGTTAGGCAGAAAATTGCGCCCGCGAACAGGCCGCACCCCGAGGACATCAAAGTAATTTGCCGTGACCCGGAAGCCGACGATCTGGACGGGATCCCCGCGTCCGGTCAGCGTCATGGCGACGGGATTGTCGGCCGCCAACCCGCGAAAGATCGTCTGTCCTTCACGATAAAGCTGAAAGCGCGGCGCCGAGAGCGGCCACTCAATCGCCTCGGCGGTTTTATCCCCGGCATAAAAATGGACGAGGCGACCCGGATCCTTGAAGGGAAGGCCGCGCAGAAACAGATCGTTGACCAGGCTAAAGATCGCAGTGTTCAACCCGATCCCGAGCGTGAGAGTAATGACCGCCAGGAGGGTGAAGCCGGGCGATTTCAATAGCTGTCGGAGAGCGAAGCGAAGGTCAAAAAGCATACGACTGGCAAGGTTGAGATGCACCGTCAGGCGCGTTTGGATTCAAACAAGAGACGCCGCTGAAGTCGAGTTTTGTCTGTAACGTGCGTTATGGGTTACAACCTGCGCTTCCAGGCTGGCGGCGTTGCGCGCATGGCGAAGGCGTGACAGCGCCCCGCGCTCACTGCTACCGTGCGCGCGATGGAAGCGGCTGATTGGACAACCTTGAACGACAAGGAACTTCTCGAACATCGCATTTCCAAACTTGGCTTGCGACTCGAGGGCACGGTGCTTGAACCGCTCATCCGGCAACTCTACGATGAGCTCACGGGCCGCGGATTGTTGCTGCGTCCCCCGTGCCAGATCGGCGACGAATGGTTCGTGCCGGTGGGCATCCCGGCTATCTTTATTCCTTTTTTTCTGGTTCACGATCGCCTGCGCGCGCTGGAGCAGACCATGATGCTGGAGGTCGAGGGCGGAACGCCGGAATGGTTTATGAAACTGATGCGACACGAGGCCGCGCATGCCTATAGCTACGCCTACCAACTGCCGCGGAAGAAAAAGTGGCAGCAGACTTTCGGGCGCACTTCGCGGGAAGAGACGCCGGATTTCTATCAGCCGCGCCCGTTCAGCCGGAGTTATGTGGTGAATCTGGACGATTGGTATGCGCAGAGTCATCCGGATGAAGATTTCGCCGAGACCTTCGCGGTCTGGCTCACGCCCGGGCTCGACTGGCGGAAGCGTTACCTTGGCTGGAAGGCGCTGCAAAAACTCGAATACGTCGATGAACTGATGCGCTCGCTCGCCGGGCAGCCGCCCCTGCATCTGCCGGATTACCGGGTAACTGAGTATGACTGTCTCAACCTCAAGCTCAAGACCTATTACGCGCGCAAGCGCAAGCTCTATGAAGATACCTATCCCGATTTCTACGACGCCGACCTGCGGCAGCTTTTCCCTGCGCCCGCTGGACCGGGAAGGATCACCGCCAGCGCTTATCTTCGGCGGCGGCGGCGGCGGCTTTTGAACTCCGTCTGCCAGTGGACGAATGAAAGAAAATTCCGGGTGAACAAACTCCTCGCGCGGCTGATTGACCGCAGCGATCAGCTTGACCTTCATGTGCTGAACGACGATCCACAGCAGGATTTTCGTGTGTCCGCTTTCATTACCACCCTGGTGATGAATTATCTTTTCACCGGTAAGTTCAAACGCACCAAGTAAGGTGAAAAAGAAACTCAAAGTCCTGGCGCTTTTCGACGCCATCGGTCCCACCACAATCGATCAGGACCTGAGCGCGGAGCTGAAGACAGAAGATTGGAAAACTGAGGCTAACGTTCTCGCGGCGCTCGCTACGCTCGGTTACACGGCCGGGCATCTTGCCATCTTCGATAATCTCGATCTCCTCCGGCAAAAACTGGAAACTTTTGCGCCGGACGTTCTTTTTAATCTGGCCGACCAGTTCAAGAATAACCGGGGGTTCGACCAGAACATTGTCTCCTTGCTCGAGATGCAAGGGGTGCCCTTTACCGGCTGCGGCGCGACCGGTCTGGTCCTTTGCAAACACAAGGGCATTTCCAAAAAAATCCTCAGCTATCATCGCATCCATACTCCGAACTTCGTCGTGATCCCGCGCGGTCAGCGCATCGCGCGCCCGCGACAGCTCAAATTCCCGCTCCTGATCAAGCCGGTAAGAGAAGAGGCCTCGCACGGCATCGCCCAAGCCTCATTTGTCGAGACCGACGAGCAATTCCGGGAGCGCGTCGCCTTCATTCATGAGAAACACGACGGCGATGTGATCGCGGAAGAATACGTCGCAGGCCGCGAACTCTACGTCAGCCTGATGGGCAATCTGCGGCCAACCGTTTTCCCAATCCGCGAACTTGTCTTTCGCGAAGTGCCGCCCGATGAGCCGCGGATTGCAACTTATCGGGCGAAGTGGGACGAGGAATATCGCAAACGCTGGGGCTTGCAGAATCAGTTTGCCGAGGGGCTCGACCCCGCGCTGGTCGCGCAGATCGAGCAGACCTGCAAGCGTATCTACCGCCTCCTGACGATCGACGGCTACGCCCGCATCGACCTGCGCCTGACGGCGGACAACAAGGTCTATTTCATCGAGGCGAACCCAAACCCGATTCTCGCAGCGGACGAAGACTTCGCGCTTTCTGCCGGCAAAGCAGGCCTCTCGTATCCGCAACTAATTGCCCGCATCATCCAGCACGGGATGAAGACGGTGCGGGATTGATCGGTGTATGTCTTGGGTATTGCGTTGGCAAAGCCTGTTTCTGCGAGACGCAGAAACCAGCACGCGCGTTGCACGCGCTACCCAGTTTCGTCGTTCACACGCCGGCGCCGGCTACTAATCCCACCTAAGACCTATTCGCTAATGGAGCAATCGGAAGTCTGCCGGCAGCGAGATGGCCCTGGCGGGCAAATCGCGATCGCCGAAGCTGTTGACCGCGCCGCCACCAAGACCGGGTTCGGCTTCATTCACCGCGACCTTCGCGGGCGGCGGCTCGATCGCCGGTTGCCCTTTCGCCTTCAATTGGTCGTTCAGCTTCGGCAGTTCGTTGCTGAGTAGCCCGTCAAAGTCCTTCGCGACGTCATCCAATTCGCGCCGGAGCGAATCAATTCTTGCGACTTGATAGTCAGCCGGCTTGCCCTCATAGCTCAGGATCGCGCCGTAGAGCTTGTCAGTATGCTCGCGCAGGCGCTCTTCACCGGTAATCGCGCCACCTTCTGTGGTGGCAACGATTTTCTTCCGCACCGCATCCACCTGCTTGTCGAAATCGCCGACCGCTTTGCGCATCGCTTGATCGGAAGCGAGGGCCTGCTCGCGCTTTGCCAGACCGGCGCGCAAAGCCATGATCCGATCCATCAGTGCGCTCTCGTCGCCGAACAAGGCCTTGACCCGCTCGGCTGCGTCGTACTGTAATTTGCGATCGGCTTCGCTGAATTTGTCTCGTCGATCGAGTGCTACGGTTAGCTTCATTTCGTAGGGTTTGCCGTTCTTGGTCATTCGCACCGTGTAAGTGCCGGGCAGAACACGCGGACCGATAATGCCGGCTCCGGCAATCTGGGCCGCGGGCGGAACGCGTGGCGGCTTCTCGTGCATGTTCCAGGTAACGCGGTTGAGGCCGGGCCGTTTACTAGCCGGCAGGCTGTCGATCACCTTGCCCGAGGCATCCAGGATCTCGATCTTTAGTTTACCGAAAAGGTGACGCGACTTCTGATAATAGTTAATGATCGCGGCGTCGGGCGGATTATCGCCGATGAAAGTCGCGGCCCCTTCCGGCCATCCGCCGTTGGCTTCGATCCGTTGCTGCTGGACCGGTTCCGCCGGGACGAAGGTGGCTTCTTTCGTGAGGAGATCCGGCGTAAGGGAACGCAGCGGCGTGATGTCGTCGATAATCCAGATACCGCGGCCATGCGTCCCGAGGACGAGATCGTTCGTCCGCGGTTGGATGGCGAGGTCGCGCACCGCGACCTCCGGGAAACGGCTGCCTTTGAATTGCGCCCACGACTGGCCGCCGTCGATCGAGACATAGAGACCAAACTCGGTTCCGAGGAAAAGCAGATCAGGCTTTGCGAGGTCTTCCTTGATCACATGGGCATATCCGCGAATGCCCTTCAGATCCTGTGGTGTAACTAACGGCTTCCAGGTCTGGCCATAGTCGGTCGTCTTGTAGAGATAGGGCGCAAAGTCGCCAAAGGTATGACGATCGAACGTGGCGTAGGCGGTGCCGGGATCGAAGTTGCTCGCCTGCACCCAGCTGACCCACGAATTCTTCGGCAGATCGGGGACGTTGCCTACGACATTGTTCCAGGTCTTGGCGCCGTCGCGGGTGAGCTGGAGATTTCCATCGTCGGTCCCGACCCAGATGAGGTTCCGGTCCTTGGGCGACTCGCTGATCGAATAGATCGTGGTGTGCATTTCAGCCTCGGAGTTGTCCACCGTGACGCCGCCGGATTGTTCCTGCTTTTGTTTCTCCGGATCGTTCGTCGTGAGGTCGGGCGAGATGCGTTCCCAGCTCTGACCGTGGTCGCGGGAGCGGAAAAGGAATTGCGCGCCGATATATATGGTCCCTTTCTCGTTAGGCGAGGCGACCAGCGGCGTATTCCAGTTGAAGCGGAGTTTCTCGTTATAGTTGGCCTTGGGCTGGATAATGCGCCCTTCGAGGGTATGACGATTCACTCGACCGACGTGGCCGCCCTGATATTCGGCATAGATGTAGTCCGGGTCCGCCGGATCGACAAAGGTATACATGCCGTCGCCATTGAAAAGGTTTTCCCACTGGGCGTTGGCGATGCCGCCGGGATATTCCGACTGGCCGACCCAGCAACTGTTGTCCTGCAATCCGCCATAGACCTGAAACGGATCGGCCTCATCCACACTGACGTGATAGAACTGCGAGATCGGCAGGTTATTCGCCTTCCACCAGCGATTGCCGCCATCGTAGGCATACCAGATGCCGCCGTCGTCGCCCGAGATAACGGTTTGGGGATTCGTCGGGTCGACCCAGACGACGTGGACGTCGCCATGCGCACCGTTGAAGCCACCGACCGTGGCGAAACTCTTGCCGCCGTCCTGGCTCAGGATGAGCGCCCCGTCCGTCTTAAAGACGCGATCGGGATTTTTCGGGTCAACGATCAGGTTGGCAAAATAGAACGGACGCCAGACCATCCACTGGCTCTTGTCGCGTTGCTGCCAGGTCTGCCCGCCGTCGTCGGAAACAAAGAGAGCGCTGTCGGGCGATTCGACAAAGCAATAGACCCGCTTTGGATTCGAAGGCGCGATCGCGACCGCGAGCCGGCCGTAAGGCTTTTTCGGGAAACCTTTGTTGGCTTCCGGAATGATTTCCTTCCAGGTGGCGCCGCCGTCGGTTGTCCGAAAAAGTCCGCTCCCCGAGGGATCCTTAGGCGTGGCGCCGCCCGAACGATAGGTCCAGCCTTTGCGTCGAAAATCCCAGAGCCCGGCGAAAAGGACGTTCGGGTTCTTCGGATCCATCGCGATGGTGGATGCGCCGGTGGAAAGGTTGGGACCTTTCAGAATCAGGTTCCATGTCTTGCCGCCGTCGGTTGTTTTGTAGAGACCGCGATCGGGCGAATCGCTCCAGAGCGCGCCTGGCACCGCCGCGTAAACCATGTCGCTGCTCTTTGGACTCACGATGATCTGCGAAATGCGTTCCGAGTTAGGCAGGCCCGATTTGTTCCAGGTTTCGCCGCCGTCGGTCGACTTGTAGATGCCGTCGCCGATCGAAACGCTGTTGCGGACCCACGGTTCGCCGGTCCCGACCCAGACGTTTTTCGAGTTCTTCGGATCGAGCGCGATCGCGCCGATCGATTGCACCGGTTGCTCGTCGAAAACCGGTCGGTAATGCGTGCCGCTGTCCTCCGATTTCCAGACGCCGCCATCGGCTGCGCCGACAAAGATCGTGAGCTTGCCGGACGGTTCGCGGTGAGCGGTAAGGGCCGAGACGCGACCGCTCATGGTGGCGGAACCGATGTTGCGCGCGCCCAGACCCGAGATGGTGGCGGAGGTATAGGGCGCCTGTTCGCCGGCGATCGCGCCAACGAAGCTGAGTGAGGTGAGAAGGAATAAATTAAGGAATCGCATGGCAGTAGGCAGGTTGAATTATTTCGCGGTCTTGGCCGGGAACTCGAAAACGGAGTCATCGACCGGGATGTTGGCTTCGGCTTTTTCGATGATCGTCTTTTGTTTGTCGGTCGAGCCTTTGTTCCCGGCTTCGAGCGAAAATGGAAAATAAACGCCATTGACTTTCTCGTAGTCGCCGAGGTCGGTTTCGACTTCGACTTGCGCGCCCTGCTCGAGGCGCTGATCGATGATGCGGATTTCGAGAAAATAATCGGGATCGAGATAGACGTAACTGACATCGCCGTTCTTGCGCACCACCTGCAATTTGTGGGCCGGCGTGCCTTCCACGTCCTCCGTCCCGAGATAAGTGATGGTCTTGCCCTGCGCCTTCCAGTTTTCCAGCGGGCCGCCGATCTCGGCCTCTTCGACCAGCGATTTGGCTTCGTCCGTCGACATTTTCTCCGGATCCTTTCGGCCAAAGATCGGGTAAATCTTCCAGCCGCTCGAGCCGTTATAGGCCTGCACCAGGTTCATACCCTGGAGGACGGCGTCTGTGCGCACCTTTCCCGGCCGCTTTTTCGTTTCGGTGAATTTCAACTCGATCTGGCCCTGGTTGACAAGCAAACGGCCTTCGAAGCGAATAGTCTTGATCGCTTCGAGCGCGGCCGCGCCGCCCTTGGCTGCGAGGTTCTTGGCGACCAACTCGTCCACGGTTGGAGTTGGCGAGGGGCTTTGAGCGTTGATCGTTGGCAGGACGAGCGCGACGGCGGCAGGAATGAGAAGAGAGAAGCGTAAGTTCATAATGATGGGCGATCCGCTCGCGGAGCGGTTGCGGCGCAGCCTGATGCAAAGCGCGTGCCAGCGCAAGTGCGGAAGGCGGAGCGCGCTTGGCGAGAGCGGGTTAAGACGGAAATCCGCATTTGCCTAACGATTCCAAATTCCCGGAAACGGGATTTCGTTCGCCCGAATTTGGGATCGATCGACAAAGGTGTGAAACCGGATCGATTTCTGGCCTAGCCCATGTAATAGCCGCCGTTCACGTTCAAGACGTGGCCGGTGATATAGCTCGCCATCGGTGAGGCGAGAAAAAGCGCGGCGTCGACGATCTCGTGTACATCTCCGAGGCGGCCTAACGGGATTTGTTTCTTGAAATTTTCCGTCACTTCATCCGGCATTCCTTTGCTCATCCCGACGTCGATGAACCCGGGCGCGATCGCATTGACCGTGATCTGCTGCCGGGCAAACTCGCGCGCTGAGACTTTCGTCAGGGCGATGATGGCTGCCTTGCTCGAGGAATAATTCGCCTGGCCGAAAAGCCCCATTTGTCCACTGACCGAGGAGAGATTGATGATGCGTCCGCCCTGTCGCAGCACGCTCGCGGCCTTTTGTGTCACGTTGAAGGTGCCGGCGAGATTCACCCGCACCACGCTTTCGAAATCATCGAGGGTCAGCTTCTTGATTGTGCGGTCGCGGATGATACCGGAATTGTTCACCAGCACGTCGAGCCCGCCGAATTGGTCGGCGATGTTTTTCATCATCGCCTCGATCTGTTCCGGGTTTGTCACATCGCAATCAACCACCAGCGGGTGCCGCAAGGCTCCGGCCACATTCGTTGCGTCCGTCTTATTCATCCCTTCCGGGTCGCTGATGAAATTGACGACGCATTGCGCGCCGCGTTCGTCAAACGCCTCGATCATCGCTGCGCCAATCCCGCGCGAGCTGCCGGTGACGAGGACGACTTTGCCGCTGAAATCGAGAGGATCATTCATCGCGCAAGGTGAACCGGCTGGGGAAAGGTTCAACCGTGACGCGCGAGTTCTGGGGAGCGCGGCGAGGCGCCCGCACACGGCGGGCAGGCTGTGCGCTCCCCAGAGTTTTGCCCGACCGATGTTTGTCGTTAGTTTGCGCGGCTCATGGCTTCTTCGGTTCGCATTCTCACCGCCCTTCCGATTTGCGACGGACACGATAGCGCGATCAACCCGAAGCCCCGATCCTGAAAATCCTGTGTAAGAGAATCGAGAAATCATCCTGCTATTTAAGAGCGACGCGCAATCAACGCGGTCGGCAGGCCGATCAAAACGATGTGGATCGCAAACTCCAAAGAATCGTTGGCGAGCGAATGCCGAAATTTCGGAAACGCGTTGGGCAATACAATCCAATACATCACCAGATAAACCGCGATGCCGTAGAGCACGCCAGCCAGGACCGCTTGATTCTTCATTGTTGGAATCGCCCGACTTGCGATGCAGAAAACAGCCACCACGACCAAAGCAATGAAGAAATGGAGGGCAAGACCCACGCCCGCCGTGACCATGCCGCCCTGCAAAGCGCGCGATCCGAGCAGGCCCGAAGCGATTACCTGCAAGCCGCGCGTTATCGCCCTGCCACGGCTGATCCAGATCACAAATGCCGAGCTGATATCCAGGCTGCCCACGACCAGCCAAGCCGTCACGATCGTGCGCAGGACGCTCCATTTTCCGGGCGAAGTGGCCATGGGACAGGATCAATTGGCTTGGCGGATCTAGCAAAGGCGAAACAGCTCTCGTTCCGAGCCAAGCCGAAGAACCTCCAGAGCGCGAAGAGAAGCCTTGACTGCTCCGAATGACGCGCAAGGGGCCTCGCTGCACGTAAGCGACGGGATCCTTCCGCTTCGCTGCGTTCCGCTCAAGCTGACAAGTTTCAGCAACCCTGTAAATCCTGTCTAGAGACCAAAGTAGCGTTGCCCGCGCGAGGTTTGTCGTTAGTTTGCGGGGCTCAATGGCTGCACCCGTCCGTATTCTCACTGCCGTTCCGATTTGCGATGGTCACGACAGCGCCATCAACACGATCAACCTCGAGTTCATCCGCCACGGCATCGAGGTGGTTTACCTCGGCTTTCATCGTTATGCGGGCGACATCGTCCGCGCTGCCATCCAGGAGGATGTGGCCGCGATCGGTATTTCCAGTTACAACGGGGGCCACATCGATTTCTTTGCCGAGGTCGTGCGGCAACTGCGCCGCCAGGGCGCGGGCGACATCGCCGTTTTTGGCGGCGGTGGCGGCACGATCACCTTTGACGACGCTCGCCAGATGAAACGACAGGGGGTCGACCAGATTTTCTTCGCCGGCACGTCTCTGGTCGAGATGGCGGATTACGTCCGCAAACATTATGGCAAACCGCGCAATAAGCGTCCGCTGAAAAGCAGCCGCTCGGATCTCGTCCTTGCGCGCGAGCTTACAAAAATCGAGGACACGTTCACCAACGGGAAGGCGGCAAAGAAGAGTCGCGAATTCGTGACTCGTGAATCGAAAGTCATCGGCTTCACCGGCCCGGGCGGTGCGGGTAAGACGACGCTGATCGACGAACTGGTTTTGCGTTTTTTGCGAAACGAACCGAGGGCCCGCATCGCGATTTTGTCGCACGATCCGAGCGTGGTCGGCGAAGGCGCGTTGCTGGGCGATCGCGCGACGATGATCAATTCGCAGGACGACCGTGTTTTTATGCGCAGCATGGCAACCCGCGGGCAGGCCGGGGGATTGTCGCCCGCGACCGAGAGCTGCCTCGCCCGCCTAACGAATGCGAATTTCGACTACGTCTTTATCGAGACGGTCGGCACGGGCCAGGAGGCGCTGCCGTTTCGGAGCAAGTTGATTGATCAAACCGTGCTGGTGATGAATCCTGATTACGGCGCGCGTTTACAGCTGCAAAAAATCGTGATGCTCGACGTGGCCGACATCGTGGTCGTGAACAAGACCGATCTCGACCGGGCGAAGGCCGCGCTTTCGGAAATTGAGCATCGCCTGACACAGAACAAACGCGCCCAACAAATCGTCGCGACGGTGGCGAAGCGCCATCGCGATCCGGGGGTGGATGAACTCTATGAATTGATCAGGCGCGCGAACGCGGTGAACGACCGGGCGGCAACGCCAGGTTCGAGAAAAACGAAAGCGAGGAAAAAATGAGCAAGCTCGGAGCAGTCGTTGAGTCGGTGGAGAAGCACGAAAAATTCGTGCTTGAACAGGTAAGACGCGCGCGCGCGGACGAAAAATTCGGCCAGGAGATGATCGAGCGCTGGGACAAGATCAAAGCCGGCATTCGCATTTCCCGCGCGCCCACCGGTCTGCCGCTACCGCGCCTGGCTCTGCCTGAAATTGACGAAGCGGGCGAGATCGCGCGTTATCTTTTTGGCGAAGGCTTGCCCGGAGAGTTCCCTTATCTGAGTGGCGCCTACCGCGAGATGTATCTCGAACCGTTGCCGGAAGCCGAGCTGGGCAGTCACGGCAAGGCGAAATCGCCTAACGGCTCCAATGGTCATGACGGCGTCGAGGCGGGCGTGTCGCCTGGCAGAGGCCGGCCGCGAGTTGTGCCGAAGGAGCGCCCGACCCGGCCGCCGCTACAGGAGGAGCCGACGCGGCTTTTCTCGGGTCTCATGCTGGCGGAGGACACGAACAAGCGCTTCCATTTCCTGAGCGCGCACCAGCGCTCGAAACGCCTCAGCACCGCGTTCGATGGCCCGACACTCTACGGGATTGATTCGGATGCCGACGGCGTGATGGGCAAAGTCGGCGAAGGCGGGGTGGCGGTCGATACGGTCGAGGACATGGTCCGGCTTTACGATGGGTTCGAAGTGGGCGCGTCGAATTTTTCCGCCTCGATGACGATCAGCGGCCCGGCGCCGATCATCATGGCAATGTACATCGCGGCGGCCAAACGTCGCTTTGGTTCCAGAGTCGTGCCGAACCTTCGCGGCACCATCCAGGCCGATATTTTCAAGGAAGTCCAGGCCCAGAACGAAACCATCTTCCCGATCGAGGCGTCGCTCCGTTTTCTCTGCGACATGATTGAGTGGACGACGGAGCACATGCCGCGTTGGTATCCGGTTTCGATCAGTGGTTATCACATCGGCGAGGCCGGCTCGACCCCGGTGCAACAGGCTGCCTACACACTTTCGAACGGGTTTGCCTATGCCGAAATGCTCGCGGCCCGCGGGGTGCCGGTCGATCAGTTCGCGCCCCGCCTTTCCTTCTTCCTCGATTGCGGGCTTGATGTCGAATACATCGCGCTCTCCCGGGTCTCGCGAAAGATCTGGGCGATCGGGATGCGGGATGTCTTCGGGGCCAGCCCTCGTGGCCAAATGTTCAAGCTGCACACCCAGACGAGCGGCCGTTCGCTTATCGCCGCGGAGTTCAAGAACAACCTAACGAGAACGGCAGCCGAGCTGATGCTGGCCTACATGAACGGGACCAACTCCTGCCATTCCAACAGCGCGGACGAGCCGTTCACGACCCCGAGCGAAGAATGGATCCGGCTCGCGGCGCACGGCCAGGCCATCCTGCTCGAGGAATCCGGCATCTTTAAGCACACCATGAACATGCTGAGCGGGTCGCCCGGCATGAAAGCGGTCGAGCGCGCGGTCGAGAAAGCGATTCTGGATGAGTTCCGGGAAATTGAGTCGTTAGGCGGCGTCATGGGCGCGGTCGAGAATCGCTATCAGCGCAGCCAGATCCAAAATGCGGCGCATCGCTATGAGGAGCAGATTTATGATGGCACGCGGCCAATTGTCGGTCTGACCCGATATCGCGATCCAAACGAAGAGCCGCCGGAGATCGAGCTGGCCCGCACCCCGCGCCGGAAGCAGGAACTGCAGGTCAATCGCCTGAAGAAGTTCAAACAGCGGAACGCGGGCAAGGCGGAGAAAGCGCTCGCCAAACTGGCCGACGCGGTGGAGAGCGATGCGAACACCTTCCCGGCTCTGCTTGAGGCGGTGGAAGTGTGTTCGTTAGGCCAAATCACGGCGCGTCTGCAAGAGATCGTCGGCCGCTTCCGTCCCATGGTCTAGCCCTGAATGTGGGAGGGGCCTGTGTGCCCCGATTGGTTGCTAACATGGCAGACCCTCATTCCAAGAACCTGCGCCTTCACCGGTTGAGGGATGTCTCCTCCACATTCTTCGTGACGAAATCACTTCGTCCGAAGAAGCCGGTCCTGTATCCTGAACTACGCCAAGTTATCGTCGACGCATTCGCTTTCGCGGTTGAACACAAACGCGCTTTTCTCCGGGCGTTTATCGTCATGCCAGACCATTGGCATGCGCTTATCGGGCTTCGCGAGGCGTGGACGCTGCCGAAGTTCATGCACGCGTTCATGAGCCATGTTGGCAGCAAGACCAGCCCGCACCTCACGAAGCATGAAACCGCGTGGCAAGACGGCTACTACGAAACGCTGATCAAAACCGCACGGCAGTTCACTTATGTCGGAATTTATATCGAGGAAAATCCGGTGAAGAAAGGATTGGTGACGACGCCGGAGCTATGGAAAGAAAGCAGCGCTTACCGCAAAGATCTCATCACCGAGCCTTGGCCCTGGGTGTTTGATCGGAAATCTTAAGTCCGGACGATCGGGGCGCACAGGCCCTTCCCACATTGGCTCGCGCTCAACGCGCGGGATTAAGACGGATGTTTTCCTTGTAGAAGATGACGCAGCGCGGATCCGCGACCCGGGTTGGCTTGATTGAGATAATCACCGCGCGGCCCTCGCGCCTGATCGTACCGGTGCCGGCGTTGTTGGCGCTATCTGTGAAAGCAAACGTCAGGGTGTTCTTGTCAACGACCTTGGCGGTCCCGTTGCCCTCGGGCGCGCAGCCATGGCCGTCGTTGTAAGCCGCGTCGAAATCGACGGAAATCGTCAGGGCTTCCTCCAGGATGTTGAGCTGAAAGACCGCCTGGCCGTTGAGATACTTTTTGTCGGTGTAATTGCCCGTCCAGCCTCGTTCCCTGGCGGAAGCGACGAGGACCGGAAGCACGAGAAAGAGCGCTGAGATCCAGCTTGTCTTCATGGCCGAAAGGCTGAAGCAGTCGCGCCGAAAACGCGAGCGTAAAATCGCCTAACGAGATTGGTGGGCGCAAGCCTGGGGAGGATTGGGAGCACAGCTGGCAGCCTGCTCCCCGGAAATGCTGGGGTGAATCCCACGATCTGGATGGGCGCCTAACGAGGGCCTGCTTTCCTTGCAGCCGGCGGAATCGAAGATTGTCACAATTTTTGCCACCGTTATGCTGCGCGCACCTATGACGTGCCAGCCAGGCGACGCCGGCGCCAGCGCGCGCACTCGAATCGCGCGGCGGCTCCTGCCGTGTCTTTTTCTCCTCTACGTCGCGAATTATCTCGATCGCACCAACATTGCCTACGCGACCCTGGGCATGAAAGGTGATCTGGGCCTGACTGATTCGGTCTTTGGCACGGCCAGCGGAATTTTCTTTATCGGTTATCTCGGGCTGCAAATTCCCGGGGCGCTGCTGGTGGAACGCTGGAGCGCAAAGCGCCTGCTCGCGATCACTCTCATCACCTGGGGCGCGCTTACGACCCTGACCGGTTTTGTGCGCACGCCCTTGCAGCTTTACGGTGCGCGCTTTTTGTTAGGCGCGGCCGAGGCGGGCTTCTTTCCCGGGGTCATCGTTTATCTTTCCCACTGGTTCGTTCTTCAGGACCGCGGCAAAGCGGTCTCGCGGTTCATGTCCGCCATTCCGATCGCCTACATTCTCGGCGGGCCGCTGGCGGGCGCGATCCTGCGCGTTCACTGGCTCGGTATTCCCGGGTGGCGCTGGCTTTTCCTGCTCGAGGGTGCGCCCGCGATTATTCTTGGAACGGCCACGCTTTTCGTCCTGCCGGACCGGCCTCGCGAGGTGCGATGGTTGCGGGCGGACGAACGCGATTGGCTCACGACTCGCCTCGCGCAAGAACGGCAGGCCAAAGTGCACGTCGAGCACGTCACAGTCTGGCAGGCACTCCGACATCCCGCGGTCCTACTGCTGACGGCCGGGCTGTTCTTTTGCTATACTGGGGGATACGCCTTTTCGTTTTGGTTCCCGACCATGCTCCAGCGGCTGACCGGTTGGACGGATGTTCAGAAAATTGGCTGGGTCGGTGCGATTCCGTTTGTTGCCGGTCTTTTCGGAATGTTGCTGCTCGGCTGGAATTCGGATCGTCTGCGTGAGCGCCGCTGGCACTTCGCCATCCCGCAACTGACCGCCGCGGCCGCTCTGGCCGCGTGGTTTTTCCTCCCGCAGTCGAATGTTGTTCTTGTAGGAGTGTTTTCGTTGATCGGATTCGGCACGAACGCCTATCTGCCGTCATTTTGGGCGCTGCCCAGTTCGCTCCTTTCCGCCTCCGCGGCGGCCGCCGCAGTCGGTTTCATTAACTGCACCGCAAGCATTGGCGGCTTCGTCGGTCCGAAAATCATCGGCGACCTGAGCCAGCACAGCGGTTCATTTCAGAGCGGCTTTGTCTTCATGATTGCCTGCTGGGTCATCGCGTCAGTGCTCGTGCTGCTCTGCCCGCGCGAGGCGGGTCCAATGTGGGAGGGGCCTTAGTGCCCCGATCAGATGGATGATCAGCGGAAGATCGCTGCACTAAGGCAGCTCCCACATTCTTCAGCCCTTGAGCGCAACCTCGAATGACGCTCCGGTCTTGGCGCGGATATCTTCGACGCTGACGTTGGGATTGAGTAGCTCGGTCAGAACGAGGCCGCCGCCCGGTTTCACCTCGAAAACACACAGGTCGGTGATGATGAGGTTGACCACTCCCAGCCCCGTAATCGGCAATGTGCATTTTTTGAGAATCTTTGGGCTGCCGTCCCTCGACGTGTGCTCCAGCACCGCCACGACGCGTTTCACTCCGGCGACGAGATCCATCGCGCCACCGGGCCCTTTGACCATCTTGCCGGGGATCATCCAATTGGCGATGTCGCCCTTATCCGTAACCTCGAAAGCACCAAGAATGGCGAGATCGATGTGCCCGCCGCGGATCATGGTGAAGGAGTCGGCGCTCGAGAAAAAGGCTGAGCCGGGCATGGTAGTGATAGTCTGTTTGCCGGCATTGATCAGGTCGGCGTCCACCTCGTTCTCGGTCGGGAACGGGCCGATCCCGAGCAGGCCGTTCTCGGATTGGAGAGTGACGTTCATGCCTTTGGGAATGTAATTGGCCACCAGCGTCGGGATGCCGATGCCGAGGTTGACGTAATAGCCGTCGCGCAACTCCTGCGCGGCACGTTTCGCCATCAATTCGCGCGTCGGATTCTCCTTCTTCGCCCCGCCGCCCCCTTGCACGGTGCGAAACTCGATCCGCTTTTCGTATTTTTCTCCCTGGATAATGCGGTCGACGAAAATGCCCGGCGTGTGGATCTGGTCGGGATCGAGTTCGCCGGCTTCGACGAGATGCTCGACCTCGGCCACGCAGACCCTGCCGCAACTGGCGATCATCGGGTTGAAGTTCCGTGAAGTCTTTCGAAAAATCAGGTTGCCGGATTTGTCGCCTTTCCACGCCTTCACGAGCGAGACCTCAGCCGTGATCCCGGGTTCGAGCACGTAATCCTTGCCGTCAAAAACTTTCGTCTCCTTGCCATCGGTCAGTTTGGTTCCGAACCCGGTGCGGGTGTAAAAACCTGGAATGCCCGCGCCGCCGGCGCGCAGCCGCTCGGCTAGTGTGCCCTGAGGAATGAGTTCGAGCTCAAGTTCGCCCGCCAACACCTGGCGTTCGAACTCCTTGTTCTCGCCGACATAGGAAGCCATGACCTTCTTTACCTGACGGGTGGTGAGGAGAACGCCCATGCCAAAGTCATCCACACCGGCATTGTTGCCGACGATGGTGAGGCCCGTCACGCCGCTGTCGTGCAATGCAGCGATGAGATTCTCGGGTATGCCGCAGAGCCCGAACCCGCCCGCGGCGATCGTCATGTTGTCGTGAAGGAGACCGGCCAGCGCGGCCTTGGCATCAGGATAAACTTTGCTCATTTGGAGATAAGTTTAACCACGGATTCCATGAATGATCACGGATGAATTCCCTCTTCTGTAGACGCCTCCGTGTGGGAGGGGCGAGGGTCGGGGGTTCGATCTTCTCTTTGCCAGCGATGTCTTCTCCCGCGCTTCGCACAGCGAAGCGGCTACAGCGCGACGCGTGATTGCGAAGCGTGATTGTGACGCCATCTTGCCGCGCTGCGATTCATCGCCAGATTGCAGGCTCTCTTTATGTCCAAATCACTCGCTCATCGTCTCGCGGAATACGCCTGTTCACTCAATTTTGAAGATCTCTCGCCCGAAGTGGTGCACGAAGTGAAACGCCGTGTGATCGATTCGTTCGGTTGCGCGCTCGGCGCCTGGCATGAAGAACCGTGCCTCATCGCTCGCAGAGTTGCGTCGGACTTTTCGGCCAAGAATGGCGCCACGATCATCGGCACCGATCATCTGGCGCCGCCAGATTGGGCCGCTTTCGCGACCGGCTGTTGCATTCGTTATTTCGATTACAACGACACTTATCTTTCCAAGGAACCGGCGCACCCGAGTGACAATATTGCCGCCGCGCTCGCCGTGGCCGAGAGCGTGGGCGCGAATGGGGGTGAGCTGATCACGGCGATCGCGCTCGCCTACGAAGTGCAATGCCGCTTCTGTGACGCGGCCAGCATTCGCGCGCGGGGCTGGGATCATCCGACCTATGGCGCGTTTTCGACTGCGCTGGCGGCGGCGCGCTTGATGAAACTCGACTCTGAGAAGACGCGCCACGCGGTCAACATCGCAGGCGTAAACTGCGCGGCCTTCCGCCAGGCACGCGTCGGCGAACTCTCGCATTGGAAGGGCGTGGCCTTCGCCAATGCGGCGCGCTGCGGTGTCTATGCCGCGCTCCTCGCTCGCGCGGGCATGACTGGTCCGGCGCCGATTTTCGAAGGCCAGATGGGTTTTGAAAAGGAGCTCGGGGTGTCGTTAGGCAAGGTGGGTGACGTTTTCGTAAAACGGCGTGGTGAAAAGAATGCGAACGAAGGCACGGCGGCAATGATCCTCAAGACCAGCATCAAGTACTGGCCGGCCGAGTATCACAGCCAGAGCGCGATCGAGGCGGCCATGTTCCTGCGCAGGGAGATTGGCGATCCGGCGAAGATCAAGTCGGTCCGGATCGAGAGCCACGACGCTTCGGTCGATATCATCGGTAGCGAGCCGGAGAAATGGAAACCGGAGACGCGGGAGACGGCCGACCACAGCCTCCCCTACATCACCGCGATCGCGCTGATCGATGGCGAGGTGACGGAGAAACAGTTCCAGCCCGACCGCTTTACCGACCCGGCGATTTGGAAATTCCTCGAGAACGTGACGGTGGAGCGGAACGCCGAGCTGACTTCGCTTTACGCGAAAGCGGTCGCCAACATTGTGCACGTCACATTGCAGGACGGCCGCACACTCACGAAACGGGTCGACTACCCGTTAGGCAATGCCTTCAATCCGGTGAGCGACAAACAACTGGAAGGGAAATTCAACGCCCTTGTCGTGCCGGAGCTGGGCGAAGCCGGCGCACAGAAGATTTTGACCGCGGGCTGGAAGCTGGACGAAGCGAAGAACCCCGGCGAACTGATGAAGCTGGCGAAAATGCCGGCGTGACAGGGTCTGGAGGAACAACCGCGGCACGGCCGTCCCTTGCCCGGGTAGCGCAGTCGTCCGGGTGATGGCAACGGTGTTCCACCGTCGCGAACCTCTCCTGCCGCGTGCGAGATGGTTAGCGCGCTCCTTTGCCAAAATGAACCCGGTTCAGAAGGTTCATCGCGCTGAAACAGCGCGACCAGCACGCATGGACGTCGGCGTCACCCAGACGTTCGGACGCGCGCGTGCAGGGCGACCGAGACACGCTAGGGTGTCGTATGGTGAACGAGATTTCGAGAACGCGACGACTGAGAGAGTTGATCAGCCACGGCATCGTCGCGATGCCGGGCGTTCCGAACGCCTCGATGGCCCGGCAGGTCGAGCACGCGGGTTTCGAGGCGGTCTACATCAGCGGCGCGGGCCTGGCGAATTGCACCGCCGGTCTTCCGGATGTCGGTTTGCTCACCCTGAGTGAAGTAGCGACCCTCGCCGGCTTCATCGCTCAGGCCGTGAAAATTCCGGCGATCGTGGACGCGGATACCGGATTTGGCGGAGCCGAAAATGTTGGGCGCACGATCTATGAACTGGAGCGAGCGGGCCTGGCCGGTTGCCACCTCGAGGATCAGGAATTCCCGAAGCGCTGCGGCCACCTCGCGGGTAAGCGGCTGGTCGAGACGGAGGAGATGGCGGCGAAAATTCGCGCAGCCATCGCGGCGAAACGCGATCGCGATTTTCTGGTCATCGCGCGGACCGATTCACGGGCGCTGGAGAATTTCGCGGGCGCAGTGGCGCGCGCGCAGGCTTATGTCGCGGCGGGAGCTGACGCCATTTTTCCAGAGGCGCTCCAGACGAAAGAAGAGTTTCGCGATTTCGCGCGGGAAGTGGAAGTGCCGCTGCTCGCGAACATGACGGAGTTTGGAAAAAGTCCGCTCTTGAGGGTGAACGAACTGGGCGAGCTCGGTTATCGAATGGTGATCTTTCCGCAGAGCGCGTTTCGGGTTTCGATGAAAACGACCGGGGAATTTTTCCGGGCGCTAAAGGAGGCCGGCTCGGCCGAGAGCTGGCTCGACCGGATGCAGACGCGGAAGGAACTTTACCAGACGCTGAATTATGATCCGTCGGCGGAAAGCTGGCCCGGTTATCGGGGTTGAGGGTAGCGCTAGCTTCCAGCTTGCGTTACCTTGTGTAAATCGCGCCGGAGCGCGCCTCGCACGAGGGATTGAGACCAATTTATGAGCACAGAAACCAAACCAGCCTACAGCCCGGGCCTTGCCGGCGTGATCGCAGGCGAAACCGAAATCTGCTGGGTCGATCCAAACGCCGGCCTGATGTATCGCGGCTACGACATTCATGAGATGGCGGAAAAAGCGAGCTTCGAGGAAGTCGCCTATCTGCTTCTCAACGGTCAACTGCCGACGATGGGAGAACTGGCAAATTTCCAAAGTGCGATTGCTCAGGAGCGGTCGCTCCCAAAAGAAGTGCTCGAAATGCTGCGGCTGCTGCCCAGGAAAACGCATCCGATGGACATGCTGCGCACCGGCGTGTCGATGCTCGCGCCCTTCGATCCGGATCTGAACGACAACTCGCACGAGGCGAACATTCGCAAAGCAATTCGCTTGATCGCAAAAGTATCAACCCTGATCACCGACGGCTACCGGATCCAGCAGGGCCAGGATCCGCTCCCGGAAAAAGCCGATCTCACCCTGGCGGGAAACCTTTTCTACAAGCTCGACGGCGCAGTGCCGCCGGCGTGGAAAATCCGAATGATGGACACGATCTTCATCCTTTACGCTGATCACGAGTTCAACGCCTCGACCTTCGCCGCACGCGTTACGGCCTCGACCCTGGCAGATATGTATGCCGCGGTCACGAGCGCCTGCGGGACGTTGAAGGGCCCGCTCCACGGTGGCGCGAACGAGGAGTCGATGAAGATGCTGGACGACATCAGGACCCCCGAGCGCGCAGAGAAATGGATGATGGACGCGCTGGCGAAGAAGGCCAAGATCATGGGCTTCGGTCATCGGGTTTATAAAAAGGGCGATTCCCGCGTGCCGATCATGCGCGAGATCGGGCGGGACCTCGGCAAGCGGGTCGGCAAAGAGCAGTGGATACCGATTTGCGAGAAGCTCGAAGCGACGATGGAGCGGGAGAAACATCTCTGCGCCAATGTCGATCTTTATGCCGCGCCGGTTTTCACGATGCTGGAATTTCCGTCCGCGTTGAACACGCCGATCTTTGCCGCCTCGCGGGTCGCCGGCTGGTGCGCGCATGTTGTGGAGCAACAGGACAACAACCGGCTCATTCGCCCGCGCTCGCTTTACACCGGCCCGGCGATGCGGCCCTACAGAGGTATATCGCCGAACGCCGCCGGAGGGTAGCGCAAGCATCCCTGCTTGCGAGATCGACCCGGCAAGCTGGAAGCTTGCGCTACCATGAACGAACCACCATCACTTCAGGAAAAGTACGCGCCTGACAATGCCTGCTGGGGATGCGGCCCGGCCAATCCCGAAGGCCTGCGCATCCGCAGTTTTCCGCAAGGCGACGCGGTGGTGGCGGAATGGAAACCGGAGCCGAAATACGAGGCGTTCCCCGGGGTGCTGAACGGCGGGATCATCGGCACGTTGCTGGACTGCCACTGCAACTGGACGGCCGCTTATCATCTCATGAAACAGGCGGGCGAAGATCATCCGCCCTGCACCGTGACGGCGGACTACGCGATCAAGTTGCTCCGCCCAACTCCGACAAACGATTCGGTCTACCTTTCCGCGAAGGTGATCGATTCCACCGCCGATCGTGCGACGATTGAAGGCACTTTGTCGGGGGGCGGGAAAGTGTGTGCAACCTGCCGTGGCACGTTCGTCGCCGTAAAGGAAGGCCATCCCGCCTACCATCGCTGGTGATTTCAATGTGGGAGGGGCCTGTGTGCCCCGATCGACACCGGATCGCCGCACACAGGCGGCTCCCACCTTTACAGAATTCGTTGCCTGAATTTCGTCGATGCGCTGCCAACGACTGCGCATTTAGGCTGGGCTCATGAAAACATCCCATTACCGTGTGGTTCCTCTGCCGACCGAGGTAGCCGAGGAGGCGCGGCGCAACGCGCTAGCGGGCGCGTCAGATCATGCTTTCGTCGAAGTTGATTCTTCGACCGGCTATCCCTGTCGTCACTGCCTGCGATGGGTGCGGCCCGGCGAACGGGTAGTTCTCTTTCCCTATGCCTCGGTCTCACCGGGCCGGCCGTATTCCGAGAGCGGCCCGATCTTTGTCCACGAGAAGGCGTGCCAACGCTATCCGGCGAGCGGCGAGTATCCGGAACATTTCCGGAATCACCGTGTGCTTCGTGCCTATGATGGCGATGAAAATATGATCGATGCGGTGGTCGTCCCCGACGACCAACCCGAACCGGTGATCGCCCGGCTGCTGCAAAATCCGGACACAGCATTTTTACAGGCACGCAGCGTGACGCGCGGGTGCTACACTTTTAGAATCGAGCGCGCATGAAAACTCTCGAACTGCTTCCGCCTAACGACATGATGTATCGCGCCCTGCTCAATCGCGACTCGAGCTTCGAAGGAATATTCTTCGCCGGCGTGCGGACCACCGGAATTTTTTGCCGGCCGACCTGCAGCGCGAAAAAACCGGCGCGAGAAAACGTCGATTTCTTCTCTTCGCCTAACGAGGCACTGCTTGGCGGCTATCGCCCCTGCCTGCGCTGTCGACCGATGGATCCGAAACAGCGCGCGCCCGAGCTGATCGAGCGTCTCCGCGCCGAAGTGGAGAAGGCGCCCGACGGTCGCCTCACCGACAAGGAGCTGTCCGCGCTTTCGATCGATCCTTCGACGGCGCGGCGGCAGTTCAAGCGGCATTACGGCATGACCTTCCAAGCCTATCATCGAGCGCGGCGGATGGGGCTGGCCCTGCGCGAAGTGCGTCGCGGCGAAAGCGTGGAGGATGTGCGCAACGGGAGCGGCTTCGAATCGGAGAGCGGATTTCGCGAAGCCTTCACCAGAGTCTTTGGCGAACCGCCGACGACGGCGAAAGCACGCGATTGCCTGTTTGCGGAACGCCTGACGACTCCGCTCGGCACGATGCTGGCGGTGGCGGATGACGAAGGCCTGCGCCTGCTCGAGTTCGGCGATCGGCGCGCCTTGGAGCGTGAGCTGCCGATCCTGCGGCAGCGCCTCGGAAAGAGCGTCGTCCCAGGCGAGCACGCGCATCTCAGCGCCACGCGCGAACAACTGGCGAATTATTTTGCCGGCAAGAATCTCGAGTTCGCCATCCCGCTGGCTCCGGTCGGCACGGAATTCCAGCTCCGTGCCTGGGAAATCCTGCGCTCTATTCCGGTCGGTGAAACACGTTCCTATTCCTGGATGGCCGAACGCCTCGGCGACCCCGGCGCACGCCGCGCGGTCGGCCGCGCCAACGGGATGAACCTGATGGCGATCATCATCCCCTGTCATCGCGTCATCCGCGCCGATGGCACGCTCTGCGGCTACGGCGGCGGACTTTGGCGGAAGAAGTGGCTTCTCGAGCACGAGCGGGAGTGGGTCCGTGATTCGAGAACCGTGAATCGTGAATCGGTGCGCGCGAACTGACGCTCCGGTGCAACGAATGTCGAATCTCGATTCGCCATCCCGCGCGCAGGAAGACTCGAGACTCCGACCGTCGGATTGATAGTCCGTAGGTATGCCCGTTAGTTCAATCGAGACCAGTCGCCGGAGGAAACCTTAGCTTTAAGCCGGACGAGCTGGGAAGTAGAGCTGCCTCTGACCTCCGATGGTCGCGGAATTCTCCTCGGGATAGAATTTGCCCACCATCCAACGTATTTTTCCCTCTTCTTCTGAGATTTCACCGTCTGCGAGAGCGTCACAGAGTCCAATCACCCCGTAGTCTTCACGCACCATGACCCATGCCTTTTCGCCTGGCCACTTTGCAAACTCGCGATGTACATCAATCTTCCTGGGCTTATCGAAATTCCCCCGATAAAGACTTTCAATCACACAGAGCGCGTCATGGCTTGCCAACGCCCGATTCAGCAAAATCATGAATTCTTCATGCGAAACGACGCGGACCGGACGTCGGATCCTGATGTCACTTTCATGAAGTGAATATTCAGAATGGAAGATCGCATTACGGAATGCACGATCCCAAATCTCATGTAGCGGCATCGCGAGCTTTTCTTCGCCACACGCCGCCGCCGATCGTTTAATCGCCGCAATTTTTTCTCCGGGAGTTGGCAACCTTCGACTTTTCCCGACCGGGGGAAAGCACAGGAAGTTGTACCGCTGCCCGGAGATTATTCGTGCGAGGTTAATGTAAATTTCGTATGGCTCCGATGCTTCGACGATGTGCCCCCAAAGCCACAACTGCAGAGTTCGTTCTGTGAGATAATCGCCCTCGCTGGCTCGAATCGCGCTCCGAACAGCCTTCACGTTTTGCTTAGTGCTAGTCCATGGATCCCAATCATCGGACCCGCAACCGCGAACCCGAATCAGCAGATTGATAAGCTCAAATTCGGAGACTCGCATCGCGCGGCAGAAGGCATCGTCGAGGATATTCAGGTATCGTAAGCAAGCCTCTCGGTAAACAGCGTGGAAGCCGGGAGCTTCCGCCAACCTCTGGCCAACGCTGCGAGTAAAATCGAGAGTTCCATCCCGTAGGCGGCGCAGGCCATGCCGTGCGAGCAAATCGCCGGGTTTTCGAGATTTTCTGGGGGGTTCTTTTTTCATCTGGAATCCGAAGCGAGCACCCATCATTTCGCTTTTTTAACGG
The DNA here is from genome assembly GCA_050736975.1 of Chthoniobacterales bacterium. GTDB lineage: Bacteria > Verrucomicrobiota > Verrucomicrobiia > Chthoniobacterales > UBA10450 > Palsa-1392. The sequence continues at coordinate 30,813 of JBOHXL010000166.1, read as the reverse complement.
TGACAACCGATTCGCGCCATTGCTAATCTCGCCTCTGAGCCAGGACAAGCTCCATGCCCAAGGCGAAGAGAAAAGCTACGCTGGATACCGTTTGGCGGTATATGAGTGTTGCCGAACTAATCGGCATTCTTGAGCGGCGGCGTCTTGTTTTTCACCAATTCCGGAAGTTGCGGCGACATGACCGCCGCGAGGGCGCTATTCCTAATGATTTGTATGAGCGGGATCCGATCCTAACAGGAAATCCAGCAGCACAACTCGCGGGAATCCGCGCGAACGAGGACATTCGGTTTTCTACGTATGTTCAGTGCTGGCATCGTGCTACTAGAGAACACAGCGCCTTTTGGCAAATATACGGTAATCGAGGCGTAGCGTTACGCAGTGGAATCCGGCTGCTGAAGAAACAAGATTTCTGGACCGACCTCGCACTACAGGGCGAAGAGATCATCTACGCCGACACGTGGGCCCAAGCTGAAAAGCAAGGCCTCAGCGTGCCTCAGGGCATTACGCCAAATCGAAGTTCGCTCCGACTGAAGCGCAGGGCCTTCTCATGGGAGAAAGAGTGGAGAGTCTTTTATCGGCCTCCGGCCAAAGGATTCATCGACGGCCGCTTGCCCTCTGCGGCGCGAGAACTTGAAAGAAAGGAATTGTTGTCACGGTGGCCTGCGTTCGAGGAAATTAGCATCAACTCATTTGATTGGATTTCCGTCATTTTGGTGGCACCAGCTGCCCCCAAATGGGTTGCAGCGTCGATTTCGGCGCTTGCTGGGCGGCATAACGTGCGATGCATGAAGAGCAAAATTTAGGGCGATCCGCCCTGCCGCCGGGTTAGTCAATCCAAGCCTGAATTTCCTTTTCAACCATTCCTTCAGACCAGAAGGTATGTCATTGTCACATGGAGAATTTGTTCGAGCCTCGTTCTAGGCTCGACCAACCCGGCGGCAGGGCGGATTGAGCGCACCCGGCAATCGGCACAATCTTCTTATCGGTAGTCGATAACGAGAGATTCCAATACCGCTCAGCATCCTTTGGTTTAACCAGCTGCCGGTAGTGCGCGAAGGTGGTGCCGCTGTTCATGTGGCCCATTTCGAGCGCGAGCGATTTCGCGTCTCTGAAGTGCGCGAGGTGATAGCTAGCGAACGAGTGTCGCAAGGCGTTGTCCGGCCATTCTGCGATTCCAGCGGCCTCGCGCGCGCCCTCGAACAACTGCCGGAAATTCTCCTGCGGCACGACGTTGCCCCTGTGCTTGCGCAGCGGCATCAACCACTCGCGCAGGTTGGGCTGCATCGTCACGAAACGTCGCCGCGCCGTCTTGCTGTTTTCCGCCGTCACTTCGATCAGGCCGCTCTCGAAATCAACCTCACTCCAATCCAACCGTTCCAATTCGGCGCGGCGCAGACCCGCGAACAAACCGATCGCAACGTATGGCAGGACGGCCGGCGTCGCGTTTTCCAGCAACCGCGCTGCTTCTGCGATTTTCAGAATGCCGGGGCGATCGTGCCGTTCCTTAACCTTTTCGGTTTTCTCTGCCGGATTGCCGGTCGTGTAGCCGCGTCGCATCGCGAAATTGAACATCAGAACAAGCAACCGGCGATAGTGATTGCGGGTCGCGGGCGCGACGCCTAACGACCGCAGCCAATCGTCGATCTCCGCGCCCGTGATCGTCGCGACCGTCTGGCCGTCGAACTTGTTCGCAAATTTGTTGAGGCGACTGCGGATGTCGGCCAAATGCGGTCGCGATGCGCCGTCTGCTTTTTTCGCCATTAGAAGCTCGGCGACGAGTTGTGCTGCCGTGCATGACTTCTCGCTCGCCCTCAAATGCCTAACGAAAAATTCTGTCGCGTCTCTGAGCGTCTTGCCATACTCGCGCAACTGCTCTGCGCATTCTTTCGCCTCGACGCGCAGCTTCGTCGGAAGCGATGCGCCCTCGATTCCGGTGCGTTTCAACTCCTCGTTTTTTAGCCGGGCGAAGTCGGTTGCCTGTTCCTTCGTCTCAAAAAAAGTTCGCTTCCGATTCCCCGCTTCGCGGTAGTTCACGACAAATTTCAGGTGTGGCCGGTTGCCGTCGCTGTATTTCCTCACGGTGATCTTGCGCTGTCTCATGATCTATCGTTGCCACTGTGTTGCCGCGAAAACAAGCAAAAATGCGTTTTTATCGCGTTTTATGTGTTCGTATGAGTATGATACGAAAAGCAGCAAAAAAGGGGTATTTTACGAGTGAAAATCGCCTTCTTAGAGGGAGCGCGCCCGGGAGGACTCGAACCTCCGACCGTCGGATTAGAAATCCGATGCTCTATCCGGCTGAGCTACGGGCGCATTGCTCGGCAAGGTAGTCGCGCCGCACCGGGCTGCAATCGTCCCGAGACGCCGGCGTACAGCGGGATTCCGTGTCAGGGGCGCGAAGATCCGGTGCGGGAAAAAGTCAGCGGATCGCAGGCCGCTGTTAATCGTGGATTCCGTTTTTCAGTTCCCAGACCTTGAGCGCGGCCAGGAGGAGGCTCTTGGTCCGGGATAACGTGCCGACCGCGGGCCGAATTTTTTCTTCATCTTGATCGACGGTGCGAACGTTCTTTCGCGGGCGCCGGGGGGTTTTGGCGCGGTTCTTTGGGCGCGGCCGGAACGCTGCCTCGCTCTTCTGGAGATGACCGCTTGGATTTAACGGTGTCATAATTACCAGAAAACAAGAGCAGCTTCTCTGCCAGCCTTGGGAGGGCGTCGTTTTCCCCGGAAAAGCGCTTGTGCCTCCGTGATTCTTCGGCGATTTCATCCGGGCATGGCGACGAATCGGAAACTGGGCTGTCTGAGCATTTTTCTGTTCGTGGCGCTCTGCGCGAGCGTGCTGATGAATTTCTTTCTGGCCGCGACTGCTTTTCAGCGGTTCGAGGGCGGTCGAGTGGAAGTAGAATACCGTCCACGCTTCAACGAGATGATCCTGGAGGGCGGGACTCGCGGGGGCGCAAACAAGATTGCGGTCATCTCGCTGCGGGGACTAATCAGCACTGGCGTGCCTGGCAATGTCGGCGACTCGATGGTGGACGATTTGCGCTGGGAGTTCGAACAGGCCCGCAACGACAGCAACGTGCGCGCGGTCGTACTCGACATCGATTCGCCCGGCGGCGAAGTGACCGCTTCGGATATCATTTACAACGCGGTCGTCAAAACGCGGGCCAAGAAGCCGGTCGTCGTTTACATGGAATCACTCGCGGCTTCCGGCGGCTACTACGTCTCCTGCGGCGGAAAATATCTGATGGCAAACGAGACGAGCATCACCGGGAGCATCGGCGTGATCATTCAAACGCTGAACTACGAACAACTCTTCAACAAGATCGGACTCGCCTCCGTGGTTTTTAAAAGCGGAAAATTTAAGGACATGCTGAATGGCGCCCGTCCGATCACTCCCGAGGAGCGCGATTACGTCCAAAGCTTCGTGATGAAGACCTACGACAAGTTCCTCGGGATCGTGGCGAAGGAGCGCAACCTGCCGGAGGACGTCCTGCGGAACGGCATTGCGGACGGCCGCATTCTTTCGGGGCGCGACGCACTGGATGACAAGTTGATCGACGGCCTTGGCCAGATCGAAGATGCCTACGCCAAGGCCAAGGAGCTCGGTCATGCGCCGGACGCTCGAATCGTGAAGTACGGGCCGCCGTTCAGCCTCGGTCGGGTCTTTCGCATGTTGACGAAAAGCGGCGATACCAAGATCGAACTCTCACTGCCTGGCCAGCTCACTCCGCAATTGCAGAGTGGGCGCGCCTATTTTCTGCCCAGTTTTTACGCTCCCTAGCAGCGCGGCGCCGAGATGTTCGACAGCCTGCTCAACACGCTGCTCGTCATCGCGGGGCTTTATGTTTACCTCTCGCTCGTCCGGCAGGTCGCAGTGCGGCACAATGGCGCGGCAGCCTTAGGCGAAAGGCAGCTCGGTTTTCCGGAAGCGATCGCGGCGGCGGCGCTCATCGGTTGGTTTGTGCTCAACATCATCGCGGCGGCCAGAATGCAGAACGCCGTTTTCCAGACGCGCGACCTTCTCGTCACCGGCGGTTTTTCCCTCGCTACCGTCTCGGTCCTGACGGCGCTGCTCCAGCTCCGTGGCTTTAGTGTGGTGTCGTTAGGCGGATTTTCCCGGTTGAGCTTTGGCCGGATCGTGAGCACGGCGGCAGTTCTGCTTTTTGCGGCCTATCCGCTGCTCTTCGCGGCCGACCGTGTTTCGAACTGGGTCTTGGGCGAGGGGTTAAGCAAACAGCAGATCGTTGAAATGTTCACCGGCTCGGAAACGCTTCAGCAACGCGTCCTTATCATTGTTCTCGCGATCACGATCGCGCCTTTCGCGGAGGAATTTATCTTTCGCTTCTTTCTCTATGGCGTGCTCAAACGCTATCTGGGTCGAGGGCCCGGCCTGATTCTGAACGCACTCCTTTTTGGTGCGGTGCACGTGCATTTGCCAAGCCTGCTGCCGCTCTTCGTGCTCGGCGGATGTTTCACCCTTGCCTATGAATGGAGTGGCTCGATTCTCGTTTCGATGACGATGCACGCCCTCTTCAACTTCTTCTCCCTCAGCGCGCTCGCCTTTCCCAATCTGATTCCGCAATGAAACGGCGCGAGTCCGCCAGCGGACGGATTCGCTGCGGCGACCTGGGCGAGGACCGGCTGATCGCGCAACTGGTGGCACGGCTTAAGCCGCGCCCTGATGTCGTCGCGGGGCCAGGCGACGATTGTGCCGTCCTGGCGGGGCCGGGGAAGGATCGGCTGTTTCTCCTGAAAACCGATTGCGTAGTCGAAGGGGTGCATTTTCTGCCTAACGAAAAGCCGGCGCGCGTCGGTTGGAAGGCGATGATGCGGACGCTGAGCGACTTCGCCGCCATGTCGGGTCTGCCGCACTACGCCGTCGTCACCCTGATCGCTCCGGCCGAGCGCGAGGTGCGTTGGATAAGGCAACTTTATGAGGGGCTGCGGCGCGCCGCAGCTCGGTTCGACGTCGCGATCGTCGGCGGAGAAACCAGCGGGACGAAGGGGCCGATGGTAATTGCGATCAGCGCCACCGGCTCGGTCGAAAAAGAGCGGTGTGTCCTCCGAAGCGGCGGCAAGGCGGGCGACATCCTTTTTGTGACCGGTCGGTTGGGGGGTTCGGGGCAGGGCCGGCATCTGAACTTCGTTCCGCGCATCGACGAGGCGCGCTGGTTGACGCAAAACTTCCGCATCCACGCGATGATGGATCTAAGCGACGGCCTCGGAGCCGATCTGCCGCGCCTGGCAAAAGCGAGCGGCGTTGGCTTTCAGGTCGACAAGGACGCTTTGCCCCGCGCGCGCGGCAGCTCGATCGACGCGGCGATCAACGACGGCGAGGATTACGAGTTGCTTTTCGCGCTTTCGCCTAACGACGCCGCGGCGCTCGAGAAAAAATGGCGCCAACGATTTCCGCGTCTCGCGCTCACCCGTATCGGGCGGCTGAATCGAAATTCGAAATTCGAAAACCCGAAATCCTTCCATGGCTTCCTTCATTTCCAATAGCGTCGAGGAAACCATCGCCTTCGCGCGCGCCTGGGCGCAGACCCTCCAGCCTAACGACGTCGTCGCGCTTGTCGGGGACCTCGGCGCGGGCAAGACCCATTTCGTCAAAGGCCTGCTCCAGAGTTTTGCCAGTCCCCAGGAAGCGACCAGCCCCACCTTCACCCTGATTCATGAATATGCGGCTGGCCGGCTGCCTGTTTTTCATTTTGATTTTTACCGGTTGAAGGAACGCGCTGAGATCGACGAAATCGGCTTCGATGAATATCTCGAGGAAGGCGGCATCACCGTGATCGAGTGGGCGGATCGCTTTCCGCAAGTCCTGCCCGGGCGCACGCGCTGGCTCCGGCTCGAGACGGGCGGCGAAACCGAACGCATCATCACCGAGGAGAGGAAATGAGAATGCTGGCCCTGGAGCTTTCCTCGCCGCGTGGCAGCGTGGCGTCCTGTGGCGACAACGGCAAAACCGAGGTGCGAACTTTCCCGGCCGACCGAAAGGATTCCGGATTATTCTACGAAAATCTACTCGCGGTTTATCGAGAAAGCGCGCCACCTGATCTCATCGTGGTCGGGCTGGGGCCCGGTTCTTACGCCGGGGTGCGGATCGCGATCGCGACTGCGCTCGGTCTCCGCCTCGCGGCCGGCGCCCGCCTCCGCGGCCTGCCTTCGGTCTGCGCGATTGATCGGGAGGAGTACCTCTTTGTCGGCGACGCGCGCCGCAATTCGTTTGTCTTCGCCCATGTCGTGGATGGGCGTTGCGTGGAAGGCCCCGTGCTGGCGCGCGAAGAGGAGATTCGCGCCCGGCTGCGCGCCGTGCCGTCGCTGCCGGTTTTCGCGACGGAGCCGTTCGACCAATTTGAAACCGTGATGACGGAATATCCCTCCGCCCTGCGTTTGATCGAGCTGGCGCGGCGCACTGGCGGCCCTTTCGACGAAACGCTGGAACCGATCTACCTGCGCGCGCCCTACATTACGACCGCAGCAAGATGATTTCGTCAGGCACAGATCGTTGTTGGGCGGAAGTAGATCGGGCTGCGCTGCTTCACAACGCCCGGGTCGTCCGGGAACGGGTCGGTCCGGAGGTTGCGCTCCTCGCGGTCATCAAGGCGAATGGCTACGGGCACGGCATGGTTGAGGTGGCTCACGCTTTGCGGGATGAAGCTCAGATTTTTGGCGTCGCGAATCTCCATGAAGCGCAGGAGTTGCGCGCGAGCGCATTACCGCACCCGGTTTTGATCCTCGGTCCCGCTCTCCCGGAAGAGCGGGCGGCGATCCGCGAGCACCGCTTCATCCCCTCGGTCTCGAGTTTTGAGGAAGCTCGCGCCTTCGCGGGGACTCACGCGGGAATCAACTTCGCCATCGATACCGGGATGGGTCGGATGGGATGCTGGCAGGACGACGCGATCGCCGAGCTGGAAAAACTTTCGCAGCTTCCGGATCTCATCATCCACAGCGTCTCGACCCATCTCCCGGTCGCGGATGAAGACGCCGCTTTCACCGAAAGCCAGCTCGCGTCCTTCGCTCAACTCGTTAGGCAAATGCGCGCCCGGGTGCCCCGCTCCTTCAAAGTGCACGTCCTGCTCAGCGCCGCCATTCTCGGTGCCGCGAAACATCGTTTCGACATCGTCCGCGCCGGGCTCATGCTCTACGGCAGCGCGCCGCTCGCCGCCGGGCAGAAATTCCTCAAGCCGGTTTTGACTCTGAAGTCGCGCGTCGCGCTCCTGCGCGATCTTCCCGCGGGGCGCAGTGTCAGTTACGGGCGCACTTTTACCACTGCGCGGCCGATGCGGGTGGCTACGATCAGCGCCGGTTACGCGGACGGTTTCCCGCGCTCGCTCTCGAACCGCGATGCGTCGGTCCTGATCGGCGGCCAACGCTGTTCCGTGCTGGGACGCGTGACGATGGACCTGACAATAGTGGATGTGACCGCTTTGCCGGGCGTTGCGCTGGGCGATGAAGTCGTGTTGATCGGCGCACAGGGGTCCGAAGAAATTTTCGCGGCGGAAGTGGCGGAGCGCGCCGGGACGATCGCGTGGGAGATTTTTACCGGGATTGGCAGCCGGGTGCGCCGGGTGTATCTCTGATCCGTGAATCGTGAATCGTGAATCGTGAGTCATTAGATCCGCGCGGTGCGCCGGTTCACGAATCTCGATTCACGTTCTTCCATGTTCCAAATCATCTTCAACGAACTAAGTGCGGCGGAGATGGCGGCGCTGCCGAAAACGCTCCAGCTCGATCTTCTGGCCGAGTTTCAGATTCTGCCCGAAGACCTCGACAACCTCGACACGAGCCGCTTCGGCGTGATCAAGCGCGAGGGAAAAAAGTTGCATCGCTATCGCGCGAAGGATCACCGCATCTATTTCGAGCGCAGCCCGGAAGGCGTCACTGTGCATCGGGTGTTGCACAAAAACACGCTGCGAGATTTTCTTTTCCGCAGCAAACTGCCGATGGCGGAGGACGATCAGCTCGGGAAGACGCGAGAATTCTGGAAGCTGATCGAACAGGGCGAACGGGCGCGCAAGGCGTGAGCCCCTAACGAAAAGAAGAGCGTCGCTCGGACGAACATGGCCGAAGGTGGCTGGTACGAGCGGCCTCGACATATCGCCCTTCGTCACGACACGATGACTGATCGGATCGCGCCCTGGCGGCTAGGACAAACGCATAATGTCGCAGTTGCTCCGGGAGCAAGCGTTACTTCATCAAAAGCACCGAGCGACTACGCTTGATCTCGCGCGTGATTTTGCGGTGCATGTGCGCCGGCATCCCGGTGACGCGGCGGGGAAGAATCTTGCCGCTTTCGGTGACGAATTTTTTCAAAAGATCGGGGTTCTTGTAATCGATCGCCTCGGCCGCGATGTCGATGCGGCGGCGCGGCATGGTGCGGTTGGCGCGGCGAAAAGCGGAACGGCGTTTGGCGGTTTTCGGTTGCATCTTACCTGGTCTCCCGATGAAGCGTATGCCGCTTCATAAAGGGATTATATTTTTTCTTTTCCAGTCGGTTCGGGGTGCGCGGACTCTTCTTGTTGCGCGTTGTCATGTAACGCGAAGGGGGCGCGCCGGCGGCCTTCGCCTCGGTGCATTCCAGTGTGATGATTTCCTGGGCCATTTTCGTTATTCCTTGGTTTCGGCGACCGGTTCCTCTTCCTCGCTTTCGCGGGCTTCGTCATCCGTCAGGCCAAAAAGCGAGGTGACCGATTGGCGGACGCGCGAGGCCTTGCTTTGTTTCTCGAGCTGCGACTGGCATTCCACCGTGAACCGGGCAAAAGGAATCGCTTCGAGCCGTGCGCGCGAGATCGGTTTGCCCGACATTTCGCATTTGCCGTAAGTGCCGAGATCGATCCGCTTCAGGGCCTCATCGATCTCGTAAAGGGCGTCCTGTTCCTGGGACAAAAGACTGAGCGCGAAATCGCGGTCGTAAGCGTCGCTCCCGGCATCCGCCTGGTGCATTCCAAAGGCAGAGGCTTCGCTTCCCTCGGCGCGCGCGCGCAAGGTGTCCTGCGCGACCCCGGCCATCGAATCGACCATGGCATCGCGAAGTTGCAGGAGCTTCTCCTTTTGCGATCGGGTAAACGGATCGAGCCGGCGCTCCCTGGGTTTCAAATGGTTGCCGATGATCGTGAGCGTTTCGGTGTTCTTGCCGCTCGCCTTCCTGGATTTGCCATTGGCCGATCGAATTCCTGAAGCAGCGGCCTTGTGTGATTTGATCGCGGTCTTCTGCGACTTCGCAGGCTTGCGTGATTTGGCCACGGACTTGGGCGATTTGGCGCCTTTCACTGCCTTTTTCTTAGCCGGTGTGGTTCGTTTCTTGGCGACGGGTGCTTTCCTCGTCGCGGTCTTCTTCGCGGCGGCTTTTTTCAAAGGCTTTTTGGGAGATGATTTCTTGGTTGAACGAGCCATAAAAAAGTTAGTCGGAGCTGCGTTTCGCTCTCGTCCGGATTGAAGGGAGGCTTAATTAAGGGCAATTGGTTTCCCGCGCAAGCGGTTTCGGCGCGATTTCGAAGGCTGCCTTTTCGCCCGTCCCCGAGCCGGATTCGTTCAGGAGCTGGCGCTCGAATAATGCTGCAGCGCCCAGCGCCAGAAGGCGCGGCTGATCACAGCCGCGATCGTGCCGGCGACGACGAGATGGAACATCAGCCAGGTGGGTTGGCCTAAAGATTTGATCAGCAGGCGCGCTGGAATGTTGGCCACGATGACAACCGGAATGATCCAGCCAAAGACCCAGCGAAACGCCTGGGGGAAAATGACATCAGGGTAGCGCGCGATGTTGAGGAAGTTGAAATAGCCGTAGACCAGACCCTGTGCCCGCACGATCCAGAAACTGACGGCGGCGAGAGTGAGCATGATCGAGTAATGAATCGCAATGCCGAATCCGAGCGCGACGAGATAAAGCAAGACCGCCCACACATCCGGCACAACGTGCAATTGCCGGAGCGAAAAGATGACCACAAACGCGCCGATCAGCGCGTTGATCACGCTGTCGAGGCCGAACTGCTTCGTCGAGACCACAAACTGACTGTCCAGCGGCAGGACAAGAAGCGAGTCGAGCTTCCAGGTGCGCACCAGCTCGGGAATGTTGGCGACGTTGGTAAAGAAGAATGCCTGGAAGAGCTGCGCGATGATCTGGTGCGTCCCGACCAGCAGCACTACTTCCCATTTCGTCCAGTCACCAATCCGATTGACCTGCCCAAAGATGATGCTGAAAAAAAGGATCTGCCCGCAGAACCAGAGCACCTCCACGATCATCCAGAGAATGAAGTTCGCCTTGAAGCTCATCTCGCGGATGAGCGAGTTGCGCAGCATGATCGAGTAGATTTCGATGTAACGGCGCACCCTTCTTTGTTGTCATCTATTTGCATGTTGAGTCAAACGCGAAGGCTCGGGGTTCGGAACCTTCCGAATGGGAGGACGACCAAAGCGGCGCCGGTTGACGGACGCCGCGCTACAGTCGATCAAGGCGCCAGGCCGATGAAGCGCTTCTATCCCTATCTGCTCGGCCTTGCGCTGCTTCTGGCGGCCTTCTGGCTTTACCGGCATTGGAGTAACTCCGGCGGCGTGGTCTATCGCACGACCGAAGTTTCCCGCGGCCCGATCACTCAGGCGGTCACCGCCACCGGCACTCTCAACCCGGTTGTGAATGTGCAAGTGGGAAGCCAGATTTCCGGCAACATTTCGAAGTTATATGTCGACTACAACTCGAATGTAAAAGCCGGCCAGGTGGTGGCGGAGATCGATCCGGCGGTTTTCAAGGCCGCCGTCACTCAGGCGCAGGGCGATCTGGCGAGTGCGCAGGCCGCGCTCGAGCTGGCCAGGATAAACGCCGCCCGCACCCAGGAGCTGGTTAAGAAACAAAGCTCCGCCCAATCCGATCTCGACCAGGCCATCGCCACGCTCCACCAGGCGGAGGCCAACGTTACGATCAAGCAAGGCGCGCTCGACAAGGCGAAGACGGATCTCGAGCATTGCACAATCACCTCGCCGATCGACGGCACCGTTATTTCGCGCAGCGTTGATGTGGGCCAAACCGTGGCCGCGAGCCTGTCGGCTCCCGTTATTTTTACTATCGCGAACGATCTCGCCAAGATGCAGATCGATACTAACGTCGCGGAGGCGGACGTCGGGGTGATCGAGCAGGGCCAGAAGGTTGATTTCACGGTCGACGCCTTCCCCAATCGCATCTTCCATGGCGACGTCGTGCAGGTGCGAAATGCGCCCACCACGGTGCAAAACGTGGTGACCTACGACACCGTCATCGGGGTGAACAACGCCGACCTGAAACTCAAACCCGGGATGACAGCGAACGTCTCGATCATCGTGGCTCAGCGCGATAACGTCCTCAAGGTCAGCAACGCGGCCCTGCGCTTCCAGCCGTCTAACGCCGCGCCCTCGGCCTCTCCCGGGAATTCTCCCTGGCACCGGACGCCGGGTGGGAAATCAAAGGCGGGGCCGCACCAGATCGAGAAGACGGTTTATCTTTTGCCGGCCGGTTCGAGCACTCTGGAGCCGGTGAAAATCAAGACTGGAATCAGCGACGGCATCTACACCGAGGTCATCTCCGGACTGAAAGAAGGCGATCACGTCGTTACCGCGGCGCTGGGCAAAGCGGCTGAGGCATCGGCGGAAAACAATCCATTCGGTGGCGGGCGACGCCATTTCTAGGGAAGACCGAATGGCGGATCAAGCGGTCGTTAGGCTGGAAGAAGTCCACAAAATCTATCGGACGGGCGAAGTGGATGTGCGTGCCGTCTGCGGCGTATCGCTCGAGATCGCGAGCGGGGAGTTCGTCGCTGTCATGGGCTCGAGCGGCTCAGGAAAATCGACCCTGATGAACATCCTCGGCTGCCTCGATCGTCCCTCGCGCGGGCGTTACTTTCTGGATGGATTTGATGTCTCGGACCTCGGCCGTGATCAACTGGCCGATATCCGCAATCGCAAACTCGGTTTCGTTTTTCAAAGCTTCAACCTTCTCGCCCGCACCTCCGCCCTGGAAAATGTCGAGCTGCCTCTCCTCTACGGTGAACATCGCCTGACGAATGCGGAGCTGCAGGCGCGGGCCGAACAGGTGCTGGCGTCGGTCGGCCTGGCCGGACGCGAAGATCACCACCCAAGCCAGCTTTCGGGTGGCCAGCAACAGCGCGTAGCGATCGCCCGCGCCCTCATCAACGACCCGGAAGTCGTCCTGGCCGACGAGCCGACCGGCAATCTCGATAGCCGCACCAGCATCGAGATCATGGGAATTTTCCAAAAGCTCAATGAGCGCGGGATCACGATCGTGATGGTGACCCATGAAGCCGACATCGCCGCCTATGCTCGGCGCAACATCGTGATGCGCGATGGTCTGGTGCAAAGCGATGAGCGGGTCGCACGCCGCCTCCTCGCCCGCGATCAAACCGTTTTGCCTAACGAAGTTTAAGAGCGTGCTTTGGTCTTTCTCCTGGCGGGTTGCGCATCGCAAAGCGCCAGGATGTCGCGCAAACAACGCGGCCCTCGCCAGGGAAAACCCAAGCTCGGCGCGACTACGCCTCGGCTGAAACTAAACCGACGCGGATGGCGTATCTCACCAACCCGGGAATGCCGTGGATATCGAGACGTTGCATGAGCTGCAGCCGATGCGCCTCAACAGTTTTCACGCTCACCCGCAGAAGATCGGCAATTTCTTTTGTATTTTTCCCTTCCGCAATCAACTGGAGCACTTCGCGCTGACGCGAAGTCAATTGCTCGAGAGGGCCACGCAACCTGTCGGTGTTAGCGAGATAATCTCGAATCACACGCTTCGAAATACGTTGACTGAGATAAGTCTCTCCGCGGGTAACGGTGCGGATGGCCTGTTCGAGTTCGTCCACTGCCGCGTCCTTAATCAGATACCCGGAAACGTCAGAACGCAGCGCGCGCACAACATATTCCTCATTTGCGTGCATGGAGAGAATAATGACTTTGGTTTCGGGAGATTCCTTCTTGATTCGATCGACGGCCTCGAGGCCGTTTAGATTCGGCATCGCGATGTCCATCAACACGATGTCCGGTCGATATCGACGTATCAATTCAAACGCTCGTCGGCCATCGTCGGCTTCACCAACAACCTCGACAGAAGGCATCTTTTCCAACAGCGCGCGGATGCCAGCGCGAACGAGCCGATGATCATCGACGAGCAAAATTCGCTGAGGCATGGGAGTGGAACACTAAGCCGTCGAATCTGGAGCAGCCGAGAGCGGGAAACGCGCAACTACTTCGGTGCCTTTGCCGGGCTCGGATTGGATTTCAAAGTGACCACCAACCGCAAAGGTGCGCTCACGCATGCCGCTTAGACCAAGCTGATCGCGTACTGCCGCGCGTTGGATCTTGGCAGCATCAAAGCCCTGGCCATCATCCCGCACACGTAACACGATGCTGTGATCGACGTTCCGAAGTTCCATCGTAATTTTGTGCGCGCCAGCATGACTAATCGAGTTCGTGACGGCCTCGACTGCCACGCGGTAGCAGGCCGTTTCGCTCTCCGCGTCGGCTCGATGCAGATTTGAATCAGCGAAGAATTCCGCGGCAAGGCCCGCCGAACCTGCTGTCTCGGACAACATCCAACGCAATGCTGGGGCAAGACCGAGATCGTCCAGCACCGGTGGCCGCAGTGCGAAAGAGATTTTTCGCACCTGTTGCAGCACGCTCTCAAGGATTCCGACCGTATCGGCAAGCTTACTATTTAGGCCAGAATCCTTGCTTAATGCCTGCCCCGATTGCACATTAATTTTCGCTGCGGTTAGCAGCTGGCCGATTTGATCGTGAAGTTCGCGGGCGAGACGGCGGCGTTCCTCTTCTTGAATCTGAACCCTGCGACGCGACAGAATCCGCAGACGACGATTCGCTTCCGCCAACGCTTGTTCCGCGTTTTTTTGCTCGGTGATATCGGTGTTGGCACCGTACCATCTTTCGATGCGTCCGTCGGCGTTTTTCAGCGGCAGCCCACGACAGAGAAACCAACGATACTCGCCGTTTGCGCCGAGGTGACGTTCCTCCTGTCCGTAAGGTGTGCCGTTTTCAACGGACTCCTTCCAAGCTCGCAACACCCGTTCTTTATCGTCGGGATGCAACATTTGCCGCCAACCGTCACCTTGCAGTTGTTCTAATCCGATTCCCATCTGGGTCCGCCATTGATAATTGCAATAATCGAGAGTGCCGTCCGCTGGCCCGCTCCAGATCTGTTGCGGAATTGCGTCAATAACCCGGCGAGCCTCGTACTCCGCTCGACGGAGCTGCTCCTCCATTTGTTTCCGGTCTTCGATATCGAGTGAGATCCCGTACCACTTGACGATGTTTCCGTGCTCGTCGCGTAGCGGTGCAGTGCGTATGAGAAACCACCGATACTCTCCGTCGGCTCGGCACAAACGCATTTCATCGTCGTGACCTTCCCCGCGTTCCATTTGCGCCCGCCACCTTTCCGTTACTCTCGGAGTATCTTCAGGATGAATTGGGCCGGTTGGGTCCGCGACAAACTGCTCCAAAGTAAGACCGGCATAGTCGATCCAGCGTCGATTCAGAAAATCCACCACGCCGTCAGGCCGAAGGGTCCAGGCCATAACGGGAACAGTGTCGATGACCCGGCGAAGCTCATCTTCACTTCGGCGTAAAGCTTCCTCTGCGCGCTTACGATCGGTAATGTCCTGCACGGCGCCGAACATCCGAATTGGCTCGCCCGTTTCGTCGTGTTCAATTTCGTCGCGGACGTGCACGAAGCGAATACTGCCATCCGGCCGAATGATACGGTATTCCGCGTCGTAAAGCCGGTTTCCTTCCAGGGCCTGTTGGAACGCTTGTTTGTGTAGTTGTCGATCGTCGGGATGAATCAATGCTTGCAGTTCCGCCTCACTGAGCTTGGGTGATCGGACACCAAAAATTTTGTAAGTCTCTTCGGACCAAGTGCTAGATTCAGTAATTAGATCGCGCTGCCAATAACCGATCTGAGCCAGCTCTTGAGCTTGCCGCAGTTTGGTCTCGCTTTCTTTAAGCGCTTCTTCGCCTCGCACCCGATCAGTGACATCTTCGTTGACTATAACGGCCCCGACGATTGTCCCCTCCGCGTTACGGACAGGTGCCGCAGAGTTACGGATTATCTTGCGTTGGCCATCATAAGTCTCGATATCGAGCAGTTCATTCAGACTAATCTCACCCTTGGAGAGCGCGCGCATTGAAGCCCACTCTGCCGGATCAATTCTCTGACCCGACTTATGCCAATAACCCGTGGTCTGCTCCCATCGCTCGCGGCCGGTTGCGATCATACCTCCCCAAATGCGTTTGGACGCCTCATTAATGAGAGAAATATTACCGGTCGCATTCATGACGGCCACGCCGACTGGTAATGTCTCAAGAACCAGCCGCAAGAGTTGCTGACTCTCGCGCAACGTTTCGTTGTTGCGGCGCAGCTCGTCTTTGGATCGCCGGAGCGATTCCACCGCGGCTCGCTCCGCCGGAACTAGCCACATCACGAAAATGGCGAGGACCGCAAATAACAGAAGGCGTGGGATGTGGCTGGTCTCAACGGCAAATGAATGGATGGGCGGCAGGAAGAAATATGCAAAAGCCAACCCAGACAGCACGATCGCGAGAATGCCCGGCTTTGCCCCGCCGAACCAGGTACTGATGAGGACGGCGATGAGAAACAATGAGACATGGGCCGCGGCGGCCAGATCACGCTCCATAAACCAGAGTGCGCCCACCGCGGCAATGATCGACAGAAGCGCCACTCCGTAGCGCAAGCTTACGTGTCGATCGGACGTGGTTGCAAGAGTTCCTCGGCCGAAGCCCTGTTCGGCCTGACGCCCACCGCGCCCGGCTTTGGGAAGCATGTTGTAACCTTCTACTCTATATTAGTACAACGGGCGTCAAGTCGTTCTGGCCGTCTCGCAGTTATACCATCAGGGAAAACCTGGATTTGCCGACCGACGATTCGCGCCGTTATACGTCGGCCGAAACTAATCCGGTCCGAATCGCGAATCTCACGAGGTCTGGAACATTGTGGACTTTCAGCCGGCGCATCAGCAATCGATCGGCTACCGTCTTGAGGCTGATTCCAAGCGCGTCTGCAATTTCCTTTGTGTTCCCAAGAACTGCTTTCATGGTTTCGCTCGAGATCTCGCGTGCCGAATTCGTCGCGGTCATGCGCACGAGAATGTCGGGCCGACGTTGCTCTACGGCGAGCATCGCCTAACGAACGCGCAACTGCACGAAAGAGCGGAGAAAGTGCTGAACGCGGTCGGGCTTTCCGGCCGCGAAGATCATCACCCGGCCCAGCTCTCCGGCGGCCAACGGCAGCGAGTCGCGATCGCCCGCGCCCTGATCAACGACCCCGAAGTCGTCCTCGCCGACGAGCCGACCCGGCAACCTCGACAGCCGCAGCAGCCTCGAGATCATGGACATTTTCCAGAAGCTAAACGACCGCGGGATCACGATCGTGATGGTGACCCATGAGACCCACATCGCCTCCTACGTGAAACGCAACATCGTGATGCTCGATGGCCGGGTGCAAAGCAACGAGCCGGTCGCGCGTCGGCCCCTTGCGCACAAACCCGCCAAGCCGGCCTGACGACTCAGCTTTCCCGGCACAACACCTCGCCCACAGTCGTGAGCAGTTTGTCGATTCCGTACGGCTTCGGGAGAAAACCTGCGATCTTCAGCTCCTCCAGACTGCTCATGGTTTCTTCGTCGCCTTCGCCGCTGGTGGCGATAATCAGGATTTCCGGCTTGATCTCCTTCTGTGAGCGGATCACTCCCGCGCCGCTCATCAAGGGCAGCATCAGATCGGTTATGACGAGGTCGATTGAATCAGCGTGCTTTTTGAAAATCGCGATCGCTTCCACGCCATCTTTTGCTTCGAGAATGCGATAACGCTTCGTTTCGAGAGCGTGTTTCATGACTTTTCGGATCGAGTCGTCGTCATCGACGAGCAGGATCAATTCATCGCCTCCTGTCTGCGTTCTTGGCGCTGCCGTCTCCGCCGGGGCTGCCTGCGCGTTGATCGCCGGGAGGTAGATCTTGAAGGTCGTGCCACCACCCGGTTCGCTCTCGACCGAGAGAAACCCATTGTGGCTTTTCACGATCCCGAGGGTGGTCGAAAGTCCCAGTCCGGTCCCTTTACCGATCTCTTTCGTGGTGAAGAACGGATCGAAGATTTTCTCAATCGTCTCGTGTTCCATCCCGGTCCCGTTGTCGCTCACCCGGAGCATGACATACGGGCCGACATTCGCCTCCGAGATAGTGGCCGCGAGTTCCTGATCGACCTCGATGTTTTCCACCGCCAGCTCAAGGAGCCCGCCTTTGACCATGGCGTCGCGCGCGTTGACGGAGAGGTTGAGTAACACCTGATGCAACTGGGTCGGATCCCCCGTGATCGACCACAGTCCTTCTGTGTAATTCGCCATGATCTCGATCGATTTCGGAAAGGTACTGCGCGCGATATCGGCCATCTCATCGATCAGGTGGCGCGGATCAATCGTGACCCGTCCACCTTCGATCCCGCGGGAAAAAGTGAGAACCTGTTTCACGACCGCGGCACCGCGTCGCGCGCTCGCAATGATGAGGTCGAGCGCCGGTTTGGCTTCCTCAGGGCTCGGGCAATCCTGCAGCGATTCGGCGCAAACCATGATCGGAGTGAGGATGTTGTTCAGATCGTGGGCGATGCCGCCGGCCAGAGTGCCGATGCTTTCCAGGCGCTGCGCGCGGAGCAACTGCATCTCGAGCTTTTTCTGCTCAGTAATGTCGGTGCAAATGATGAGAAGAGAGCGACTAACGCCCTCCGCGTCGCGGACGAGCGTCGCGCGAACTTCCGCATTTAGCTCTTCGCCGCTCTTCGTCCGCTGCTTGAGTTCGCCACGGTACTCCCCGGTCGCCCGCAGAGCGTTTATCACGACCTCGACTTGCGCCGGATCGGCCAGGGTTGTCACATCGGATAATCCAAGTCGTTCCTCTGCCGTCCAGCCGTACAAACGTTCCGCGCCTTTGTTCCAGAAAATGACGCGCTGGTCGTCAACGTTGCGAATGATGATCGCGTCGTGAGCGTGGTCGATAATTTCAGCCTGTTCGCGCAGGCGTTCCTCGGTTCGCTTTCGCTCCGTCACGTCGATCGCTGTGACCATGCGGGCGGGAACTGCGTTCCAAAGGAGCGGGCTGGAGTAAATCAGGACGTTGATTAGTACTCCGCTTTTGGTGCGGTGTTTAAATTCGCCGACGAATTGTGCTGGAGCCCTGGGGGACTTGATGGCCTTCCTTAGCGCCGACTGTTCCTCCGGCAGGTGCAAATCGGTCAACTTCAATCGGAGAAATTCTTCTCGAGTGTAGCCGTATTGTTTGGTCGCCGCCTCGTTTATCGCCAGGATCTCGAGAGTGCCCGGATCGAAGACCCACATTGCGTTGGGATTGGTTTCAAAGAGGAGCCGATACTGTTGCTCCTGGAGTTTGAGCCGTTGCTCGGCTGTGAATTGCTCGGTGTTGTCCTTGAAGGTGACAATGCAGCCAAGAATCTCTCCCTCGTCGCTTCGGACTGGCGCGGAGACATAATCAACTCGAAAAGAGCTTCCGTCCTTGCGCCAGAAGACGTCGTTAGTCACACGCCGCGTTTGACCATCGCGCATGCTCGCGTAAATCGGGCACGACTCGACCGGATAGGCGGTGCCGTCCGCGTGACTGTGATGAATGGTCTCGTGAGCCGGCTGGCCGATAAGTTCCGATCCGGTCCAGCCGAGAAGCTCAATGGCTTTCGGATTTTCGAAGGTGATCCTTCCTTCGAGGCTCACGCCATGGATGCCTTCGGCCGTGGACTTGAGAATCAGCTCATGCTGGCGCATCAGCTTTTTCAACTTCTCTTCCGCCACTTTGCGCTCGTCGCGCGACTCCTTCTGAGTAAGAGCATGTTTTACCGCCTCGCCGAGGCGGGCGGTCCGATCCTTGAGCAGGTAATCGTCCGCCCCGTCGCGCATCGCGGCGACCGCGGTCTCCTCGCCGATCGTGCCCGAGATGATAATGAATGGAATGTCATGGCCACTGGCCTTCAATAGCTGCAAGGCGCGCAGACCACTGAATTGCGGCAGGGCGTAATCGGAAAGAATGACGTCGACGCTGTTCTCGAGCGACTGCAGATAGTCCGCCTCCGTCTCGACACGGTGCCACTGCGGCTGGAAACCGGCGCGCCGCAATTCGCGCACCATCAACTCGGCGTCGACCGGATTGTCCTCGACGAGGAGAACGTGGAGAGCTTGGTCAGGCATCGATTTTCGGAGGCTGGTTCAGCAGAAGCCAGTAGAGCCCGAGTTCCTGCACCGCGGCGGCGAAGCGCTCGAAGTTTACCGGCTTGACGATATAACTGTTGACTCCCAGCCGATAACTCTCGACCACGTCGCGCTGTTCCTTCGACGAGGTCAACACCACGACCGGAATATTTCGGGTGCGTTCATCGACTTTGAGTTTTTGCAGCACCGCGAGGCCGTCGACCTTGGGCAATTTGAGATCGAGCAGGATCACCTTGGGAGCGGCGCCTCCCTTTCCCGCAAAGCCCGTTTCGCCGAAAATCATGTCGAGGGCTTCCGCGCCGTCGCGCGCGACTTGCATGCGATTGGCGAAGTTCGCCTTGCGCAGCGCGCGCAACATTAATTCCAGATCCTGGGCGTTGTCTTCGACGACCAGGATTTCCAGTGCATTTGAGTCGCTCATCGGTCTCCTTTCGTTCCGAGGGTGAAAAAGAAACTCGCTCCGCGATCGGGCTCCGCGTCAGCCCAGATCCGGCCATGGTGGCGATGGACCACGCGTTGCGCGATCGCCAAACCCACTCCGGTGCCCTCAAATTCATCCGAGCGATGCAGGCGTTGAAAAACGCCGAAGAGCTTGTTCGCGTAACGCATGTCGAAACCGGTCCCATTGTCGGTCACGAAATAGACGGTTTCGCCATTTTCCATTCGTGAGCCGACCTCGATCACGGCATGCTCGCGGCGGCGAGTGTACTTGAGCGCGTTGGAAAGGAGATTGATCCAGACTTGCCTGAGCAAAGCAGGATCGCCTTCGCACGGTGCCAGCTCAGCGATCCGGATCTCCACCGCGCGACCTTCCTTTTGCAGCGCCAGTTCGGCGAGCGCGTATTTCACAAGCACTTCGGCGCTGACCGGCTGGCGGTCCAGCGGCAGGCGGCTCAAGCGGGAAAAGGTTAGAAGGTCATCAATCAATGCGCCCATACGTTGCGCGCTCTGGCGAATGGTTTGGAGGTAATGGCGGGCCTCTTCGGGCAACTGTTCGGCGAAGTCCTCGAGCAGCGCCTGCGAAAAGCCATCGACCGCGCGCAGGGGCGCCCGCAGGTCGTGCGAGACGGAATAGGAAAAGGATTCCAGTTCTTCGTTGGCGGTCTCCAAGTCGGCCGTGCGCTGCTTCACACGCTCTTCCAGTTCCACATTCAACTGGCGGATTTTCTTCTCGACGCGTTTTTGCTGCGTGATATCCCGCGCGATGTGGGAGGCGCCCACCGTTCTTCCCGTATCATCCGGGATCGGTGAGACGCTGATGGAAAGGTCGATCAGCCGTCCGTCCTTTGCCATCCGCACCGTCGCAAAATGCTCCACGCTCTCGCCCGCCCGGATGCGCCGTAGAATCCCCTCCTCCTCACTTTGGCGGTCCAGCGGAATGAGTCGCCGGATGGGCTGACCGACCATCTCCTCGGCGGAATATCCAAAAATCTTTTCCGCTCCGGAATTCCAGCTCGTGACGATGCCGTTCAAATCCTTTCCGATGATGGCGTCTTCGGACGACTTCACGATTGCTGCCAATTGTGCCTGGGCTGCCTCGGCCTGCTTTCGCTCTGTGATGTCGGCCCGAATCGCGACGTAGTGGTGAGGTTTCCCGTCCTCCTTCAGAAAAGGAACGATCGTCGTATCAACCCAGTAAGAGGAGCCGTCCTTCGCCCGGTTCTTGATTTCGCCTTTCCAGACCGCGCCGCGCCCGATCGTCTGCCAAAGGTTGCGCATGAATTCCTTTGGGTGATAGCCGGAGTTAATCAGCCGATGGTCCTGGCCTAACAATTCCTCGCGGGGGTATTTCGAAATCTCGCAAAATTTGTCGTTCACGTAAACGATCGTGCCCTGCGCGTCGGTCATGGCGACGATCGCGTGCTCGTCCAACGCCGCCCTCAGGTCGTTCAATTCGCGCAGGGTGGCTTTTTGCTGTTCTTCCGCACTCTTGCGATCGCTGATGTCGATGATGACGCTGAGGATGAACGATCCCTTCGGCGTCTCGATTGGGTTCAAGCCGATTTCCACCGGCACTTCCGAACCATTCTTGCGGCGAGCAAAAAGGTCGCGGCCTTTGCCCATCGGGCGCGCTTCCGACTTGCGCGCATAAATCGCGCGATAGCTGGGATGGATGGCGCGAAATCTTTCCGGCACCAGCATCTCCACCGGCTGCCCGATTAGTTCGTCGCGGGTGTAGCCGAATAATTTTTCCGTCCCGGCGTTGGTCAGCACGATTCGGCCAGGACGGTCGGCAAGAACCACCGCGCTTGGAATAGCCTCGACGAGCAAGCGAAAGATCTCGCGCGGCAATGTTTCCTGGTCTCCATCGGGCAAAGGCGGCGGTATCGTCGGGGTCTTGGTTTGAGCAGAAGATGCGGACGTTTTCACGATCGGGAGGAGCTCAGACCAAACTTCCGCGGCAACACCAGGCAAGATCGAGCGTAACGTTTGTCGTTGGGTGCCTGGCAGGCATTTTTTCTCCCTGAAGCCCTTCAGTCTGTTTACGCGTTCGCCGGGAAAGTCAACCCCGACTCCCGGCCGCTTTGCGGGCCTTTCATAAGCACCCATTCCATGGCGAAGTAAGGTGTCACTTCGCTAAAATTTTCGAAGCCGACTGGCTTGACGATATATTTCTCGGCTCCAAGCGCGCGGCATTCCGCGATATCGCGGGCGCGACTCGATCCGGTGAGAACAATCACCGGAATGGCAGCAGTCCGGCGGTCGGCTTTGAGCCGGCGCAAGACTTCGAGGCCGCTCATTCTGGGCAAATTGAGGTCCAGTAGAATGATCAATGGCTTTCCACCGCGCGCTCCGAGAGCGTATTTCTCGGTGTTGAAAATGAATTCGAGCGCGGTTTCGCCAGTGGAAACAAGATGCAAGGGATTGGCGATCTTCGCCCGTCGGAAAGCGCGGCGGGTCAGATCGACATCGGCTGGGTCATCTTCGACCAACAGGATATGGACGAGATTGCTCGAGCTTTTGCCGTTGGTGACGCGCTCGAACAAAGTCGCGATCGAGATCTCCAGGGCCCGGGCCAGCTTCTCGACCGTGGCGAGCGATGGATTACGCTGCCCGCGCTCAACATCCGAGACATAAGTCTGATGCAGACCGGCCCGGTAAGCCAACTCCTCTTGGGAGATGCCCAACGAGGCTCGCTGAACTTTGATTGCCAGCCCTAACAGGGTTCTCACATTTATTACTGCCATCTATTTGCGAGAGGTTACCTTTCTGCACCAGAGACGATAAGTGATAACCACTTCATTCCTGGTTCCGGCAACCTAACGATATTATCCTGCTTAAAAATGCCACAGTCAGGGCAGCGCGCGATGAGGGAAAACCTTAGACCCCCAACCCGGCTTGCCGGCTCGTTAGGCTCAGGCCGAGATGAGACCGGCGCGGATCGCGAACCGCACCAGGCCGGGGATGTGATGGATCCCGAGCCGGTGCATCAACTGCAGCCGATGTGCCTCGACCGTCTTTACGCTGATCCCGAGGAGAGCGGCGATTTGCTTCGTGTTCTGGCCTTCCGCGATTCGTTCCAGGATCTCCCGCTGGCGGGTGGTGAGCTGTTTCAGATCCGGGCGTCTCTGCTCCGCCTCGCGCCGGGCACTCGCGAGATCGGCGACCTCCACCCCTTTCCAGACGCCGTTCCGCACCGTGAGAGCAAACTGGTGCGTCCGTGCAGCGTCGAGGATCTGGTCGGCACTGCTCAGGTTGAGCGGAAAGGTGCAGGCCACGATCATGGGCTCCCCGGTCAGGAGTTGGTCGAGTTCTTTTTCGAATTCGCGGAATTTGCGCCGGGGTAACTGCTCGCTCACCCAGGCCGAACTGCCGTTCACCCGGCAACCCTCGAGCCCGCGCCTCTTCGCTTCTTGCACCTTGCGGCGAAAGCGTTCGATCGCGCTCGCCGGCGCAATCCCGTCTCGCGTCGCGAACCATTTGGCGTGAGGTACGATCGTGAGCTGGCCGGTTTCGAGGTGCCGGTCGAAGTTCGGCAGCGAAGGGCGGAGCGCCTTCCGTGCGTTCGCCACCGAAAGAAATTCGAAGGGCGCAACCACCCAGAGACAGAGTTCATTGGTCGTTAGGCCGGCCCGAAAATATGGAACGAGAATTTCAAGCAGGTCCCGCTTCGTTTCATAGAAGACGCAGAAGTGCGTGCCCCACGGTAGTCGACCGATTGCCTTCAGGCCGGTCTCGCGCCGGGTGCCATTTCGCTCCGTCATTTTGTGGATGAGCGTCTGGGGATTCACTTTCTTAATCGATTGAACGGTGGCTTTTGGCGGTTGTCATGTTCTATCGTATCTACCAGTGCTCGCATGCCTTTGCGTGCTTCGAGGTCATGAGATTTGAATCCACCTTCAAGATTGCTTTTCGGGCCTTGCGTCGGAACAAGCTGCGTTCGGTCCTGACCGCGCTCGGCATCATTATCGGAGTTGGCGCCGTTATTGCCATGGTCAGCATTGGCAACGGCGCAAAGGCGCAGGTCGAAGCGCAAATCGCCAGCCTGGGCGAGAACGTCATTTTGATCTTTTCAGGGAGCGTCACGTCGAGCGGCGTGCATACCGGCTGGGGCAGCGCCGGCACCTTGAAAATAGAAGACGCCGATGCGATTCAGCGCGAAGTGCCCGGCGTGATCGCGGTGAGCGACGAAATTGTCTCGACCGGCCAGGTCTCGGCCGGCAATCAAAACTGGTTTACCCGTCTCTACGGCGAATCGCCGGAATATTTCGACATTCGGAAATGGCCGCTGAGCGACGGCGCAATTTTCACGGAGCAGGATGTGCGGAGCGCAAACAAGGTTTGCGTCATCGGTCAGACGACAGCGAAGCAGATCTTCGGGGCGCAGAATCCGCTCGGGCAGATCCTGCGGGTCAAAGGTGTGCCCTTTCTCGTCACCGGCGTGTTGACCCCGAAAGGGCTAAGCCCGCAAGGCACGGATCAGGACGACATCGTCATCATGCCCTACACCAGCGCGATGAAGCGGGTCGTCGGCGGCACAACCTTGCGCGGCATCGATGTGCAGGTAGCTACGCCGGACGATCTCGCGCCGGCACAACAGCAGATCACCTCCCTCCTGCGCCAGCGACACAACATTCGTCCCGGCACCGACGATGATTTTACGGTGCGCAATCAACAGGAAATCGCGGAAACCGCGACCGCCACCTCCAAGGTCATGGCTCTGTTGTTAGGCGCGATCGCTAGCGTCTCGCTGGTCGTGGGCGGGATCGGGATCATGAACATCATGCTCGTGAGCGTGACCGAGCGCACCCGCGAGATCGGGGTGCGACTCGCCGTCGGCGCGCACGGCCGCGACATTCTCACCCAATTCCTGATCGAAGCAGTGACCTTAAGTGCGATCGGAGGAGTGATCGGGATTCTGCTCGGGCTTGGCACTTCGCGCGTTCTTTCGGTAGTGGCGCACTGGCCAACGCTCATCTCGATTCCATCGATCGTGGCCGCGTTCTTTGTCAGCGCGGCGGTCGGAATCTTTTTTGGTTTCTATCCCGCGCGCGAAGCAGCCCGACTCGACCCGATCGAAGCGCTGCGTTACGAGTAGCTGTTGTAGACGCCTCCCTTGGGAGGCGCGAGTGCGCATCTCATTCGCTCGAGTGAACTTTGTCTCCTGCTTCACACAGCGAAGCGGCTAAAGTTGGTCCGCGATGATTTTGAAAATGATCGTGTTATCGAGAAAGCCGTGCAGCGCCTCGGTCCCGGGCCCGCGTCCCGCGGCCAGCACGTCGTCGACCGTGTTGCGGGCCCACGGAGCATAAACCGCAGCCGGCTCCTGGCCGCTCGCCGGAGCCGGACCTTCCCCGGGCGGCGCCGGATCTTCAGGGGTGGAAGCCGACGGCAGGTTGCGGGTCAGGATTCCATTCGGACCCGTCGCCCAGGTGAGGGCGGGTTCACCCGATGAGTTGATGCCGAGGAGCGCGACTCCACTGTCCCACCGGAAAGGGAAGCCGTTGAGCGAGAGTCCGCCAATCCCAAAGTTTCCCGCGACCAGAATGGTTGATTTCTCACCCACATAATTGCCTGCGACCGCGATGGCCTGATCCAGCTCGACGGTTTCGGCGAGAGTGCGTTCGCCGTGATTTTCGCGCGCGGCAGCGCGCATCAGGCCAGCGTCAACGATCAGCAGATAGCCGCTCGTATTCCATTGCAGCAACTGAATGGCGCGCCGGGTCATGTCGGCCAGCGATGGTTGTTCGCTCCCGGCGGCGATCTCGTTTGCGTAAGCCATCTCGCTTTCACTGAAAAGACCGAGCAACTTTGGCCGGCGCCACTGTGGGATGGCCTCAAGTTCGGCGTTGCTCCGCACGATCTCGTAACCATTGCGGCGCATCTCCAGGATCAAATCGCGCCCATCGGTGCGCCGTCCGCCTTTGGCTTCCGGCAGGAAATTTGCGCGGCCTCCGCCCAGCGCGATGTCGATTTTCTTTTCTTCCGCCAACTGCTGCGCGACATCGCCTTTGCCATTGGCATAGAACGCCGCGACCGACGGATCCGTCAGGCGGCCATTTGTCACTACGCCAATGGCGCGGCCCTTCTCGCGCGCCAGATCGATGATGCTGCGCAGCCGCTTGTCGTTAGGCCCAGTCCCGAGGCTGCGGTTATTGACCTTCACGCCCGTGGCGAGAGTGGTGGCGGCGGCGGCTTCGTCCGGCACGGCGAAGTCCTGGGAGTAATTCGTCAGCAACGCCATCGCGGGCAGCGACTCGATCGCAAGCCGCGAGCTCGCTCCGCCCGCGTAGGCGCGGGTCGCGGCGATCCGGTTCGGGGTCAGGCCTTCGCCAACAAAGAGCACAATCCCGAAGGGCTTTTGCACCACCCAATGGCGAAAATAGAGCACCCCAAAGGCGATGAAGATCGCCAGGCAAAGGAGCGCCAGGATCTGGTTGCGCCATTTCATGCAGTCGATAGAGCGAGCGGCGGGCTGCCTTGTCAATCCCGCAACCGCGGGAAACCGCTTGAGGGTGGGGCGCGCATCGGGAGATTGCGCTCTATGGCAAAGCCGATCGTTTTGGTCATCCGCGACGGATGGGGAATTAATCCGGGCGGGAAAGCGGAGCGGGAAAAGAACGGCGACGCCACCCTGCTCGCGCGGACGCCGTTTCACGATCGGCTCTATCGCGAATATCCCTGCGCCACCCTGAGTGCGAGCGGCGAAGACGTCGGCTTGCCGGCGGGACAGATGGGAAATTCCGAGGTCGGCCATCTTAATCTCGGCGCGGGCCGGATCGTTTACCAGGACCTGACCCGGATCAACAAGGCGATCGCCGAGGGCGAGCTGAAGCGGAACGAAGTTTTACAGGAGGCGTTCGCGAAAGCTCGCCGCGGGCGGCTGCATTTCGTCGGCCTGGTTTCCGATGGCGGCGTGCACAGTCATTATCAGCATCTGCTGGCGCTGGCCGCGGCGGCAAAGGAAGCCGGAGTGGAACAGATTCTGGTGCACGCTATCACTGATGGGCGTGATACTTCGCCGACCGGGGGAGCGAATTATTTGGCGACCTGCGCTGCGGAGTTGGCGAAGAGCGGGGCGCGGATCATTACTGTCGTCGGCCGCTATTTCGCTATGGATCGCGACCGCCGATGGGACCGGACGAAGCTCGCCTGGGACGCGATTGTTCTCGGGCGCGGGGAAGTTTGCCAGGACACTCCTTCGGCCGCGGTCAGCCGGCATTACGCCAAGGGCAAGACGGACGAGTTCATGCCGGCGTTGATCTTTGCCCAGCCTAACGAACAACGCATTCACGACGGCGACACCGTCATCTTCTTCAACTTCCGCGCCGATCGCGCCCGGCAGCTCTCGCAGGCATTTCTTTTCGCGGATTTCGATGCCTTCGAGCGAGAGGTCTGGCCGCGCGTGCATTATGTCACCCTCACCGAGTATGACGTGACCTATCAATGCCCGATCGTTTTCGGGCCGCAGTCGCTCAGGAATATTCTCGGCGACGTGGTCAGCGCGGCGGGCAAGAAGCAGCTGCGCATCGCTGAGACGGAAAAATATCCGCACGTCACTTATTTCTTTAACGGCGGAGTCGAGAAACCGGCGCCGGGCGAGGACCGCAAAATCATTCCATCGCCCAAGGTCGCGACCTACGATTTGCAGCCGGAGATGAGCGCGGCGCACGTGACCGACGAAGTGCTGAGCCGGCTCGCTCAATACGACCTGATTATCCTGAACTACGCCAATCCCGACATGGTGGGACACACTGGAATCGTCGAAGCAGGCATCAAGGCAGTCGAGACGATCGACGACTGCGTCGCGCGGCTCGTGCCCGCCGTGCTGTCGTTAGGCGGGAAACTTCTTCTCACGGCGGACCATGGAAACTGCGAGCTGATGCGCAACCCCGACGGCTCGCCGAATACCGCGCATACCACGAATCTGGTCCACCTGATTTATGTCGCCGCCGACGCGAAAAATTTCCGGCTGGAGAGCGGGATTCTGGCTGACATCGCTCCGACCCTGCTTTTCCTGCTCGGTTTGCCGAAGCCGGCGGAGATGACGGGGCACTGTCTGCTTAAACCCGCCTAACGAACCGCCGTTGGCGACTCCTTCGATTTTGATGAGATCGTCGAAGGAGGCGCTGCGATTCGGTGCGTTGCCTGCCGAAATCGGGGATTTATCAGCGATCGGCCCCTGGCTTATCGAAGATCGATGACCGCGGCGACGGCCTTGGAAAGGCAGATTGAACGTTATCAGCAGATGACGGGGGAAGAGCGATTGGCGGTTGCGCTTGAGTTGCACGACCTCTCCTGCGAGGTTGCGCGCGAAGGAATTCGCCGGGCGAATCCCGAAGCCGACGCCGCCCAGGTCGAGCAACTCCTGCATCGCCGTCTCGAGCTAGCCCGCGCCCAATGAATGAGCGCGACCTCCTCGTCGATTGTCTGGGTCGTTTGAATCGGTTCGGCGTCATCTATTACCTCACTGGTTCGATGGCCAGCAACTACTGGGGGTTCTTCGAACCACCCACGATTTGGACTTCGTCGTGCAACTGCCGTTGGTCGCCGAAGCGCGGGTCGGTTACCAACGCGCCAGACGGGAAGCTAGGAAGATGCCGTCGCCGGCTCGCCGCTTCTCTTGCGCGGCGGGAGATTGGGATCGAGAAACCCGAGCATGTGGGCGTGTTCAATCACGCGCACCCCCTCCTGCCGTTGCAGTTCCGCGATCCGCTGGTGGAACTCTTCGATTTTTGTCCAATGCACCTTGGGCCGGAAGTGATGCTCGGCGTGATAGCCGTTGTAGAAGAAGAGCCAGTTATAGATCCTGCCATAACTGCTCACGCCCCAGGCGATCGGCTTGTTCGGGTCGGCGCCGTAATGCCGGAAATATCCGTTCAGATAACTGAAGCAATGCCCAAGATAGAAGAAGGGCAGGAAATAGAAGACGACGTAGCGCCAGTTAAAGAAGAACATCGTCAAAAGAGTGATCACGACCGCCGCCAGCTCGATGTTTCCCCAGCGCACCTCGGTCGCGCCGCGCTTCCTCAACTCGCGTTTGATCGCCGCCGGGTTGTCGCGAAAGAAGCTCAGAAAAACATAGCTCCACGGACTCTCCGGTTCGTTGTCGTGGCTGTGCCGGTAAATCGAAAGCCAGTCAATCGTCTCGCCTTTCTCGTCTTTCCGGTCGCTATTCCCCTTGTGGTGCTGCGTGTGGACGACGTCGTAGTAGGTCTGCGAAAAACAGCAGGCGACCGATTCTACGATCCCGAAGAAGCGATTGAGGAGCGGCGCGCGGAAAAACGGATTGTGAATGAAGTTATGCGAC
The DNA here is from genome assembly GCA_050736975.1 of Chthoniobacterales bacterium. Lineage (GTDB taxonomy): Bacteria > Verrucomicrobiota > Verrucomicrobiia > Chthoniobacterales > UBA10450 > Palsa-1392. The sequence goes on along the minus strand of JBOHXL010000166.1, from coordinate 1,797 downwards.
ACGCCATTGATGTTGGCGTTGATCATCAGAGCGTAGATGAAGCCGAGGATAAGCATGATCCAAAGCGGCGTGTGCGGGTAGAGGAAGAAGAGCGCGAAAAAGAACGCGAGATGGAAAAGCCCGGCCAACGCCGGAATGGCGTCCCAGCGACTGAAAGCGAAAATTTTCGAGTGAGTCGTGACGCGTTCGACTTTAAACAAATCGGGATTCATGAAACTGGGAACCAGCTTGAAAAGATCGCGAACGGAAGCCGGGTAAGCAAGTCCCGCTAATGTCCAGCGGTGCGTCCGTAAAGGGCGTCGACTTCGCCGTGAGCATACCCGGTGTTTTGCTCGAGATGGTACGGGTTGTCGGCGGCGGTCGTTTGATCGGCCGCGCACCCGCCGAGGAGGCAGCCGAGCCCTGCCGCGAGCAGGCAAAGAACAAAATGCTTTTTCATCTCGCATTACGAGTCGCCCGCCCAACGACGGCGCGCAACTGCGGCGGCTCCGTCTGGGGGGAGTTCACGCGCCTCGCCTACTGGCGATGACGCCATGGTCATCGCGCACGTTTCTCTCGAAGAGCATTGCGGCGAGGGCGCTGCATGAGCACGCGAGGGCGCTTGCGATCCCCAGCGCCCGCAATCAACGCACGTCCCGACCTTAACGCGGCGGCGGCGAGGCAGGCTTCGCGATCCCTTTCAGGACGTTCCCAAAATCGCTCTCGGTCGAGAGGACCGCCGTCGTGTCACGCGCGAAAGCATCCCGCGCCACCTCCAGGCGGCGCTGGAAGGAATAAAGCTCGCGCGCCTCGGGCGAAGCATAGGCCGCCGCATAAATCCGGGCCGCTTCGGCGTCGGCTTCGCCTTCCGTCTTGAGCGCGTTACGCGTCGCGGCGGACTGGATGGAAGCAACGTCGCTTTCCTTTTGTCCGTTGATATTGGCCGCTTCGCCGCGTCCTTCGGAGCGGAACTTCGATGCGATCTGATGCCGTTCGCTCGACATGCGTTCGATGATTTTTTCGGCCACGGCCGGATTGTATTTGCTCCGCTTGAATCGTTCGTCGAGCAGCTCGATTCCGAAGCCTTCGATTTTCTGGCGCGCGCGCCGGGTGATCTGCTCCTCGATCGCGCTCCGACCGAGCTCGATATCAGGCAGATTACTCGGGAGCACGGTGCCGCTCTTTTCCAGTTCTTCGTCGCGCACCGGCTGTCGTCCTTTCGTGACCCTGACGATCTCGACCAGGTCGTTTGAGGCGACGGCGGTGCGGGTTTCGCTGCCGAGGATGTCATCGAGGCGCGAGAGCGCGCTCCGCTCGTCATTCAGGCGATTGTAATAGAGAAGCGGATCGCTGATCCGCCAGCGCGCAAAACAATCGACGATAAGGTAAAGCTTGTCCTTGGTGGGCGTTTCCGTCGGCGGGCCGTCCCAGGCGAGGATCCGATTGTCGAAACGATGGACGGCATCGATCATCGGCACTTTGAATTTCAAGCCCGGCGTTGTTTCCACCCGAACGGCCTTGCCAAAACGGGTCACGATCGCGGTTTCGTACTGGTGCACGGTGAAAAGAAACGTGCCCCATTTCAGCGCGACAAAGAGGACGATGACTCCGACGATCGCGAGCACCGGATTCTGAATAAAACCGACGAAGCGAGTGGAAAAATGCGGACGGTAGATATCAGCCATGGTTCGTTAGGTATGTTCGTTAGGCAAAATCTGCAGCTTTGTCATCCTGGGCCGGCGAAGGACCTCACAAATCACCATTGGCATCACCTCACAGAGCGAGCGCCGCACGTCGCTCGCGAGGTCCCTCCCGTCC
>JBOHXL010000165.1:0-28950 GCA_050736975.1 Chthoniobacterales bacterium | reverse complement strand
GTCAACGCATCTGCATGGAGCACCCGGAATTTGAGGTGATCGAAAACGATGAGGAAATTTCGATTCATTTTCGCCGAATCACTCCGATTTATCCCGCAACCGAGGGTTTGTCGCAGCGCGCGTTGCGCAGCCTGATCCATCGGCTTCTGGAGGAATGCGCGGATGCTGGCCTAACGACTCCTTTGCCGGAGAAGCTCGCTACCGCTCTCACCTCCCAGGCGTGGCGCGAGATCCATTTCCCATCGAGCGAGGAGACACTTCCTCAGGCTCGTGAGGCGATCGTGCTCGGGGAATTTTTTGCAATGCAGATGCTGCTCGCCTCGCGCCATCTTCAGATCCGGAAGCGCCTCGGCTCGGCGCATCGCGCGCCTGGGACCTTGCTGGAGCGATTCCAGAAGGCGCTGCCTTTTGATCTGACCGGTGCGCAGCGTCGAGTGATTGCCGAGCTGCGGGGCGATCTCGCCGCATCGTCGCCGATGAACCGGCTGCTCCAGGGTGACGTGGGCTCGGGCAAGACGGTAGTGGCCATTGCCGCCATCCTGCTCGCGGTGGAAAGCGGTGCGCAAGCCGCCCTGATGGCGCCGACGCAAATTCTGGCGGAGCAGCATTACGCCGTCCTGCAACGCTGGCTGGAACCGTTAGGTGTTTCCGTTGCGCTGCGCACTGGTGCGCGAAAAGAGGATCCGTTGCCTTTGTTCGCCGCGACGAACGCGGGACTTTCGGGAAACACGGGCTGTCAGCCGGTCGTGCCGGAGAATTTCTCCGGCACCTCTGCGCCCGCGCAAACCTTCGATGCAAAACGCAATTTGCCGCATTGCGAGCGTCCGTGGGCGAAATATGCGGCCACGTTCTCAACCCGGAAGAAGCGCATCCTGTCGCGAACCGCGCGAGACATTGTCCTGGACTCGCTCCAGCGCTGGAAAGAGAGGCGCTACACCCTCTATGCCGCCTGCGTGATGCCGGATCACGTTCATGTCTTGCTGGAACCCGGGATCAAAGAAACAACCGCGGATGGAACTCTCTTCTTTTCGGTAAACGAGATTTTCAAGAGTATCAAGGCGCAGACGACTCGCGCTATTAACAAGGCCGCCGGAACAAGCGGAGCGGTCTGGGAGAAGGAATGGTTTGATCGGATGATTTGTTCCGAAAGCGACCTGCGGGAGAAGTTTGAATGCATCGTTCGCAATCCGTTCGACGCCGGATTGGACGAGCAGGGGAACTATCCGTGGATTTGGTATCCAGGAATGCAAGATCCCAATCCTGCGGGCGAGCAGCCCGCAAACTGCATGCCGCGACCGGCTGACAGCCCGTCCTCTCCGGAGGAGAAGCCGCCGCCGCACATTTTTGTCGGGACTCACGCGCTCCTCTACGAACCGGAGGGACTCGAAAATCCCGGACTGGTGGTGATCGATGAGCAACACAAGTTTGGAGTCGCGCAGCGCGGCCGGCTGACGACTCGTGAGCCGGCGCCAGACGTCCTCGTCATGACCGCGACGCCGATCCCGCGTACCCTCACCATGACTCTCTATGGCGATCTTGATGTCTCGACGATCGATGAAATGCCAGCCGACCGCGGCAAGGTTGTGACCGCGGCGCGCAACGAGGAGAAGCTGCCGGAGGTGCTCACTTTCTTGCGTCGCGAACTGGAGGCAGGTCGGCAGGCTTACATCGTTTATCCGCTGATTGATGAGAGCGAAAAGCTGGAAGTGAAAGCAGCTTCGGCCGAGTTCGAAAAATGGTGCGAACGTCTTCAGCCGTTTACCTGCGCACTGCTCCATGGCCGGGTTCCCGCGCCGGAAAAGCAGGCGATCATGGAGCGCTTCCGTTGCGGTCTAACGAGTGTAATGGTCAGTACGACCGTAGTTGAAGTGGGCATCGACGTGCCGAACGCCACCGTCATGCTGATTGAAAACGCCGAGCGCTTCGGTTTGGCGCAACTGCATCAACTGCGTGGTCGAATCGGACGCGGCGAACACAAATCGTTTTGCATCCTTCTGCATTCTGATCGTTCCCCGGGAACGACCGCGAAACTCGCCGTCTTGGAAAAAACCAGCAACGGGTTCGAAGTCGCGGAGGCCGATTGGGAGCTGCGCGGGCCGGGGGATTTGCTGGGCACGGCGCAGAGCGGATTGCCCGCGCTCAAACTTGGCAACCTGCGCCTGGACGCGAAACTCATGGAGCGCGCGCGGGCCGCGGCGGTTGATATCATGTATGACGATCCCACCCTTGCCAAACCGGAGAATCAACGTTTCCGGCGGTTGGTTGTCGAAGAAGAGGGAAAGACCTTCTCCCACGTCAGCTGAATGAAAAATCTATTGAAATTCCTTTTATTAGTCCTGGTCCTAAGTGCGGGCGTATCGCTCCTTTACGATTATCAATTGCGCAATGGACATCTTAGCCTGGGTCCGCATGCGACCCCGGAAAAGTTCACCCTGGCTGACCAGCCCCCAGTGGACGGGAAAGCCATCGCGAGTCTGCTCTCGCTGAGCAACGAGCGCCGAAAATTGGTGGCGGCTGTGATCCCATCGGTCGTGAGTGTGAAGACGACGAAGCGGATCGAGCGGCGCCAGTACGGGCTTGACCCCTTTGATTTTTTCCGCGGCAACTTCGGCCAATTCCGCGGCCCGGCGGATGAAGCGCTCGTCCAGAATTCGCTCGGCTCCGGCGTGGTTGTGACAAAGGAGGGTCACATCATCACCAACAATCACGTGGTGGATCACGTCGATGAGATCGAGGTCCAGTTTAGCGACGGGCGAGTGCGCAAAGCGCGCCTGATCGGAGCTGATGCGCAGCTCGATCTCGCGGTTTTGAAGGTGGATGAACCGCGCGTGAAACCTCTCAAGCTGGGCGACTCCGACGAGATGCAGGCCGGCGACTTTGTTTTGGCGGTTGGCAACCCATTCGGCTTCGACGAAACGGTAACCGACGGGATTATCAGCTCCAAGGGACGCCCCAATCGAGTCGATGGATTCGGCGACTATTTGCAGACGGACGCAGCGATTAATCCTGGCAACAGCGGGGGCCCGCTGATCAACCTGCGGGGCGAGGTCATCGGCATCAACACCGCCATCATCTCGCGCAGTGGCGGCTCGCAAGGCATCGGCTTTGCGATTCCTTCAAACACGGTGCGGATCGCCTTGGACAGTCTTTTAAAACACGGGCGCATCATTCGTGGTTACCTTGGGATTGAAACGACGGGATTTCAGCCGGGACAACTGGGCCAGCGCGATGATTCCGGCGTGCCCGTGGTGGCGGTGGTGCCGAACTCACCTGCCGCTGAAGCGAGCATTCAGGGCGGCGATATCATCGAGAAATTTAACGGACACGACGTGCGCAACATCGCAGAATTGCGCCGCCTCGTTTCGCAAGTGGAATTGGACAAAAAGGTGGAGATAGAGGTGGCGCGCCAAGGCAAGCCGGTCACGGTCATGGCGCAGATCAAGGAGCAGCCGGCCAATTACCAGCTCGCTCAAGCAATGCCGCAGGGATCGCCCGGGCAGCCGGCGCCGCCTTCGCCTAACGAACCGGATGCAAATGGCCCGGATCAATCCGCACCTAACGACAGCGCGCTCGGTTCGATTGAGGTGCGGGCCTTGACCCCCCAGCTCGCGCAGTCGTTAGGGGTGCCCCCTGACGTCCGCGGAGTGGTGGTGACACAGGTCGGGGATTATGCGGGCTCGCTGCGTCCCGGGGACGTGATCGAGGCGATTAACCAGGAACCGGTGACTTCCGTGCAGGAATACGAAGCGGCCGTTCAGGCGCTGGACCCAAGCCAGCCGCAGGTCCTTTCCGTTTGCCGGCAACGGAGCCGGTCTTTCGTGGTGGTGAAGCCGCGCTGAGGCGCGCGCTTTCTTTTTTCCCTGCGCGATCGGCTTAACGGCCGGCTGTGACACACGCGGAGCGCCGGTCATTTCCGAATCAATGAATAAGCGCTGGACGATTGAAGTCCAAACCCCTCGGATACCACGCAAACTATGAAACGAATCCTGCTCACCCTAACGATGGTCGGTCTCCTCCTGCCGCTCGCTCCTCGAGCGAAGGCAGCGGCCGAGGTCTCGCTGAACTTCTTTTATGACAACCTCTCGCCTTACGGCACTTGGATCGATGTCGGCGACTACGGTTATTGCTTCCAGCCTAATGTGGCTGTGAGCGATTCCACTTGGCGGCCCTATTCTGATGGCTATTGGGCCTACACCGATGCCGGCTGGACGTGGGTTTCCTACGAAGATTTCGGATGGGCGACTTATCACTATGGCCGCTGGGCCGACTTGGCCGATTACGGCTGGGTCTGGGTCCCCGGTTATGAGTGGGGTCCGGCCTGGGTCTCCTGGCGGACCGGGGGCGATTACATTGGCTGGGCACCCTTGCCGCCAGCTGTTTCGCGCGTCTATGAAGGCCGCGCCATTATCGGCCACGTGGACGTCGAGTTCGATATCGGCCCGCTCTATTATAACTTCGTCGACATTCGTTACATCGGCGAACCGGTCTTGCGCGAACGACTGGTTCCCCCCCAGCAAAATCTCACGATCATTAGCCGCACGGTTAACGTCACCAACATCACCTATAAGAACTCGACCGTTTATAACTATGGCCCCAGCCTCAATCGCGTAGACCAGTTTTCCACCCGACCGGTGCAACGTCTCTCGCTCCAGCGCGAGACTGCGGTGGGTGCGGAATTCCAAAACAAGCGTGGGAATTTCAACCGCGTAAACGGTAATCAGCTCCTCGTGGTCGCTCCGCCGATTCAGAAGGCGCCCGGTAAGATCGCGCCAAAACAGGTCAGAGCCAAAGTGCAGCAACCAAAGATCGAACATGGCTGGCAGGGAGTTCAAAATCGCCAGCAGCTGCAGGACGAAATGACGAAGGAAAACGCGAAGAACGTTCCGCCGCCCACCTTCCAGCCCGGGAAGGGCCGCCCGGGTGAAGGCACGGCGCAGAATGCGCCTCGACCTAACGAGTCAAGCTCTCCCGCGCAGCCCGCCCCGGCGAATGCCGGCAACGAGCAGGCGGAGCGCGCCGCTCGTCCCGCGCAAACTAACGACCGCGGCCAGAACGAAAACGCAAACGGCAATACTGAGCAACCTGTAAGACCGAATAATCAGCAAAATGCGCGGCGGCCAGAACAGCGCCCTGTCGCGCGCGCCCAGAGTGAACCGCGGGCTGCTCAGCAAGAGCAGGCTGAGAAATCGAACAATCAGGCGAAACGGCAAGAGGTGCAGCGTCGCCTTGAAAGACAGCAAGCGCAGCGCGCCGAAGAGCAGCAACAGCAGGCGAAGAAAAGCATGGCCGAGCGCAACGCGCAGACGCCGCAGGCTGAGGCGCAGCAACAAGCCGACCGGGCGGGTCGGCGAGCTGAGCAGGCGCAACAGCAGTCCGCGCAACCAAACCGACGGCCGGAAGAGGCTCGACCGCAGCCGCCTGGTCAAGGCAATCAGAACGCCGAGCGCAAGGAGAAGAAAAAGAAACCCGAGGAGCAACCAACGCCTTAGCGAAATTCAAATTAGCCAGCGGTCCGGTGAAGGATTTCCGGGTCGCCTTTTTTAGAGTAACTCTGCGATCTGGATTGCGTTTAACGCGGCGCCCTTGAGCAACTGGTCGCCTGCGACCCAGAGGCTCAGGCTATTCTCCAGCGCGCAATCGAGACGGAGGCGTCCCGCCTGACAGTTATCCTTCCCAGCCGCCGCGAGCGGCGTGGGATAACGATTCGCCCCCGGTTCGTCGATCAGATCGAGACCCGGCGCTTTTGCCAGAACATCGCGCGCGGCATCCAGGGAAACCGGCCGCTCAAATTGCGCACTTATCGCAACTGAATGGGCCCGATAGACCGGGACCCGAACGCAGGTGAGCGATGCGTGAAAATCCGGCAGATGCATCATCTTGCGTCCTTCATTCTGCAGCTTCATCTCTTCCCTCGTGTAGCCGTTCTCGAGGAAGGAGTCGACATGCGGCAGTACATTGAACGCGATCGGGTGCGGATAAACCTCCGCGATCGCCTCGCCACCGTTCGCGACTGACAGGATCTGACGGCGCAGTTCCTCGATCGCGCGCGCCCCACTGCCGGAAACCGCCTGGTAACTTGCCGCAAAGACGCGACTCAAGCCAAAGGCGCGATGGAGCGGATAGAGCGCCATCAACGCAACCGCGGTCGTGCAATTCGGGTTCGCTATGATTCCGCGATGTCCTCGAACATCGTCCGGATTGATCTCCGGAATGATTAGCGGGACCTCGTCGTCCAGGCGGAAAGCGGACGAATTATCGATCACGACCGCGCCGGCTTGCTGCGCCACCGGGCCGAACTGTTTCGCGATATGTGCGCCGGCACTGAAAAAGGCGAGATCAACGTCCGCAAACGAGTCATGGCAGAGCGCTTCGACGGCAAATTTCCGGCCGCGAAATTCCGTTTCCTTTCCGGCCGAACGCGGCGACGCCAGAAGCCGCAAGTCTCCCACGGGGAAATCGCGCTTTTCCATGACGCGGAGCAATTCGATCCCGACTGCACCGGTCGCGCCGACGATCGCGACGTGATACTTTTTCGGCATTGCGAGCGCAGTCTATCGCCCGCCCTTTGAGATGCAAACGTCCGAGCCTGTCATTCGAATCTCTGTCCGCGATCAGCGGCTCGATCTGCTCTTGGGCGGGGCTGTGCTCGCGAGTTATCCGGTTTCGACCTCGCGCTTTGGCTTGGGTTCCGAGGAAGGCAGCAGGAAAACGCCGCTTGGAAAATTCAAGATCGGCGAAAAAATCGGCGACGGCCTTCCTATCGGCACTGTTTTTCGGGGCCGTATTCCGCTTCGGCCGGAGGACGCGACCCCGCCGACAGACGATCTCATCCTCTCGCGCATCCTCTGGCTCGAGGGCCTTGAGGAGCACAACGCGAACACTCGCGATCGCTACATTTACATCCACGGCACCAACCACGAAGAGGAGATTGGCCGGCCGGCGAGCCACGGCTGCATCCGAATGAGGAACACCGATCTGGTTGCACTCTTCGACCGGGTGCCGCCCGGTGCCGAAGTGCGCATTGAAACGTAGAAAAAAAGGCCGAGAAATTCGTTGCGCGCACTGGTTTCCCCGCCTAAACAGTCGGCAGCAACCTGCTAGGGAAGGAGGCGAGTTTATAGTGAAATTTGTCAAAATAATCATGATTGTGGCCGTCGCGGCCGGCGTGCTGAGCCTGGGTGCCTGCGCGCAGAAAAAGGAGACGATGGCGCCAGCACCAGCCTCGACCGGAATGTCGAAGTAGTCTTCGACCGGCGGTTCGCCTCCGATCGGAAAACTTTAACCAAAAGGCCAGGTCGTTTGCGCGACCTGGCCTTTTCTCTTTCGCGCCCGGCCGTCCAAACAACGGTTCGTCCGGCATGAAGTCCCTCTGCCTTGCGCGTGAGGTGGAATTATCGGGCGCTTCTCGTAGTATTCGCTGCAATGATTCGCCTCAGCGGACGTTCCTTATCACTTGCAGAAATCGCTCGCGTGGCGCTCGGGCACGAATCGGTTGAGATCCCGCCGGAAGCGCACGCGGCGATCCATGCTTCGCGCCGTGTCGTGGAGGAGATCGTTTCGCGGCGGGAAGTGATTTATGGCGTCAGCACTGGTTTCGGGAAGCTGGCCGACGTTCAAATTCCGCCGGACAAGCTCGAGCAGCTCCAAGTCAACTTGGTGCGCAGCCATTCCTGCGGCATCGGCCGTCCGCTCTCGGAACCGGAAACTCGGGCGATGATGCTGCTTCGTGCCAATGTCCTGACGCTCGGTTTCAGCGGCATTCGTCTCGAGGTCATCCAGCTTCTGGTGGAAATGCTCAACCGCCGCGTCTGGCCGGTCATTCCCGAGAAGGGTTCAGTCGGAGCGAGTGGCGATCTTGCGCCTCTCGCGCATCTCGCGCTTTCGCTCATCGGGGAAGGAGAAGCCTTTGACGGTGCCAAGCGCCAACCGAGCGCGAGTGCTCTGCGAAAAGCTGATCTGCAACCAATCGATCTTCAGGCCAAGGAAGGACTCGCTCTCCTCAACGGAACCCAGGCGATGCACGCGGTCGGAGGTCTCGCGCTCTGGCGCGCGAAGCGCCTCTCGCGGGTCGCGGATGTGGCAGGCGCGATGACCCTTGAGGCGCTCAAGGGCACGCCGGTCGCGTTTGACGAGCGCATCCACAAGGCGCGGCCTCATCCCGGGCAGCGCGCCGTCGCGCGCCATCTGCTCGCCCTCTTGCGGGAGAGCGAGATCCGCGCTTCACACGCGCAAGATGACCCGCGCGTCCAGGATGCCTACAGCCTGCGATGCATGCCGCAGGTCCATGGCGCGATCCGCGGAGCGCTTGCGCATTGCGAGGAAATCCTCGCCATAGAATCTGCCTCCGCGACCGATAACCCGCTCGTTTTTGCCGATAACGGCGATGTCCTTTCCGGCGGGAACTTTCACGGCGCGCCACTCGCCCTCTCGTTCGATTACGCGGCCATCGCGCTGACTGATTTGATGAGCATCAGCGAGCGGCGGATCGATCGCCTAACGAACCCGGATTTAAGCGAAGGCCTGCCCGCGTTCCTCGCCCAGCAGCCGGGTATGCAGTCCGGCTTCATGATTCCGCACGTCGCCGCAGTCGCGCTCCTCAACGAAGCCAAGGTGCTCGCCCATCCAGCGAGCGTAGACAATTTGCCGACTTCGGCCGGGAAGGAAGATCATGTTTCGATGGGAATGACCGCCGCGTTGAAGCTGCGCACCGTGGTGGAGAATGCGGAGAATGTCCTTGCGATTGAGTTGCTCGCCGCGGGTGAAGGTTTGGAATTTCGCCGGCCATTGAGAGCCGGGATGGGAGTCGAACGCGCCTTTGCTACCTTGCGGGAGATTGCGCCGCGTTTACAGGAAGATCGCGCGCTTTCGACCGATATCGAGCGAGTCACACAAGCGATTCGAGGCGGCAAATTCGATAGCGAAGAGGAGGAATTATGAGCAAGAAAGCAGTTCGCGCCCCGCGCGGAAGCCAAATCAGCTGCAAGGGCTGGCAACAGGAAGCTGCCATGCGCATGCTGATGAACAACCTTGATCCCGAAGTCGCCGAGAATCCGGAGAAGTTGATCGTTTACGGCGGGACAGGCCGCGCGGCGCGCAGCTGGGAGGCATTCGACGCGATCGTGCGTTCGCTGCGCGAGCTCGAGAACGACGAAACCCTTCTCGTCCAGTCGGGCAAACCGGTGGGAATTTTTCGCACCCACGACGAGGCGCCACGGGTGCTGATCGCCAATTCGAATCTCGTCGGCCATTGGTCGAACTACCCGGAATTCAACCGGCTCGAGAAACTTGGCCTCACAATGTATGGCCAGATGACCGCCGGCTCCTTGATCTACATCGCGAGCCAGGGGATCGTGCAGGGCACCTTCGAAACTTTCTCCGCCGCCGGGGTGCGCCATTTTGGCGGCTCACTCGAGGGCAGATTGCTCGTTACCGGCGGCCTCGGCGGTATGGGCGGCGCGCAGCCGCTCGCCGCGACCATGGCCGGCGCGCTTTGTCTCGGGATCGAAGTCGATCCGGCGCGAATCGAGAAGCGCCTGCAGAGCGGCTACTGCGACCGGATGGCGCGCGCGCTCGACGAAGCGATGCAGATGCTCGACGAGGCGCGTGGCAAGAAGAAGGCGATCTCGGTCGGCCTTGTCGGCAATTGTGCCGATATCCTGCCGGAAATGCTGAGGCGCGGGATCGTGCCCGACATTTTAACCGACCAAACGAGCGCGCACGACACGCTTAACGGTTATGTGCCTAACGAAATGTCGCTGGCCGACGCGCTCCGGTTGCGTGCGGAAAAACCGGACGAATACGTCGAACGATCGATGGCCGCGATGGCGCATCACGTCGAGGCGATGCTGGCCTTGCAGAAAAAAGGCGCGGTCACTTTCGATTACGGAAACAACATTCGGACTCAGGCGAAAAAAGCCGGCTGCGAGAAAGCGTTTGATATTCCCGGCTTCGTCCCGGAATACATCCGGCCGCTTTTTTGTGAAGGGAAGGGACCGTTCCGCTGGGTCGCACTGAGTGGCGACCCGGCCGATATCGCTCGGACCGATCGACTCGCGCTCGAGCTTTTCCCGGACAATAAGATTCTCTCGCGCTGGATGAAGCTGGCGCGGGAGCGGATCCAGTTTCAAGGTTTACCGGCGAGGATTTGCTGGCTCGGCTATGGAGAGCGGGCGGAGTTCGGCGTCGCCATAAACGAACTCGTCAAGCGTGGCGAAATCAGCGCGCCGATCGTGATCGGTCGCGACCATCTCGATACCGGTTCTGTCGCCTCGCCTTTCCGCGAGACGGAGGGAATGCTCGACGGCAGCGACGCGATTGCTGACTGGGCCTTGCTCAACGCGCTCGTCAACACGGCAGCCGGCGCATCGTGGATCTCGATCCACAACGGCGGCGGTGTCGGGATTGGCTATTCGCAACATGCCGGGATGGTGGTCGTGGCGGATGGCACTGACAACGCAAAGCGACGCCTCGAGCGCGTCCTGACGAGCGATCCCGGGATGGGTGTCATCCGGCACGCGGACGCCGGTTACTCGACGGCGATCGAGTTTGCCCGGTCACACGACATCAAGATTCCGATGGCGCCCCAGCCCCGCGATTGATAGGAAAGCCTAACGAATGCAAAAACTGATCGAATGCGTGCCGAATTTTTCCGAAGGGCGCGACCTGAACGTCATCAAGCAGATCACCGCGGCGATTGAGGCGGTCGATGGGGTTTCGCTTCTCGACGTCGATCCAGGCGCGAGCACCAACCGCACGGTCGTGACCTTTGTCGCCTCGCCCGAGGCCGCCGTGGAGGCGGCTTTTCGCGGAATCCAAAAGGCCGCCGAATTGATCGACATGCGCAAACAGAAGGGCGCGCATCCGCGGATGGGCGCGACCGATGTTTGCCCGTTCATCCCGGTGAGCGACGTGAGTTGGGAGGAAGCGATCGCGTGCGCCAAGTCGTTAGGCAAACGGGTCGGGGAGGAGTTGAAGATCCCGGTTTATCTCTATGAGAAAGCCGCGAGTGATCCGTCGCGTTCCAACCTTTCCAGCATTCGTGCCGGCGAATACGAAGGCTTTTTCGAGAAGATCAAGCAACCAGTCTGGAAGCCGGATTTCGGACCAGCCGTTTTCAACGAACGCTCCGGCGCAACCGTGATCGGTGCGCGCGATTTTCTCGTTGCTTACAACGTTAACCTCAACACCAAATCGGTTCGGCGCGCCAACTCGATCGCGTTTGATGTGCGGGAAAACGGACGGGTGAAGACGGAAGATGGCACGCCGACCGGCAGGAAAGTGGTCGACAAAAACGGCGAACCGGTGCGCGTCCCGGGGATGTTGAAGCATGTGAAGGCCATCGGCTGGTATGTCGAGGAATACGGCATTGCCCAGGTCTCGATGAACCTGACGAACATCGCCGAAACCCCGTTGCACACGGCCTTCGATGCCTGTAGCGAAGCCGCCGCGCAGCGCGGTCTGCGCGCCACCGGTTCGGAGGTAGTCGGCATGCTGCCGAAGAAATGTTTGCTCGAAGCCGGCCGCTATTTCCTGCGCAAACAGCAAGGGTCCGAGGGCGCCTCGGAGGAGGAACTGATCGACCTCGCGATCCGCTCCATGGGTTTTAGCGAGCTAAAGCGGTTCGATCCGAAGGAAAAGGTGATCGAATACCGGATCGAAAAGGTGGCGGCGAAATCGCTCGTGAAAATGAACCTTCGCCAGTTCTGCAATGAGACGCTGAACGATTCGCCCGCGCCCGGTGGCGGGTCGGTCGCGGCCCTGATGGGCGCGCTCGGGGCGTCGTTAGGCGGAATGGTCGCAAACCTTTCCGCGGGCAAACGGGGCTGGGAGGATCAGATCGCCTTTTTCAGCGAATGGGCGGTGCAGGGACAGCAACTGAAGGACGAATTGCTTTTCCTGGTCGATGAAGACACGGCGGCCTTTAACAAGGTGATGGCGGCTTTCGGTCTGCCGAAAGATTCGGCAGAAGAAAAGGCCGCCCGCACAAAAGCGATTCAATCAGCAAATCAATATGCCGCAGAGATTCCGCTCCGCGTGATGGAGACGGCGAATCGTTCCTACGATCTGCTGAAGGAGATGGCGGAGAAGGGCAACCCCGCGTCGATCTCCGATGTCGGCGTTGGTTTGCTCGCGACGCGCGCCTGCATCGAAGGCGCGGCGCTGAATGTGCGGATCAATTTGTCCGGGCTCAAGGATGAGAAAGTGAAAGCGATACTGCTCGAAAAAGTGAGCCGGCTCACGGCAGAATCCGAGAGGTGTTTCAAGGCCGGGGGAGAAATCGTGGAAGGCAAACTGTAAACGCGCATTGAACACACTCGCTGTTTTACACGCCTCCCAATTACTGACTCTTGCCGGTCCCAAACGTCCCCGTGTCGGAAACGAGCTGAGCCATCTCGCGATCATCGAGGACGGCGGAATGCTGGTCCGGGACGGAATGATCACGGCGCTCGGGACCTCCGACGAAATCGAGCGCCAGTTGCCTGGCGATGTCGAAATTGTCGACGCAGAGGACCGGGTGGTGCTGCCGGGCTTCGTGGACGCGCATGCTCATCCCGTCTTCGGTGGGAATAGAGTGGATGAATTCGAGATGCGCGCACGGGGCGCGACTTACGAAGAGATCGCCGCCGGTGGTGGGGGAATTCGCTCGACCGTGCGCAAGACCCGCGAGGCCAGCGAAGAGGAACTGCTCGCGGATGCGCAAGAGCGAGTAAAATGGTTTCTGCGCTGCGGAACCACGACGATGGAGGCCAAGTCCGGCTACGGCTTGTCATTGGAAGAAGAGCTGAAAATTCTCCGTGTTATCCGTGAGCTGAGCGAGACGACTGCGATTGAATTTGTCCCGACATTTCTCGGCGCGCACGCCATTCCAGAGGAGTTTAGCGGTGCGCCTGAACAATATGTGGCGCTTGTCATTCACGAGATGTTGCCGGCCGTGGCCGAGGAAGAGCTCGCCGAAAGTTGCGACATTTTCTGTGAGCGCGGTTATTTTGACCTCGCGGATTCGGAGAAGATTTTAGTCGCGGCGCAGGAGCATGGTTTGCGGCTGCGGATGCATGTCGATCAATTGACGAATTCGGGCGGAGCGTTCCTGGCGGCGCGCTTGCGGGCGGCGACGGCCGATCACCTTGAGCAGACGAACGACGCGGAAATCGTGGCCATGGCCGAGGCCGGCGTGCAACCGGTGCTGCTGCCTGCGTCCGTTTATGCTCTTGGAAAGACGCGTTACCCGAAAGCGCGCGCCATGATCGAGGCTGGCCTTGGCGTCGTGCTGGCGACGGATTTTAATCCGGGCTCATCGCCGACTCCTTCGATCCCCATGGTTCTTTCGCTTGCGGCGATGCAGATGAAAATGACGCCGGCCGAGGGTGTGAGCGCGACCACGATCAATGCCGCCTACAGTCTCGGTCGCGGCGACAGGATTGGGTCCCTCGAAGCCGGCAAACTTGCGAACTTCACGATCTTCGATTGCGCCGACTATCGCGAGATCGCCTATTGGTTTGGCCTTCCCCAAGTCGATTCGGTCTACGTGAAAGGTCAGCAGGTGTTGTAGCCGGTTCGCTGTGCGAGCGCGAGAGAAAAGGCGACTCAAGATAAAGTCATAGCTCCACTTCGTTGCCCACAGGACAACGGCTACAAGGTTTGCGAACGACTCTGCGTACCCTTAACGTGAGTCTTCATGAAGGTTGACGTCGAAAACCAGGCACATTGCGTTGCCACGCTCACGATCGAGTTGCCGCCGGAGCAGGTTTCAAAGGAGTGGGACGCGATTGCGAGCAGCTTTGCCTCCCAGGCTCGCCTGCCCGGGTATCGTCCGGGGAAAGCGCCCCGTCGCGTCGTCGAGGCGAAGTTTCGCAAGGATATTCAGGAAGAGCTGACGAAGAAACTCGTCTCCAAAAGCTATCATGACGCGATCGCGGAGAAGCAGTTGCGGGTCGTTTCCCTAACGAAGTTGGAAGATGTCGAATTCGGGGACGATCGCTCGATGCGATTCCGCGCCACGGTCGTGACCGCGCCGGAGTTTGAGCTGCCGGATTACAAAGGAATCCCGCTTCAGTTGCCGGATACGAAAGTGACCGAGGCGGAAGTGGACACAGCGATCGAGCGGCTGCGCGAGCAGTCGGCGGATTTTGTCGATGTGCCGGGGCGCGGATTGGAGATGGAAGATTTTGCGGTGATCGATTTCGAGGGAACGATTGAGGGCAAAGCGCTTGCCGGACTGGCGCCGAACGCGAGCAAGAACCTTCTCGGGGGAAAAAAATTCTGGCTGCATCTCGCGCCGGAAAATTTCTTGCCTCGCTTCGTCGAGCAGTTGATCGGACAAAAGCCTGAGGAGACGCGCAACGTGCAGGTGGAATTTCCCGCCGATTTCCCGGTCACCGAATTGGCCGGCAAAACCGCGCAATACGAGGTCACGCTGCGCGAGATGAAGCAGCGCGTCCTGCCTCCCGTCGATGACGCTTTCGCCGCGAAATGGATGCCGGAGAAAACGCTGGCCGATTTGCGGCAGGGGCTCGAGCATCAGATCGAGCACGAAAAAGAACACGAGCTGGAACGGGCACGCGAGGCGCAGGTGGTCAGGTTTCTGAGCGAGCGCATTCAGTTTGAGTTGCCGCCGAACCTCTTGAAATCGGAAACGCGCAACGCACTCACGGAATTGGTGCAGCGCAATCGAGAGCGCGGGGTGCCCGATGAAGCGCTGAAAGAAAAGGAAGAAGAGCTGATTCGGATGGCGAGCGGTCTGGCCGCGCATCGCCTCAAAACCAACTTCATTCTGCATCGCATCGCGGAGCAGGAAAACATTCAGGTGACGCGGGCCGATGTGGACGAGCGCATTCGCCACCAGGCGATGCATCACAACGTGACGCCGGAAAAAATGCGCCAGGAAATTGAGAAACAAGACGGCATGAACGGCCTCATCGAGCAGATCCTGATGGGCAAGACAATTGATTTCCTCGGGTCGAATGCTACCATCGAGAGCGCGGCCGCCACGTCGGTCTCCGGGGCCACAAACGAATCAAAATGACGATAAATCGAGACTCTAGTTTTTCTCAATCCGTCCTCGTGCCGATGGTGGTCGAGCAGACCGGGCGCGGGGAGCGCAGCTACGACATCTACTCACGGTTGTTGAAAGACCGGATCGTCTTCATTGGGACGCCGATCGACGATCACATCGCCAACCTGGTCATCGCCCAATTGCTTTTCCTGCAAATGGAGGATGGCAAAAAGGACATCAACATTTACATCAACTCGCCCGGCGGCTCGGTCACGGCCGGCCTGGCGATTTACGACACGATGCAGTTCCTGACCTGCGACGTGACGACCTACTGTCTTGGGATGGCGGCGAGCATGGGCGCGGTTTTGCTCAGCGCGGGAACCAAGGGCAAGCGTTTTGCGCTGCCGAATTCCGACATCATGATTCACCAAGTCTCGGGCGGCGCTCAGGGCCAGGCGAGCGATGTCGAGCGGACAGTGGAATACATGTTCAAGCTCAAGAAGCGTCTCATCCGCATCCTCTCCCAGCACACCGGTAAGCCCGAAGAGCAGGTCAGGCTGGATTCGGATCGCGATTACTATATGACGGCGAGCGAAGCCAAGACCTACGGGCTGGTCGACGAGGTGATCAAATCGCGCAAGGAAGCAAAACTACTCGATGGCGACGGCGCCAAAGGCGCTCTGAATGACCGCTCGACAGCGGTGGCGGAGGCCGCGCTGCCCCAAAAAGTTGAGGAATAGGAACTGCTCTAAACGGGGAGACGACAATGGCGCGCGCCTCGAACCTCACCATGTGCTCCTTCTGTGGCAAAAGCCACGCGGAGGTTCGTAAACTCATTGCCGGCCCGGGCGTCTATATCTGCGACAGCTGCATTAACGTTTGCAAGAGCATCCTCGACAAGGAGCTGAACGAAGATGCGCGCCGGCAGAGCTCGACGATTCGTGTGCCCAAGCCGGCCGACATCCGGCGTTCGCTGGACCAGTACGTGGTCGGACAGGACATCGCGAAAAAGACGCTTTCCGTCGCGGTGCACAATCATTTCAAGCGTGTCCTGCAGAGTTCCCCACCGGCGGATACCTCGGCCGCTTTCCAGCCCGACCCGTTCGCCGATGTGGAAATCGAGAAGAGCAACATCCTCCTCATCGGACCAACCGGTTCGGGCAAAACGCTTCTGGCCAAGACGCTGGCAAAAATTCTCGACGTCCCGTTTTGCATCGCCGATGCCACCACCCTAACGGAAGCGGGCTATGTCGGCGAAGATGTCGAAAACATCATCCTGCGTCTGCTGCAAAATGCCGATTACGATGTGAAGCGTGCCGAGATCGGGATTGTTTACATCGACGAGATCGACAAGATCGGCCGCAAGACGGACAACGTCAGCATCACGCGCGACGTCTCGGGCGAAGGCGTGCAACAGGCGCTCCTGAAAATTTTGGAAGGGAGCACCTGCAACGTGCCGCCACAGGGTGGCCGGAAACATCCGCACCAGGAATACATCCAGGTCAACACCGAGAAAATTCTCTTTATCTGCGGCGGCGCTTTCGTCGGGCTGGAAAAAATTGTGCAGAAACGAATCGGCAACAAGACGATGGGCTTCAGCAGCCCCTCGCTCGAAGCGGAGGAGGCTCTGCGACGCGAAGCGGTGCGCCAGGTCGAACCGGAGGACTTGCTGGCCTTCGGCATGATCCCGGAATTCATCGGGCGGCTCCCGGTGATCAGCGCGCTCGATGCGCTGACCGAGGAAGAGATGGTCATGATATTGACCGACACCAAAAACGCGATGGTCAAGCAATACACCAAGCTCTTCGCGATGGAGGATGTGCGCCTGACCGTGACGAAGGACGCGTTGCGCGCGCTCGCCGCCCAGGCGGTCACGAAAGGGACTGGGGCGCGGGCCCTGCGTTCGATGCTCGAGCGCATTATGCTCGACATCATGTATGAAGTGCCGAGTCGCGAAGACATCGCCGAGGTCACGATCAACCGAGCCGTGGTCGAGGGGAAAAAAGTTCCGCTGATTCGCAAGAAGCAGGACAAGGACGCCGCTTAAGAGAGGCGCTTCGCGCCTAACGTTCGACATCCAGCTTCAGAGCCGGGGTGGCGATTGTGTGAGGCCTCATTGCTTCGCTCATCGCCGCCGCTCGCTTCATTCTCAGTTCAACGTTGGACGTTGAACGGGGGACGTTGGACGTTTCTGTTTCAACCCAATGCGAATCGTCATCATCAACACCGGGACGGAGATCCTGCTCGGTGATGTGCTCAATACGCACCTCACCTTTATCGCGCGTGAAATTTTTCCGCTGCGCCTGCGAGTCGAACGCCAGTTGACGGTGCCCGATGGGCCGGCCATCCGCGAGGCACTGAGCGAAAACCTTACGAGCCCGGATTTGATCTTCGTCACGGGCGGCCTTGGCCCGACGACAGATGACATCACACGCGAGATCACGGCCGAACTGCTCGGCTTGGACCTCGTTCCTGACCCGGCTTTGGAGGCTTGCATCACTGAGCGACTGGCGACCCGCGGGATTCGCCTGACCAATCGGATTTTGCGTCAGGCCCAGGTGCCCCGCGGGGCGCAGGTCTTGCCTAACGAACACGGAAGCGCCCCCGGGCTTTATTTGGCGGCGGGCCTGAATCCGGCGCTGGCCTCGCCTCACATCTTTCTTCTTCCGGGACCGCCACGTGAGCTGGAACCGATGTTTCTCCAGTCGGTCCTGCCCATTCTCCAGCGGATCGTCAGGGGGGAGGGGGCGTTTGTCTGTCGGAGCTACCGGATCGTCGGGATGGGCGAATCCCATGTCGAAGAGGCGGTCGGCGCGCAGTTGCTCGGCATCGCGGGCCTCGAGCTCGGCTATTGCGCACGGATGGGCGAAGTCGACCTGCGCCTGATCGGATCGGCTGAGATCCTGGAGGAAGCAGACGGGATTATTAGGGCGAAACTGGCCAATTTCATTTTTTCGACCGGGCGCGAAGACCTCGAAACGGTCATTGTTAGGCAGCTTGCCCTCCGAAAATCCACTCTGGCAGTGGCGGAGTCTTGCACCGGCGGATTATTGGCCCACCGCCTGACCAATGTGCCGGGCGCCTCGGCGGTTTTTCTCGCCGGCTACGTGACTTATTCGAACGAGGCAAAAATCGCGACACTTGGAGTCACGGCATCTGCCATCATGGAGCATGGTGCGGTCAGCCAGGCGGTGGCCCGCTCTATGGCGGAAGGGGCATGCAAGAAATCCGGAGCAAGCTTTGCACTGGCGACGACAGGCATTGCCGGGCCCGGCGGCGGCAGCCCGAAAAAGCCGGTTGGAACCGCCTATGTCGCGCTCGCCGGGGGTGGGCCGACTGTCGTTAGGCACCTTTTCTTCCCGACCGATCGCGAGACCTTCAAGCAGCTCGCGACCCAGATGGCGCTGAATCTCTTGCGGGAACGTTTGGGGAAGGCTGCGATCTAGTCGCCGACCGCGACGGGCGTTCCGACCTTGACGTGGTTATAAAACATCTCGGCGGCCGCCGAAGGCATGCGGATGCAGCCGTGCGAGGCGGCATAGCCCGGCAGGAAGCCGACGTGCATCCCAACCCCCCCATCGGTCAGGCGCATGAACCATTTCATATCGGCCCCGACATAATGCGTGCCGCTCGGCGCAGAGTCGATCACGCTGCTCACGCCGCGGCGGACGACGCGGCCGGAGGAGTCGACAAAATCACCGTAGATGCTGGACCGGTGATTCTTGTCCTTTTCCAAGACGTGAAAGCTGCCCTGCGGCGTCGGCCGGGCGCGTTTGCCGGAGGAAATGGGAGAATCAATGACAATCTCGTCCCCCATCATCAGGTAAGCGCGCTGCTTGGAGAGCGACACGCGGACGTGCGAGTTGTCCGGTGTGACCTTTTCGAGTAAACGGGGCGAAACGTTGATCGGCTGCTGCCGCTGGATGAGTTCTGTGGCCTGTCTCATTTGAGGCTGGGCGCGCGCCGGAATGTTCGAGCCGGGTCGGCGGATCTGCGCGTGCAGCTCGCTCGCGGTGAGCGTGACGAGCGCGACCGAAGCCAAAAGTTTGAGAAAACGAGCGATCACGGCAATTAATGTGTGGCGGTTCCAGTGACCCGACGGAAGCAAAATGTAGAATTCACAGGCTGCTGGCAACGCGGAAATTGAATGGCACCGTCGCACGCGGCGGATTATTTGCCACTGCTGGGCAAATTGCCGCACGGTCGCCCCTGGGATAGGCAGGTCTGTTCGACCAAATCGCCCGACCGCAATCGCTCTCATGTTCGCCGCGGCCGGAGCGATCGCAGGCCGGGCCGGGGTGGCTATTCATCTTTCGCGGCCTGGATGGTAATTCTCGCTTTCCTCGCTTCGCGCTGGCGCGCGAGGTGAGCGGCCGCCTAACGATAACTGGCAACCCGGTTCAGCCAGCCCGGCAACCAGCGCCGCTCGTTTCGTTCTGGTGGTGAATTCTTCACCCGCTCTCGCAGCAGGCGAGCCGCAGAATCGGCAAATTCGCTCGTGGCCGCAGCCCCTTCGCTCTCGTCGGCCATGCCATCCAACACCTGCAGCAAGCCCCAGCCACGTCCCCGATAACGCTCCGCTACGAGCACGCCATCGCCTTTGAAGTTAACATAATCAATCAGCGCGTAGCATCCCTGCCCACTGCTCGCGACGCGATCGAATTGCCGCGCGATCCTCCCGCGCGCCCCGGGTGTCGCGACAGCCAGCATTCTCGGCAGCGCGCCGCGCAGCCGCGCGACGAGGAAGTCAGCCTGCAGATCAATCGTGTCGATGAGAAATCTCCGCAGATCTTTCATTCGTACGCTAACCCCTGCCTGGAGAAAATCTGCCCGCGAATTCCAAGGGCAGGCCTCACCCTCGCCGCCCTGCAACAGCTCCGGCAGCCTGGCGCCGCGCTTCTCCGCATAGCGCACAAACTCGGGAAAACTCTCCGCGAATGGTCCACGGCGGCCAGCCGGGTACCAGATGAAGTGCCCGATCCCAAGTGAGGCGAAGCCTTCTCCTTCGTTCCAAGAGGTAAGCCCGGCCACGGTTTCACCGCATTCGTTTTGCCAGATCCGGCGGCCGATGCGGAGCGCTTCCCGATGGGA
This sequence comes from Chthoniobacterales bacterium, assembly GCA_050736975.1. Lineage (GTDB taxonomy): Bacteria > Verrucomicrobiota > Verrucomicrobiia > Chthoniobacterales > UBA10450 > Palsa-1392. The sequence continues at coordinate 8,867 of JBOHXL010000165.1, read as the reverse complement.
AAGCGAAACTGAACCGGAGGCGGCGACTAAAGGAAGCGCGAAAAGTACGACCGCGACGATGCGCTCCAGATACCGCTCCGCGGCTCCCAGGCCCGGCGTGCGTCTGCTTGACGCGGGCCCAATCCCCGTGGATGAGTTCAACGCGTTCGGCGGAAAGCCCGCCGGATCGCATTCAGTTATATAGAACATTTTATGAAAAATTGCCTTCTCATCTGCGCCGCCTCCCTTTTCATCGCACCGCTTGCTCTGGCGGCGGAAACGCAACTGAAAGATCAGAAAGATAAGGTCAGCTACGCCATTGGCCTCGACATCGGTGGCACTCTGAAACGCCAACTGATCGACGTCAACGAAGACCTCTTGAGCGCCGGCATCAAAGATGGACTAAGCGGTAACAAACCGCTCCTGACCGAGGACCAGGTGAAAGAAGTGATGGGCACGTTTCAAAAGGACATGATGGAAAAACAGGCCACGGCGCGGAAAGCCGCCGGGGAAAAGAATGCTGCCGAAGGCAAGAAATTTCTCGAGGAGAACAAGAAGAAGGAAGGCGTGAAAACCACTGCGAGTGGTTTGGAGTACAAGGTGTTGAAGGAAGGCACCGGGGCGACCCCCAAGGCGAACGACACCGTGAAGGTGAATTATCGCGGGACGACGATCGACGGAAAGGAATTCGACAGCTCGTACAAGCGCGGGCAGCCGGCGACGTTTCCGGTCAATCGCGTGATCAAGGGCTGGACCGAAGGGCTTCAACTGATGAAGGCCGGCTCGAAGTATCAGTTCTTTGTTCCGGCAGACCTTGCCTACGGCGAGCGCGGGGCGGGTTCGGATATTGGGCCGGAATCGACACTGATTTTCGACGTCGAATTGCTCGATGTCGTTCCCGCGGGGACGACGCCGACGCCGAAGCCGGCGACCTACGATTCGAGCAGGCCAATCGGCGCCCCGGGAGCGGCGATTCCGCCGAAGCAGCCGAAGGCCGCGGGCTCGCCCATGCCGACCGCATCGCCCAAGAATTAGTCCGCTTTGCCTTGTGCGCCGCGCCGGGCGCGTAACGTTGCCTCGCTGTCGGAGTGTTCTCCCGCGTTCACTGGCGCGACTCGTTTACAATTCTGCGATCGTTAGGCGCGGAGCGTCACTCCAGAGATCCTCCAGACTGTAGAAATCGCGTTTGTCTCGATGGAAGATGTGCACGATCACCTGCAGGTAATCGAGCACGATCCACTGGCTGGCCGGGAAGCCGTCTACCGCCGCCGGACGCACCTTATGATCTTCGCGCAATCGGCTTTCAATCTCGCCTGCGATCGCTTTCAAGTGTGGCTCGGAAGTTCCCGAGCAGATCACGAAGAAATCCGTGAAGGTGGAAATTCCGCGCAAATCGAGCACCACAAGATCCTCCGCTTTTTTGCCGGCGGCCAGCTGGGCGCAGGTTATCGCTAGTTCTTCGGGTTCGATCGCTTGGTTCCCTGGTAAATGTTTTCGCGGCGGATGATTCGCTCGACTGCCTCCGGCACGAGATAGCGAATCGATTGCCCACTCGCAACCCGTTTTCTGATCGTCGTGGCCGAAATGTCGATCTTCCGCCGCACGGCTGGGTAGGGATATTTGGTCTCGCCGCCCGAACGATCAAGCACCACAAACTGCACCAGCCGCCGCAGATCATCGAAGCGATGCCACTCAGGGAGCTGCGCCAGGTTGTCTTCGCCGATGAGAAAGAAAAACTTCGTCTCTGGCTGGGCGGTGCAGAGCGTTTCCATCGTCTCGATCGAGTAGGACGGGGGCGGCCGATCGATCTCCAGCCGTGAAGCGGTCAACCCTGGCTCGCCCGCGATCGATTCCTTCAGCATCTCCCAGCGCAACGCGATGCTCGTCTGCTCCTGGCCGGTCTTGTGTGGCGAGCACGCGGCGAGTACGAAAATCACCTCCGCGAGGTCGAGGGTTTCGAGGGCTTCTCGCGCCAGGATCAGATGACCGTGATGTATCGGATCGAAACTGCCGCCATAGATGCCAACCTTTTTCAAGCGAGTCTCAGTAGAGCAGATATTTCTCCCGTATCTTCCGAAACTCCCGCTCGTTAGAGTGCCAGGCCGCGACGATCCGGCTGGTCGATTCTCCCTCGCGCATTTGCGTTCGGATGAAGGTGCCGCCGCAAACCTTATAAAAAAGGTCGAGCTTGCTCGCGCTCGTCCGCCGGAAAATGTCCGGCTGGATCTGCCGATTCATCGCCGAGAGCAAGTAAACGCCGAGGCCGGTCAGGTTCGCGGCCGCATCCGGCGAGATCGCCAGGCTACTACCCTCTGTTGGGCCGTCCCGCCACGGCCGAAACTGAACCCCTGGCGTCTCGATGCTTCGCAGATAACGAGTGAAACTCTCGGAGTTAAGCCAGCGCGCGCCGATGCTCTGGAAGGGGCGCGGCCCCGGAATGCCGACCTCGACGCCGCTCAGTTCGCCCACCAGGCCGGTCGCGATGTAATAGAGCGGCGAGTCGCTGTGCGGAATGTTGGGCGAACTCGCGACCCAGCGCAGTCCGGTGTCGTCCCATGTCATGCCTCTTTCCCAACCGCGCATCGGCACCACTGTGAGATTGCATGGCGTCGAAATCCAGTGACGTTCGTTGATCATCCGCGCTAATTCTCCCACGGTAAGGCCGTAGACATACGGGATTGGAAACTCGCTCACGAATGAACGCCAGGCCGGTTCGACTGACGGTCCTTCCACGCGCAAACCGCCAACTGGATTCGGCCGGTCGAGAACGACGAACGGGATCCTGTTTTCACCCGCCGCCTCCATGCAGCGGCCCATCGTGCTGATGTAGGTGTAGCTGCGGCAGCCGATATCCTGTAAATCGAAGACCAGCACATCGACTCCGCGCAACATTTCCGGAGTCGGCTTGCGCGTCGGGCCGTAGAGCGAATGCGCGATCACACCGGTGAGCGGGTCGCGCCGGCTTTTCACGTAGCGTCCGGCCTTTTCCGTTCCGTCGAGTCCGTGCTCGGGTGTGTAGAGCGCGACCAGGTTGCAATGGCGTTTCAGGAGCAGCCGCGTCTTAGTGCCGTTGGCGTTGACGCCGGTTTGATTTGTAATCAGGCCAACCCGTTTGCCGGCGAGGAGTGAGTAATCGTGGCTTGCCAGGACGTCGATCCCGGGCTCGATCGAGGCATGCGCCGTCGCGAAACCGAGCCAGAACCCGGCTAGCCTAACGATCCATTTTTTGTTTCGCCTGCGCTCCATCGCTCTTAACGTCCGAAGTTATGGAGAGCGTTTCAACGGGTCAACTGATCCTTACCGGCGTGCCCGGGACCGAACTGGATCGCGAGACGGCCGCTCTGTTCCGCAAGGTGAAGCCAGGCGGGTTCATTATCTTCGGCCGGAATATCCAGAGCGCGGTCCAATTGCGTAAGTTGATCGACGATTTGCGCGACCTGAGTGTGATCGAGCCAATCGTTACGATCGATCAGGAAGGTGGCCGCGTTTCGCGTCTGCGCCTGATTGGCAGCGAGCCGCCCAATGCGCAGCAACTGCGTGACAAAGGCGACCTCGCTCTTGTTAGGCGACACGGCGCGCTCACGGGCCGGTTGCTGCGCCTGTTCGGCTTCAATCTCGATCTCTGTCCGGTGCTCGACATTTCCTTCGACGATGAAGCCGACAATTCACTTCGCGGCCGTTGTTACGGGCGCGATGTTGAGGAGGTTGTCCGACTGGCTGGCGCCTTCAACGACGCCATGCGCGGGGAGGGGATCGCGAGCTGCGGCAAACATTTTCCCGGTTACTCCGCCGCCACCGTCGACGCGCACCACGATCTCCCCCTTATCGAGCGCACCCGCGCTGAGCTCGATGCGAACGAGCTAACTGTCTTCCGTCAGCTTTCCGATCGCGTCGATAGCATGATGATTTGCCACGGCTGGTATCCCTGCTTCGAGCGCGAGAAGACCGCCGCCTCACTTTCCCATTGCATCGTGACGAAACTGCTCCGAGGCGAGCTCGGCTTCGAAGGTCTCATCATGACCGACGACCTCGATATGGGCGCGATCCTGAACGAATACGGCTTCGAAGAAACGATCCGGCGTGCCATCGGTGCCGGAAATGACCTCGCCATGATCTGCCACCGCGTTCCGGCGATCGAAGAGGCGCTCGGTTACATCGAAAACCTTCCAGCCAAGAACCTCGAACGTGCGTTGAACAACATCGCCCGCTTCAAAACCGGGCTCACCCCGCCTCGTGACTTTTCCGAATCAGCCTTTGCCGCGCTCAATCAAAAGATTTGGGACCTGCGCGTGGCGACTCTGGGTGAAGAGCGTGCTAAAGAGCTTAGCGTCGAGGACGGCAAGCGCTCGCCGGTGGAGAGTTACTAACTCGATTCCAGCGCGCGCCGCGCATTAGTCGCGCGTCGCAGAGATCGACCTGCCCGATCTATTGTCCCCCTGTGTCGCCGTGATCTACGGCACCAGGGTGGCCGCGAGCACAACGACCTTTGGATTACTCGGCAGACTAAGGCTTTGCACATTCTTCGCCGGATTCAAGGCAAACTGATAGGCATACAGGTTGAAGGTTCTTTGATCTTCCGTTCCGTTGCTGAAGTTTCGATACGCCATGGCAACACCTTCAGATTCGGCGGGATAGTCTTGTGGAGTAAACCAATCGCTGAAGCTTTGCACAAACTGTGAACTCGTTCCGTCAGTGTAGTGAACGATGACGCTCTGCGCTGTCTGATTTCCCTCTACACCAATCCCTAGCAGCATAAGACTGGAATACTGGCCCTGCGGTAGACTTACGGACTGCCCATTGCAGCCGACCGCGTCAAGTTGATTGGCGACCCCAAAATCAAACAGGATATTGCTGAGAACCCGAGATGAGCTGAGCAGGTTCGCAGAGTAGGAGTAACCCATTCCATCGAGACCTCCGGTCGAATACATCGTCCCGTCTTGATAGATTCCATTCAGGTTAAATTCCGGGGAGAGATCTACCTGCGCGCCACTACCGGTACCACCGAGAGCTGCACTAACCGCCAAAGTAAGAGGAAGGGTTTGGGTGAATTCGCCGGAGGTCCCCGTAACAGTGACCGTGGTAAGTCCTGTGCTGGCAGTAGCAGCGGCTTTGAACAGCACTTTGCGGTTTTTCCCCTGGCCTTGAACCATGGCCCGGACGCCTTTCGGCAAGGTCGATAAAGTCAAAGTTACCTTGCCGTTGAAACCGCCGAAATCCGTGATTGTGATTACCGCAGTGCCTGTTGCGCGCTGGTTTAAGAACAGGCTGCTGGGTCCTGAAAGGGTGAAGCCGCTGCTCGCGACCGCATTATTAATCGCGCTTGCATATTGTGCCGCCAGGCCATTACCGACAAAGTCATCATAGAGCCACATGAACCCGCCGGTTATTCCGCACTGGCTGTTCCAGCCGCTCATGATGCTCTGCACCTGGCTGGGAGTGTCGACTTGATCCCACAGGCCGGGCCACACCGGAACGCTACCGAAGTTCCATCCGACGCACGGGTTGTTACCGCTGCCACCGGCGTACGCTTGCAGGTGAACTCCGTCCACCGTCCCAGGGAGTTGGCTGTTTATCTGGGAAACCACATTCGTCCAATAGCTGCTGTTGTCGAAGGCGTCTGGGTTCACGTGATAACCGAGCTGGCCCAGCATCACCCCAAAGGCAATCGTGGTCGGCGAATCAAAGCTGTTTTCATCGTCAAAATCGATCGCGTCCAAAACCGGGATGGCAGCTTTCAAAGCCGCAAAGTCCTTGTAAAGAATGCTGTCCTGACCGGTCCCTTGTGAGTTGACCAGGGCCTTGATGTCCTGCCAGTCTCCGAAGTTGGATGAGCCGATGCTGAACGTGACCCTCTTTACCGTCCCCTGCTTCAAAGTCGCCATATTCGCGGCAAAGTCAGGATGAGTCTGGCCGCCAATATATGCGCCGTTGGAGGTTAAAGGAAACTCCCCGTTAAAGTTCAAGTCGCCGTTACTGTTGACCTCGATACTCCAGACAATGGCCTCGGTGAAACCAGAGTTCTCTATCTCGGCGATGTTGTTTGTCGCGTTGATGTAAAACGGACCGCCACCAAAAATCCCTGTAAATCCAGTCTGAGCAGACGCCGTTTCGCCCGAAAATAGCACTGCCAGAAACAAGAAAAGCAGAAACGTCAGACTGCGGTCGATGGTAGCGTGGTAGCAAGAGCGTGTTGATGGCATGATTCCGAAGCTTATATCAACTGCCAGGAGGCCGTCAAGACAGCGCCCGGACTCAATCGACTAAGGAGTTAGTCGGACGAGCTCACGCCGAGAATGCCACAATCTGCTCGATCGAGGTTTCAAGTTCTTCGGGTAAAAGACTCACAGCTCTGCCTGCTGAGGCCGGACGTGCCGAAGCACGTCCCGTCCGGGGACGCAGTTCCGTATCTCCACATTCCGACCGATAGCGGTTTCATCGAGCCAGCGTCAGCATGAACATTCCGCGACCGAAGGTGGCGGCGTAGAGCGAATTGGACGCGGCCCGATACTCAAGGTCGGTCACGGGGACGTTCGGCAGACCAGTCGCGGCGGCGCGCCACTTCCGCCCGCTGTTGGCCGAACTAAAAACGCCCACGTCGGAAGCCACATAGAGCGTGGAGCCGACCACGACGATATCGTTCACTGGAGCCTGAGGAAGGTTGCCTACAATGCTCGACCAGGTGGTCCCGCCATCGGCAGTCTTTAGCACATAGGGCAACTCAACGCCGGATCGAAAACCTGAGAACGTGGCATAAGCAACCTGCGCATTTGCCGGATCAACAGTTACCCGCGTCACCCACGTTCCGGGCACGTCCGGATCGGTCACGCGAGTCCAGTTCACCCCCAGGTTTGTGGTGAACCAAAGCCGCCCATCATCCGTCCCGGCCAGGATGCGGTTAGGATCGGTGTTCGCTCCGGCCACGGTTGTTACCGTGCCGAAGGAATAGTTGGGATCGCGCCCGGGCCCTCCTGTCAGGTCCGGGCTGATCACTGACCAGTGCACCGCGTGGTCCACGGAGCGGTTGACCTGGTTGCCTGCGTAGTATAGGACCGCTGGATTGGCGGGATCGAACTGGAGCGGAGTGAGCCAGTTCCGCCTGGAAGAGACCGTGGCGCCGGTGAAGTCAGTGCTGGAGTCACCGCCGTTGGTCGAGCGAAGGCAGTCGCCGTACTGGCTGCATCCGTAAACCATATCCTGATTGGCCGGATCAATCAGGGCTTCCTCACCATCGCCGCCGACGTAGGTGTTCCATCCCGTCCCGCCGTAAGAGCGGTTGACGCCGTTGTCCTGGGCTCCGCCGACGAGCCGGCTGCTGTCCTGCTCGCTTACGTCCACACTGTAGAACTGAGTGAACGGCTGGCTGATCGCAAAGGTCCACTGATCGTTCGAGCCGTTAACGTCTGAGCGATAAGTGCCGCCGTCGCTGCCGAGATAAACGCGGCCAGGTACCTTGAGGTCCCAGGCCATGGCGTGATCATCGGCGTGCGGGCTGAACTCGCCGGTGAATGTCGACCCACTGTTCTTCGACTCGCAGAGATAAACTCCGGCGGCGAAGACGTGGGTTTGGTCGAGGGGATCCACCCACACTCGGCCAAACCACCAGCCATAAGTCGATTGCGCTCCCGAGAGCGTTGAGCTGGTGGGGAGCTTGGTCCAGGAGTCGCCACCGTCGGCGGAAGTGTAGCAGCCCTGGAAGAGCCCGTTTGTCTGGTTAACTATGACGTAAAGTCGCTGCGGATTCGATGCAGCCAGAGCTAGGCCGATGCGGCCGATCGTGCTGGCGGCACCGGGAAGCCCGTTCGTAAGGCGTTGCCAGGTAGCGCCGCCGTCGATCGAGCGGTAAACACCTGATCCGACACCTCCGTAGGTTCGCAGGTCGGGTTCGCGAAGGTGATCCCACATAGCTGCGAAAATGCGGTTCGGGTTGGAGGGGTCGATCGCCAGATCAACCGCTCCTGTCGTGTCGTTGTCGCCCGCCAAAACTTGGGTCCAAGTGGAGCCGCCATCCGTCGATTCGTAAACGCCACGCTCGCCGCCGGGGTTGTAGAGCTGTCCGGCGACGGCAGCGAAGAGGCGCTGTGGGTTGGTCGGATCCACTGCCAGCCGGCCGATGGCGCCGGAATCCGTCAGCCCAACGAGTTGCCAGGTGGTGCCGCCGTCGACCGATCGATAGATGCCCGAGCCTCCATAGGTGATGCTTCCGCCGCCCGGGTTCGCTTCGCCCGTGCCTGCAAACAGGGTGCCGTTTGAAGTGATGAGGAGCGCCCCCATCGCTTGCGTATTCGCGGTCGGCCAGATTGAAGTAAACCGGGCGCCGCGGTCGGTGCTCTTCCAGATACCGCCGGTGGCCGCGGCCGCGTAAAGCGTGTCGGCGGCCACAGGGTCGACCGCGATATCTACCACACGGCCCCCGATGTTGGTCGGGCCGACAAATTTCCATCGCCCCGCACGCGACTGGGGCTCAGACTGCTCAAAGGCTACGGTAAGCGCCGCGGCCTGCGCACCAGCCTTCTCCAAGGCGCCGGCCGGGATCCCGCCGTGAGTCACGCGCTGAGTGATGAACCAGTCTTCCGGCGGGCTCTCTTTGGCGAGGCGCTCCCGAGACTTCGTTTCGCTCCGCTCGCGGCTCTGCCGGGGAGGCCCAAGCGTCGAGGCGAGATGAAACGACGCTGCGAGCAAGAGAAGGATTGCCACGAGGGCCAGAATGCGGAAGCGCGGGCCCTTGTTGAATGGCTTGTGGGAAAAAAGGAATTTCAGGCAGCGGGTCAGCCGCCAATCTTTACATTTAATTTCAGGTTTCATAGCTTGCCGTAGCGAACCATTGAACCTCCGCGGTGTGATTTCGTCTACAGATTTCACAGATCGCCACGAAGAGGATCGATTCGATG
>JBOHXL010000164.1:0-6817 GCA_050736975.1 Chthoniobacterales bacterium | reverse complement strand
CCGGAACCCCAAACGACCATCTCGGGCGCGCCCGATTTCTTCGCTTCATGCGCCTTGCGCAAAAGCGCGGCCAGGACGTGCGAAGTGACGAGATCGAAGTTGTCGTTGGGCCCGTAGAGATTGGTCGGCATGGCGGAGATGAAATTGGCGCCGTATTCGCGGGCATAAGCCTGGCAGAGCTTGATTCCCGCAATCTTGGCGACGGCGTAAGCTTCGTTCGTCGGCTCAAGCGGGCCGCCTAACAATGCGCTTTCCGGGATCGGTTGCGGAGCAAGCTTCGGGTAAATGCACGAGCTGCCGAGAAAGAGCAGCTTGCGCGCGCCGTTCTCATAGGCGGCGTGGATGAGGTTGTTTTGGATCTGCAGGTTTTCGAGCAGAAACTCGACCGGTTCGTCGTTGTTTGCCTTGATTCCGCCAACGCGCGCCGCCGCCATGACGACGACGGCCGGTTTTTCGTGCCTGAAAAATTCCTCGACCGCCGGACGATCGGTCAGATCAAGTTCCGATCGGGTGCGGGTGAGAAGGCGGCCATAGCCCTCGGCGGAGAGTTTGCGAAGGATGGCGCTGCCAACCAGGCCGCGATGCCCGGCGATGAAGATCGAGTCGTTCTTTCCCATCAGGATTCCCGGAGCATCCGTTTTGCGTTTTCTTTTTCAAGCTGCGGCGTAATGCTCCAGGCCGTGGCCAGGAGAGAGGAACGCGTCGCCGTCCGAAAAACCTACAAGCTTTTCATCGGCGGAAAGTTTGTCCGGAGCGAGAGTGGCCGGGTCGCGCCCGCGCTGGCGAATGGGCAGGTGATTGCGAATTTTCCACGCGCCTCGCGCAAAGATTTTCGCGACGCAGTCGTGGCGGCGCGCGGCGCGCTGACCGGCTGGTCGGAGGCGAGCGCTTATCTGCGCGGCCAGATTCTCTATCGCGCCGCTGAGCTACTGGAGATGCGCCGACCGGAGCTGGAAACGGAACTCGCGCGCGCGGTGGGAAAACGAAACAGCAAGGTGCGAGAGGAAGCAGGCCTGACGATCGATCGCCTGGTGCACTACGCGGGATGGACGGACAAGTTTGGCCAGATTTTCAGCGCGGTGAACCCGGTCGCCAGTTCGCATTTCAATTTTACCATGCCCGAACCGACTGGAGTAGTGGTGGTGGTTTGCCCTAACGAACCGCCGCTCCTCGCGCTCGTTTCATTGCTCGCGCCCGCCATCCTGAGCGGTAACACCGCGGTCGTGCTAGCCTCGGCCACACAACCACTCCCGGCCCTGACCTTTTCCGAGATCATCGCGACGAGTGATTTGCCTTCCGGAGTGGTCAACATTCTCGCGGGCGTCCCGGCCGAGTTGGCGCCGCACATCGCGAGTCATATGGATGTGAACGCAATCGTGGACGCGAGCGACGATTCGAAGGTGAGCGCGGCTTTGCAGCAGGGCGGCGGATTCAACCTAAAACGCCATGTGCCGCGCAGGCTGAAAGCGGCCGAATGGCGAACGACCGCGGCGGAAAATCCCTACTGGATTCTCGACACGGTCGAGATGAAAACAGCGTGGCACCCGATCGGACTCTAAGAGAAGGAAAAGTTAAGAACGCAGAAGGAAGCGATCCTTTCCCCGCCATGCACATCCCGACTCTGATCGAGCGCAAACGCGACGGGGAGGAACTTTCGCCTAACGAACCACTGCTTTGGGTCGACGCCCCCACTGACCAGTCGCTGGCTTCGGTCTTGCCGATGCTCGAGCAGGGAATCGAACTGGCCTGACGAATCTCATGATGATCAAATCATTGCCTCTCCTGCTCGCGGCGAGCGCGGCTTTCCTCACGCTGGCCGGTCTGATGGTTTGGGTGGTAGCGCGCTTGTTGCGCAGTAACCGCGAACAGATCGTGGCCAGCGGGCCTTTGGCCGCGGAGCAGGAATTCGCACTGCGCGAACCGGCCACTCTCCTCCTCATGGTTGAGGTGCCACGCTTCGGATCGAATTTTCGCGAGTTGAAATTTGAGGTGATCGAGAAGGCCACCGGACAGTCGACCAAGCTGAGTTACGATTTCGTGCGGGCCCAGGGCGCGGTTTACGGAGTGAGCACGATGCGGGTTCCACTCGGTCGCATCACGGTGCAACGGCCCGGCCCATATCTCGTGCGAATAACTGGATTACCGGCCCCAGTGGACGACTCACGGAGCCACATTTTGTTTTCCCGCCCTTATCTCGGACGGATGGCGCTCCAGATCATCGGGATCGTGATCTGCGCGATCGGCATGTTGTTAAGTTTGCTCCTGGCATTGTGGCAGGTCCTGCCGCTCCAGCACGGGTGACATCATCTTCGGCGTCAACCGTGGGAGGGTGAGACTTTCGGCTTGCCTTTTCCAACCCGCCACGGGCAGAATTCGCCCTGTGAATGGGGCGTCATTGGTCCGCAGCCCAGCTCAGAAGAAACCCCGACGGAAACGTTCGAGGCGCCTTCGGGGCTACGCTTTGCATGCCTCTGTCCGCTCCTCGCACAAGACGGTGAAATACAGGTGCAATAACTGCGGACACAAGGTCCTGGTGGATGCCACACGCGCGAGCCTGCCCGTGACCTGCCCGACTTGCGAGCAAGTTATCACCCCGCCGCGCCGCGGGCGTTTGTGGCTGGAGATTGCCGGAGGCCCTCTCATCTTTCTCCTTGGGATTGCGATTGGTCATTCAGCAAGAAAAGCGGAGCCGCCGCGGGCCAGCGGGCCGGCCGCCCCCCTCACCCGCATTGACCAGAGCGACCAGCTGGCGAGACGCAAGCCGCCCAAGCTTCCCGAAGTGATCGCCAGCCAGCAAGCGGACCAGCCATAGCGAAAAGATTACGCGGAGCGAGCCATTTACCGATGGTTTTTGCGCAGAAGTGGACTATCTATTTTCAGGCGCCAACATTAGGCCTGCGACGATGGCTTTCACCACCGAACTCACCGAGAATTACATGGGAATTATCCACGTCGGGAGCGGCGTGGTGACCGGCACAGAAATCCTGGAAGGCTGCAAATCCGTCACGGCGTTGGTTCGGGTTACCGAGAACTTTCAGTACAAACTGATCGATTTTTCCGCCGTCACGGATTTGCGAATTACCGCCGAGGAACTGGATGAAATCGTGAAGCAGGACCGTTTGATCGCGAGTTCGCGACCAAACGCGACGGTCGTGATCGTCGCGCCTGACGACCATATTCGAGCCATTGCCCAACACTGGGAAATCTTGGTGGAAGACCTGGGCTGGAACACCCGCGTCTCGCGCACACGCGCGGAGGCATCGGACTGGCTGAAGGAAAACTCCATCGCCGCGTCGCTCGACGGCTAATACGGCCGGCGCGCCGCCTGATCGAGGATTTCGTTGACAGCGCAAGAGCGTCCTGTTGCATAACGGCGACTGCGCGCGACAGAACGCAGACGCCCGATGGCTTACCTGAACGAAAATTATCTCAAGCTCCAGGCGGGCTATCTTTTCCCCGAGATCGGGCGGCGGGTGAAGGAGTTCTGCGCGGCGAATCCCGACGCGGCCAAACGAGTTATCCGCTGCGGAATCGGCGACGTCACGGAACCGCTGCCGCGGGCGGCCGTGAACGCGATGAAAGCCGCGGTGGACGAGCTTTCGGTGCGTGAAACCTTTCGCGGTTACGGCCACGAACAAGGCGGCGATTTTCTCCGGAGCAGAATTGCGCAGGCCGATTACCGCGATCGCGGGATCGAGATCGCGGATGACGAGATCTTCATCTCCGACGGATCGAAGAGCGATTGCGGGTTCATTCTCGATGTGCTCGGGGACCGCAACCGGATCGCGATCACCGATCCGGTTTATCCGGTCTACGTCGACACCAATGTGATGGCCGGCCATACCGGACCGGTGAACGAGGAAAAGCGCTACGAAGGAATCGTTTACCTGCCATGCCGGGCGGAGAACGGGTTCGTGCCGTCGCCGCCTAACGAACACGCCGATATCGTTTACCTTTGCTTCCCAAACAATCCGACCGGCGCGGTAGCGACGCGCGCGCAACTCGAAAGTTGGGTCGCCTACGCGCAGGAGCACAAGGCCATCCTGCTCTACGATGCGGCCTACGAGGGATACATCAGCGAGCCCGGGATTCCGCGCTCGATTTTCGAGATCCCGGGCGCAACGGAGCGCGCAGTGGAGTTTCGCAGCTTTTCCAAAACGGGTGGATTCACCGGGGTGCGCTGCGGATTCACTGTCATGACAAAGCGGCTCCTCGCCCAGACGAGCGACGGCCGTGAACTGCCTCTGCATCGGCTCTGGCACCGGCGCTGGAGCACAAAAGCCAACAGCGTGAGTTACCCGGTGCAGCGCGGCGCGGAAGCGCTTTACAGCGAAGAAGGCCGGGCCCAGGTGCGCGGTTTGATCGATCATTACATGGGCAACGCGCGCCTTCTGCGTGAGGCTGCGACGCGTGCTGGTCTCACCGTTTTCGGCGGCAAAAACGCGCCCTACATCTGGGTGCGAACGCCAGCCGGCCTAACCAGTTGGCAAATGTTCGATCGAATGTTGCAGGAGTTAAACGTGGTCATCACTCCGGGGAGCGGGTTTGGCTCGGAAGGGGAAGGTTATTTCCGCATCTCGGCCTTCAACAGCCGGCCCAACGCTGAGGAAGTGGCGCGCCGCCTCGAAGCCGCGGCTTTTTCCTGATTCTGCTCCTTTCGAAATCGCGATCAGGAGCAGGACGCAGAGGAGAAGGCGACCGAATGCCTTGCGCGCGGCGGATGCGGCCTACAACTTATCGCCTTGGAAAAAGAAGAAGCGCACGGTTTCTCGCGCAGGCTTCCGCAGCTTTACCGGTTCTGTTTTCTCATGACCGGCGATTCGGCGAAGGCGTTGGAAGCTTTTCAAAATACTTTGCGGGAAGCGGCCCTGCTCGCGTCCCGCGGGCAATTGCCGGCCGATCGCCTTTGGTCGTTTCATGAGGCACGCCATCAGTGTCTGACTCTTTGCCAGGACGACGTGCAGCCGGAACCGATGACGATGCCGGAGGAAGCAATCGCGCCTGATGGCCCGGCGCGGGTCGCACAATTGGAACCGGACCAGCTGGCGGCATGGATTGCCGCCGCGCCGGAACCGCAACGCAGTGCGCTCGCTTTTTTTTATCTGAACGAGTTCACCCACCGCGAGATGCAGAATCTGCTTGATGTGAAAATGAATGAATTGGCCAACTTCATCTCGCATGGCCGAGCGCAATTCCAGGCCTGGCTGAATAACGTCACGGAGGCGCGATGAAAGGCTGGATCTCGCGCCGCAAACGCGATCTCATCGACTGCGCACCGATCAGCGAGACGCCGCCCAGCGATCGCGCGATGCGCTCCGCGCTGGAAACCGCACGAACCATCCCGGAGACGGCGGCAAGCCTGAGTGCGCAACATCAGTTCGATGTCGCCCTGGCCAACCTGGTGCGGCAGATCGCGATCCCCAAGGAAGCGCAGGAATGGTTTGTCAACGCCGAACTGATCAAAGGTGCAAAACGCAGTTGGAAGAAGACTGCGCGCCACCCGGCGATCCTCGCCACCGCGCTTGCGGTCCTCGTCCTGGCAGGCATCGCAATCTTTCTTTTTGTCGAGCACCTGCACGAATTTCCAGGGTCGGCCACGGCGAAGAAGATGCTGGTGGTGGCGAGCAACGCGCGCCACCTCCAGTTCGACCCGCTCAACACCGACGCGATCAATCTCGGTGATTACTTCTTCATGAAATTCCAGCTCGAGCACTTCGACGTCCCGATGCAGTTCGCGGACTTGCGGGCGCGGGCCGTGCGGGTCTTCGATGATGAAGACGGGCAGCGCGTCGCGCAGGTCTTGCTCGCCGAAAGCGGGATGCAATTCTTTCTCTACCCGGCGGAGCAACGAGATCCAACCCACGGGACGACACCGTCGCGGCTGGCCTGGCGTTACGTCGAAGCCGAGGACTGGGCGGGGGCGGTCGCGGTCCGCAACGGGGTTTGTTTCATGATCGCGATGCATGGGAGCGAGAAAGAGTTGCGATCGTATCTGGCCGATCAGCAACGGTAGCGCGCGAGGTGTCCGGCGTCTGTCCCTTTTCGTTAGGCCAGAATTTCCGGCCCCGGCGCGGGACCCGCGTTGACACCGCTGAAGCGCCATTCAACCTTACCGGCTCGCGCGCGGCCAGGAAGCTGAGGGGCAGGGCAAAACCCGAACTCCGAACGCTTTCGCGAGCAGGAGCTTTTGAGCTTAATTGCCTTCGATTTGGCGCCGAAGGAAGATTCGGCTTTCAACGCCAGGGTAGCTCAGTGGTAGAGCAGGGGACTCATAAGCCCTTGGTCGGGAGTTCAACTCTCCCCCCTGGCAATTTGTCAGCCTGCAAATCCTTCGCTCTTCGAAAGACGAGTATCGGCTTGGCTGGCTCTCGCGCTCCCCAGAAGAAGCCGGTCCACAGGCGCTCGCCTATTTCAGCTGCTCAGACAAATACGGCCGCAAGTCCGCTTTGCTCCCCCGCTTCGCGACTATGAAATAAATGCCGTTGCGACGCTCGACCGCCGCGGTCCAGCCGCCGTCGCTGACGAATTTCCATCGCGGCTTTCCCATCTTTCCGGGCGACGCGGACGCACTCTTCTCGAGGGAGAAAAAGAAGAACTGCACGCCGCTCTCGGCCAGCACGACCTGTCCGATGCGGTGGCCGTCTTCATCCTCAAACACCCGCGCGCCCGTCGCGCGAAAATCGGCAAATCGCATCGGCACCTCGAAATGTTCAAGCTGAAACTTCATGAAAAAATAATCACCCAGATTGATCGCGTCGGTATCGAGCCGGTCGAGCTGCGACGGCCGCGTCTGACTCGCGACGACGAGCAACTTTTT
>JBOHXL010000163.1:0-2700 GCA_050736975.1 Chthoniobacterales bacterium | reverse complement strand
GCTACAAACTGTTCGCCTAACTTGGCGAAGGATCCCCTCCAATCTGTCCAATCTCAATTGGGAACATCCTCCGAAGGGCTCAGTGAGTCAGAAGCGCAGGCTCGGCTTGGGACATATGGCTACAACGAGCTCCCAGAGGAAAGGACGAGCTCTTTGTTGAAATTCCTTTCCTATTTCTGGGGCCCAATCCCATGGATGATCGAGGTAGCTGCAGTTCTCTCGGCAGTTGTGCGTCATTGGGAAGACTTCGCCATCATCCTGACGTTATTGCTGATGAATGCCGGTGTCGGATTTTGGGAAGAGTTTCAGGCCGGTAACGCAGTGGCAGCGTTGAAGGCCAAGCTAGCCTTGCGCGCACAGGTGAAGCGCCACGGATCATGGAAAACGGTTCCCGCAAGGGAACTTGTACCTGGCGATTTGATGCGTGTTGGTCTCGGAGAGATCGTTCCGGCTGATGCACGGCTTCTCCAAGGGGACCCGATCGAACTTGACCAATCCGCCCTGACAGGTGAATCGCTGCCTGTCGAGCGCCGGTCCGGCGACTTGGTGTATTCCGGCTCGATTGTCAAACAAGGAGAAATAGAGGCGCTGGTAATTGCCACTGGAGGGAAGACCTACTTTGGCAAGACGGCGCATTTGGTAGAAACCGCCCACACCGTAAGTCATTTTCAGCGCGCGGTGTTGAGAATCGGCGATTTCCTTATCGTGATCGCCTTGATTCTTGTCGTGATCATACTTCTAGTTGCCTTGTTTCGCGGCGATCCGATATTAACTACCTTGCAATTTGCCCTGATCCTGACGATTGCCGCCGTGCCTGTCGCGATGCCCGCCGTTCTTTCAGTAACTATGGCCGCAGGCGCACGCAAGTTGGCGGACAAGAAAGCCATCGTCACTCATTTGGCCGCCATGGAAGAACTGGCGGGAATCAATGTGCTGTGTTCGGATAAAACGGGCACGCTGACGCAGAACAAGTTGACTTTGGCTGAGCCCTACTGCGCAGCCGCCGTTACTCCCTCTGAAATCATTTTGGCCGCCGCGCTCGCGTCCCCGGTCGACAGTCAAGACCCCATTGACCTTGCGGTCCGGACTGGTTTGAAAGACTCGCACGCAGCAGACCAATTTCGAGTTCTCCACTTCCAGCCGTTTGATCCGGTTCATAAGCGGACCGAGGCGCTCGTTGCGGCTCCCGAAAACAACCAATTTCGAGTTAGCAAGGGTGCAGTGCAAGTGATTGTCAGCCTCGCCGCGAACGCAGATGAAGTGCGGGGCGGTGTTGAACAGACGGTGCAAGGCTTTGCCGCGCGCGGCTTCCGTTCCTTGGGAGTGGCGCGAACAAACCAGGGGGGAACATGGCAGTTCCTTGGCGTGCTGCCTCTTTTTGACCCGCCCCGGCCAGACTCGAAGCAAACCATCGCGATGGCCGAGGAGATGGGTGTGAAGGTGAAGATGGTAACCGGCGACCAGCTCGCTATCGCGAAAGAAATGGCGCACCAATTGGGATTGGGTTCGAACATCGTGGACGCCAGCGTCCTCATGCAGGGAAATGATCTCCAGACCCGCCCTCGGTCCGAGGTAATCGACGAAGCGGACGGCTTCGCACAGGTGTTCCCGGAACACAAGTACCCGCTCGTCCGCACGCTGCAACAAGAGGGACACATCGTCGGGATGACCGGTGATGGGGTCAATGACGCACCGGCACTGAAACAGGCGGATGCCGGAATCGCTGTTTCCGGGGCTAGCGATGCCGCTCGGGCTGCCGCCGATATCGCACTTTTGACGCCAGGTCTCTCCGTAATCGTCGACGCGATAAAGGAAAGCCGCAAGATGTTTCAGCGCATGAACAGCTATGCCATCTATCGGATCGCCGAGACCATTCGCCTCCTCTTGTTCATGACGCTTTCGATTCTCGTTTTCAATTTTTACCCAGTGACCGCTGCCATGCTTGTACTGCTGGCATTGTTGAACGATGGTCCGATTCTAGCGATTGCGTATGATCGAGTCCGCTACCAAAACGCTCCGGAGTCCTGGGACATGCCCTTGGTGCTTAGCATCTCCAGTGTCTTGGGTGTGGCGGGGGTAATCGCTTCGTTTGGGCTGTTCTATATCGCCGAACGCATATTTCATCTCGACCGGAGTGTAATTCAGACGGTCATGTTTCTCAAACTGGCCGTCGCCGGACATCTCACCATCTTCGTAACCCGCACACGTGGGCCATTTTGGTCCATCCGACCGGCCCCGATACTGTTGTGGTCTGCCGTCGCCACGAAGGCGCTGGCCACCTTAGCGGCTGTTTATGGATTACTCATGGCCCCGATTAGTTGGCATTGGGCGCTTTTGATTTGGGGCTACGCACTGGTGTGGTTCGTCGTCAACGATTGGATCAAGCTTGGCGCATATCGAATTTTTGACGCCCACCGCGGCGGTTTGATCACGCATTTTTGGAACAAGCATTCGCGACGGCAGCCGGCGACATGAATTCTGAGATTGGCATGATGATTCACAGAACGAGCGAATAGGCGCCGGCTTATGACGCCCGAGAATATCGTAAAACTGAGCCATAAGAATCTCCTAATGCTTCAATACTGGAAAACTGGCAGTTGGAGATTTGTTAGGAAAAGATTTTAGGAGGGCTCTAACCCGCTGAATCTAAAGCAATGGCGGAGAGGGTGGGATTCGAACCCACGGTTGAGTTTCCCCAAC
>JBOHXL010000162.1:0-4008 GCA_050736975.1 Chthoniobacterales bacterium | reverse complement strand
CCTCTGGCCTCATTCGAAACCAACGATTCCTGGGTGGATCATCCCTACAAGGATGGCGTCGCGCTTATTGGCGACGCGGCTGCGACGAGCGACCCGTGCTTCGGTCAGGGAATGTCGCTCACCATGCGCGACGTGCGCGTGCTGCGCGACTCGTTGATCGCAAGTTCAGACTGGGACTGCGCCGGGCATTCTTACGCCGAGCAACACGACACGTACTTTCATCGTTGCCACAAAGCCTGCGTGATGCTGCGAACTGTATTTCAAGAACAGACTCCCGAGGCTGCGCTCATACGCCAGCGGGCGATGCCCCTGATCGCAGAAGACCCAACGCGAGTACCCGACCATCTGATAGGCGGTCCAGAGCTGCCAGTGGATGATGCCGTGCGGGCGCGTTTCTTCGGGGAATCCTGACTCTTTCGTGGAGCAGGCGCGGTGTGGGGCGGCGGGCAAGACGAAGACATGCTGCGAGAGAGTCAGCGCATCGGTATCGCGCTTCGCGCGAGTCGCTTGTGTCAGGGCTGAAGCCCTGACCTTCCACCAACTTGAAGAGAGATCTCTCGACTGCGTGCCCGGACGTCCCAGAAGACTGGGACGAGGAAAAACAGTCCGGTCACTCCGGTCGGGATGACAAAGTGGCCGGTTGTCACGTGCCGGTAATCGGGTTCTTTACGCCGCTGAATCGAGGGGCTACTTGAATCCCTTGACGACGTAGGCTTGGGATAGGACCTGATCGTACGTGTAGGCGTAGGCGTTCCCGTCGCTGGAAAACAAGGGCGGGGCGGCCTTGACAGCTCCCACCGGAAGGCTGGTCCCGAACTCTTTCCAGAAAGTCATCTTTCCAGTCGCGATGTCCACGCGGAACACTTTGGTGCCCTTTTCCCGGATCTGCCGCGAGGATACGTATAACGACTTTCCGTCCGGCGACCATCCCACGACACCGAAGGCCGAATCGAGCCCCGGAACGGGACGCATGGCGCTTCCGCCGAGGGTCCAAACTCCAGTCTTGCCATCGGGCCCGGTTGCCACGACTTCGCGCCCGTCAGGGGACAGGACGACGCCGCTGACGCCTTCCGGCGTGACGGGTTTGGACTCGCCAGTAGTCACGTCGATGAGGTAATCACGAGCGCCGTGGGCGGGTTCGATTCCACTTGCCAAGAGATGCTTTCCATCCGGTAAATAGCGGACAGCGCGGTAGCTGACGTTGTCGTGGGTCAGCTGCCTGCTTTGGCCGGCTCCCGTGGGCACCACGAAGAGTGCGCCGACCTTCAATGGTTGAGTGATCACCCATTTATTGTCTGGGGAAATGGCGCGAGCGAGACCTTCGCCGATCCGAACGGGAGGAGAACCGTCGGTGTCACGCAGGAAGACGGTGTAATTCGGCCCGCCGCCTTCGGCCTCTTCTTCGAACAGCACCTTCGTGCCGTCGCGACTGATGTCTCTCAGTCCCGACCATCCGAGCCACCCGAGTTCACGCTCTTCTTTTGCGCCGGGAGCGATGCCCCGAATATCTTCGCGCTCCTCATGTGTGGTGATCAGCGCCACACCGTTACGCAGATCCTGCAGCCACATGTCTCCGGGAACATTCGCGATGGTTCGCAGCTTGCCACTCAAGGTCACGCTTCGGAGATTCTCCAGGGCGCCGCTATCGGAGGCGGAGAACCAAACTTCATCGCCGGAAGGAGACCACTCGACGCCTTCGACGGACGACCATCCGGACGAGAGTTTCTTCTCGTGCCCTTCCGGATCGATTACGGCCACGGAACCCTGGTCGTCGCCTCCGGGATTTTCATGATCGGCGAAAGCAACCCACTTGCCGTCCGGGGAAATCCGCGGATGGCTGATCCAATTGATGGTGTCCAGCAGAACCTTTCCGACTGGATATTCCAGCCGCCAGTGTGAGTTTTCCGGGACAAACCGGATGACAACCATGTTCTCGCCGTCTGCGGCCCACTCCGCATCGCTCACGTTATCCAGCACGTCGCGGGGTGTTCCACCGCTCAACGGCACGCGCGCCAGAGTTCCGACGCGCGCATATCCGCCTTGGAAAAGGGTGTTGAGCCGCACCGCCAGCTCTCCGTTTTTCGAGACTGAGAGCAATTCGGCGTTCTTGAGACCCAATTCGGTCGAGCCATTGTCACCGGCACGAGCAATATAGAGCTGGTCTGGGCCGCTTTCCCATGCGGCGCTGTAAACGACACTGCCATCGGGGGTAAAGCGCGCATTGCCGACAGCACCCGTGCGAAAGGTGATCTGCTGATACTCGGGCGGCGGGGCTGCGCCACCGGCGCGACCGATCCACCAGGCAACGCCGAGCGCCGCGACCAGAATAATTCCACCTGCAATCCAGGCTAATTTCGCGCGTGCTCCGGAATCTGAAGCCTGGACGGCGGCTTGGGCGGCGGTGTTGCTGGACGATGAGATTTGCGAGAGCGCTTCGAGGCCGAATGCCAAATCCTTTGCGGATTGGAAACGCTGCTCCGGGTTTTTCTCCAAGCAGCGGCGGACGATGCGATCGAGCGCTGGAGGAATCGGAGGCTGGACGTTGGTGATCTCCGGCAGGTCGTCTCGCAGGATGGCGGTCATCGTTTCGGCGGCGGTGTCACGCTGAAATGCGCGCTTGCCGGAAAGCGTCTCGAACAGCACGGCGCCGAAGGCGAACATGTCGGTGCGAGGATCGACAGGATCGCCGCGCACCTGTTCGGGGGCCATGTAACTGGCGGTGCCCATGACGACGCCGGCCGCCGTTTGCGAGCTGGTCATGGTGGCGCCGTCAGGTTCGACGGCGACCTTCGCGGCGAGCTTGGCCAATCCGAAATCGAGAATTTTGACGCGGCCGTCGCGGCAGACGAAAAGATTTTCGGGCTTGAGGTCGCGATGCACGATGCCCTTGTCGTGGGCGGCCGCCAAACCGTTCGCGACTTGCACGGCGTATTCGACGACTTTGCGCTGCGGCACAGGTCCGCGACTGAGCACGGCGCGAAGGCTTTCGCCCTCAAGAAGCTCCGATACCAGGAACGGAGCGCTATTGTGCTGGCCGACGTCATAGATGGCGACAATGTTGGAATGATTGAGCGCGGCGACGGCCTGCGTTTCCTGTTCGAAACGGCGAAGGCGATTCGGATCGCGATCGAAAGATTCCGGGAGGATCTTCAATGCGACATCGCGGCCGAGGCGAGTGTCGCGAGCACGGTAGACCTCGCCCATGCCGCCCGCACCCAACTGCGACTGAATCGTGTATGGACCGAGTTGTGTGCCTTGGGCCAGGGGCATAAAGCGCCAGGGATTATAACTGAAATTGGCTGGCTCCTATGTCAGCACGGAAACGGCTTCCTCGGGCGATGAAGTTTTTGTGGCGTGACAAATCGAAGAGAGATCCCTCGACTGCGTTACCGGACGTCCCAGAAGACTGGGAGGAGGAAAACGATCCGGTCACTCCGCTCGGGATGACAACATAAGCGGGGAGATCGTCAGATCGTCATTTTCCTGTTACCGGATTTTTGTAGTGGTAGGGAGGGACGAAGACGTCGGGATATAGCTTGTAGGGGACGGTAGTGGGCTCGTCCGGGGGAAAGCCGGCAATAGCTCCGGGAGGCGGATTGCCGCCCTGATCCCAACCTTTGTAATAGTCGACGTAGTAGGTCATGTAATAGTGGAGCTTTTTAATTTTCCAGACGCCGTCTTCCTTCGCGTATTCGTTCTCGTGGGTTCCCTCCGCCCACTGCGCGCTGCGATGCAACATGCCAAACTGCTCGAAGGCGCGGAAGCGCGCTTTGGCCGTCAAGCCATCGGGAGCGATATCGATTTTTGGTTGGAGCTGCATGTGATTGAAGAGCGTTCCGTACTTGAGCTGCGGGAGCGTGTGCAGATAGGCGCGGACGCGGTCCTGTCCAACCCACACGCCGCGCAAACCGATTTCGAGCGTGCCATCTTTCGCGAAGAGGTCGGCGGTCTGGTCCCACTCACATTTATCGACGTAATAGCCGTAGGCGGCCTGGAGATTCGAGATGG
>JBOHXL010000161.1:0-6696 GCA_050736975.1 Chthoniobacterales bacterium | reverse complement strand
TCTCAGGTCAGTGCGAGAGCAAGAGTAAGAGACGGAGGCTGAGAAGAAACGACCCTAACGGGATTCGAACCCGTGTTACCGCCGTGAAAGGGCGGTGTCCTAGGCCACTGGACGATAGGGTCGGAAGAGCGCCCAATATCCGAAGCAGCTCCTGCGGTTGCAAGGGATTTCAGGGCGACACCGAGGCAAGCTTTTCCAGCAACTCCGCGGTGCGTTCGGTGGCGCCACGGTGCCGGTGGAGGACTTCGCGGGCGTGGCGGACAAGTTGTTCGCCTTGCGATGCGTCGCGCAGGAGGTTGGTTAATACATTCGTTAGGGCTACTTCGTCGTGAGGTTGCAACGCTCCGCCGGCCGAGACAAGACGCTCCGCGAGAGCGGCAAAATTCTCCATGTGCGGGCCGAAGACTACCGGGCGATTGGCTACGATCGCTTCAACCGGGTTTTGTCCGCCGTGCGACGTCAGGCTCTTTCCGATGAAGACAATGGTCGCAATGGAGTACCAATCTCGAAGTTCACCAGTCGTATCGAGGAGCAGGCAATCCGCGGACGCGCCACCGTCGATTTCACTTCGTCGCCGGGAGGAAATCCCGAGCGTTCGCAGTATCGTTGCCACCTCACGGGCGCGCTCGGCGTGGCGCGGCGCGATGATCAGAAACAGGTCCGGAAATTCCCTCCGCAAATCGAGGCAAATCCGGCCGAGAATTTCCTCTTCGCCCGGATGCGTGCTGCCGGCGAGCAGGATTGGCCGGTTGGGCTCGATGCGAAATGTTCGCAGGATCGCGTCTGGCCGCTCCGGGCGGGACTCGGCGTTCTCCGGATCGAACTTGATGCTCCCAACAAGTTGGATCCGATTGGAAGCCACGCCTAACGACTGCCAGCGCGCAACGTCTTCCGGCTCCTGCACGCAAATCAAATCGAGCATTTGAAAATAGGGCCTAACGAAGAAGTTGAATTTCCGGAAGCGCTCTTCCGAGCGCGGCGAGAGTCGGGCGTTGACGAGGGCCAGGGGGATTTTTTGCTGGTGCGCGATGCCGGTCAGGTTGGGCCAGACTTCGGCTTCGACGAGCACGATGCGGTTCGGTCGGATGACGGCGAAGGCGCGACGCATGATCGGCCAGAAATCGAGCGGGGTGTAGAGGACTTCGATCCAGACCGGGGCCTGTTTTCGGGCGAGGGCGAACCCGGTTGTGGTAGTGGTGGTTAGGGCGATGCGGAGGTTGGGTTCCAGTTCCTTCATTCTGACCGCGAGCTTCAACGCAATCATCACTTCGCCGACACTGACGGCGTGGAGCCAGGTCTGATCGCCCGAGGAAAGTTTCGCGCGCGTCTCGCGGTCGTAGAAACCGAGACGCTGCCCGAACTTGTTCCGGAAATTTCCGCGCCGGAGCATCTTCACGAGGTAGCCCGGGAGGAAAAAGAGAAGCGCGACCGGGAAGAGGAGGTTGTAGAGCAGACGAATCATGGCGCGGAGAGGCCGGGTAGTGCACGCCTCTGGTGTGCTGATCGCGGTATTTCACCGCGACGAACTTTCCTGGAAGCGTTGTCTCCGCGGCGCGCGATCATTTTGCCAAAAGTTGCCGAGGTGCCGTAACGGATGCGAAGCAACGGCCGGGCTTTGCAAAGACCTTTGCCCGTTCGCGAGACGCGCGCTCTATCCGAAGATGCGGCAAACCTTCCCGTGATTTCATGGCTCCAGCTCGGGCGAAGCGGGTTTGCGTTGCAGGAAAAGCGTCTCGGTCGCGCCGTAGGTCTTGCGTCGGATTACTTCCCAGAAATCGGTCGTGGGCAGGCGCTCGCTCGGTCGTTTCTCGAGAACAAAGATTCCCTCATTTGTGAGGCGGCCGGGCAGGCGGTCGTTGCGGAGGAGGAGCTTGGTGAAAGCGTCGCCCAGCTTTGATTTGTCATAGGGCGGATCGGCGAAGATCAAATCATGCGGCTCAGCCGTGCTGGCGTGGCTGAGAAAATCGAAGACGTCTTGTTGGCGGATCCGTCCGCTCAGGCCGGTGAGCGCGAGGTTGCGCTTGATCGCGGCGATAGCCTGGCGATCGCTCTCGACGAACATAACGGAGGCGGCGCCCCGGCTCAGAGCTTCGATGCCAAGCGCGCCGGTTCCGGCGAAAAGGTCGAGAACGCGCGCGCCGATGACGCGTTCGCCGAGGCTGGAGAAAATCGCGGCCTTCACGCGATCCATCGTAGGTCGGATTTCGGTTTTCGGCGCAAAGAGGCGCCGGCCGCCGGAGGTTCCGGCGATGACTCTCATGGCGAGGGGGTTGCGCTGGTCGAAGGCTGGGGGGAGGCGAGGCTCGGCGCGGGTGCGGCCGGCACGGCCGTCTCTCCACTCTCGTTAGGCGAGGCGGACCCGCCAGGCGCAGGTGGCGCAGGAGAAGAGGCGACGTCGTTAGGCGAAACGGGTCTCGGGCCAGGCGATGGGGTGGCCGCTTCCCTGTTTTTTTTCTTTTTCGGGTGGCCGAAGAGGCTGCTGATGACCCCGCCCAGATCGCGCAGGTCGCGCCCGACGAGTTTGTCCATCAAGTCCGTTTTGGGTCGCTCGACCGTGCCGCTGACTTTGAAATCGACCGCGGCATAGCCTGGGGGGTCTGAAATCGGCTGAAAATTTTCGCGGATCGGCGCGAAGAGCTGGCGTCGCACTTTGTCATTCAGCGCAAGGCGTGAGTCGAGATGCAGCTTCCCGCGAAAATTGATCGTGCCGATGGCGGTGAGCCGGATATTTGGAGAACGCAGAACGAGGGCATCGATCGTGACGATGCCGGGGCTGATGTGATATTTGACCTCGGCCTGTTCGAGCTGCAACTGCATCAACTCGTCGATTTGCAGGATTTGGCCGAGCGCGACGAGCAGGCTGTATTGCTGCAATTTTCCATCACGCAAAATAATCTCGCCCTGGCCGGTGAGGGCGTTGCTGTCGGCGGTCTTGCCTTCCGCGTCGAGAGAACCCTCGATCCGCCCCTGGATCATGCCGGCCGGGCCGCCGGCATTGGTGAGTAGTTTCCCGGCCTGAAGCTCGCGGAATTTTACCTGTGCGGTAAAGGGCGAATCCTGCTCCTGCAGCTGCATCTCGAAGCGGCCACTGATCATGCCACCGGCGGCGTGCGCAGAAATGTTGGAAAAGGCGAGCGCGCCCGGCTCATAGCGCAGCGGCGACTCCAGATTCTCGATAAAAAACCGGTCACGGAGCGAGATCTTTTCGACTTTGGCGATTCCCGTGACCTCGGTTGCGGTGCGAAAGCTGGAGCGAAAGTCGAGACCGGTAAACTTCGCAATCATGCGGCCGGCCGAATCGAGGAAGGTAAAATCGCCGTCTTTCAGGTTCACGCGCTGAACTTCCGGGACAAAAACGGGTGCCGGTTTTTCGGCAAACACCGGTTCGTTAGGGGTGGTCGGCGCCGCCGGCGCGCGGGCGATGGTGCCGGGCGTGGCGCTCCCGGAGGCAACGACGGAGGGGGCGCTCGACGAGGGCGCGGGCGGCTTCTTCTCCACCGGCAACTCGGGCAGGCGCCACTTCCCCGAAGGATTTTGCGCCCAGATCACCTCGGGTTTGATCAGCGAAACCTGCCGGATGACGAGCCGCTCTCTGAAGAGCGACCAGAATTGCACGCGCAGTTGAAAGCTTTGCGCCTCGAGAAAATTGCCACCAATCTTGCCCGGCTCCTGCGGAATAGTAATTCCGTTCAGTTTTAACCCGCTCCACGGCGTGATGCTGATCTGCTGTAATTTCAGCGGGGCGCCGAGGCGCTGGCTGAGTTCCTGCTGAATACGATGGTGCGTGCCCTGCGATTGCACATACAGGTTGATTCCGATGAGGAGAACGCCCGCCAGGAGGAGGACTCCGCCGAGAAGCCAGAGCAGAAGCCGGCCAAGTTTCTTCACGCGGGAAAACTACGCAACGGTTGGTTGAAGAAAAGATGAAACCCGCCTAACAAGTTAATCTCCTTGTCTAAAACCTGCGTCATTTTGAATCCGAGCGCGCGTGGCGAACGCGCCCGGCGCTGGGCGGAGCGGCTGCGCGCGATGTGTGACGATGCCTTATTCTGCGCGACCGCGCGGGCGGGGGAAGCGGAGCACCTGGCGCGTACGGCCGTCGCGGGAGGCTTCGAGCAAGTGGTCGCGGCGGGCGGCGACGGGACAATCAATGAAGTTGCGAACGGGATCGCCGGATCAGAGGCGGCGCTCGGTTTGATGCCGCTGGGTACGATGAATGTCTTCGCCAACGAACTGGGTCTGCCGGCCAACGATCTCGGCCGGTGTTGGGAAATCATTCGCCGTGAACACACGCGCCTGATCGATTTGCCAATGGCTAACGACAAACATTTCGTGCAACTGGCAGGCGTCGGACTGGACGCGCAGGTCGTAAAGGAAACCAGCCTAACCTTCAAAAGGAATTTCGGTCCGCTCAGTTATCTCATTTCGGCGGCTCAAATCGCCGCCCGGAAACCGCCCCGGTTACTGATCGAGGCGGAAGAGACGATGACGGAGGAAGGATCGTTCGTTCTGGTGGGCAATGGCCGGTTTTACGGCGGTCCGTTTCCATTTTTCAAACACGCTGTGATCGACGATGGGTTGCTCGATGTGCTCGTCTTCAAGCAGCTCGGCTATCTCGAGCTGATCAAGTATCTCCAGAACGTTATCTTTACCTCCGACATCACGACGCCCGAGGTGGAGTACTTCCAAACCCGACGCCTGCGCGTGAGCAGCGCGGAGGAAGTGCCGATCGAGTTGGATGGCGAGCTGGTCGGGAACTGCCCGGTGGAGTTCCTGATTAAACCGCGCCAGCTCAAGGTGCTGACGCCAGCCTGACAATTCGCCGTTCGTCGCTCGTCGTCCACCGGCCGTCATCCTTTCCCGATGACAACCGGAAGCGTTTACAGTAATTTTAGGGTATGCGCTTGTCCGGCCGTAAAGCTTCGTCGCACGCGCCCCGTTGGTCGCCGCCGCAGCAGGTCGTCCTGTTGTCGCTCATCGGCGTCAACCTCTCGGTCTTTGTCGCGCAAGAGGCGCTCCAGGCTTACCAGCCAGCCATCGTCCCGGAGTTTCTCGGGCTTAGCTATCGCGGCATCGATCAGGCGTTTGCCTGGCAATTCTTCAGCGCGATGTTTTTGCAGGCCGGCGTCTTCAGTTTCGTCGCCAACATGGTGGTTCTTTATTTCCTCGGGCGCGACCTGGAGTCGATCCTCGGGCAGAAGCATTTCCTCTACCTCTTCCTTTGCGGCGTGATTGGCGGCGAGCTGGGCCACCTTTTTCTCATGCCCTCGACCACGGTTCTGGTCGCGGCTTCGGGTGGCATTTCAGCCGTGGTGGTGGCGTTTGCCACTGTCCTGCCGGAGCTGGAGGTGGCGGATTCGCTCTTCTTCGTTCTGCCGCTAAAACTGAAGGCCAAATATCTCGCCTACGCCGTGTTTGGGCTCGGCCTGGTGCTGTTGGTTTTCGTCCGGCATGGTGTCGTTAGTCACAGCGCATATCTGGGTGGCGGCGCGGCCGGATGGCTCTATGCGCATCTCCTGGGGTTCGGCCGGCCCTCCTTTGTGCAACGCGCCCTGCGTCACCGTCGTCTCGAGGGCGAGCGCCGCCGGCAAATGTCGCTGGAGGAATTTATCGCGGCGGAAATCGATCCGCTCCTCGAGAAGATTTCGCGGAGCGGTCTGGCCAGCCTGACGCGCGGCGAGCGGCGCAGGCTGGCCGAGGTGCGCGAAAAGATGGCCGAACCACGGCAATAGCGTGGCGGTTGCCGATTCGTTAGGCGAGATTTCTCGAAGCATCCGCCCGGGGCAGGTCTGCGCGACGCTCGAGGCGGTGGAGGCGAACTGGCCAGCGGACGCGCCCCCGCTGGCCGAGCTCATCGCCAGCTTTCCGTTAGGCACAGAAGCGCTTTTTCATCTCCTCTCCGTTTCGAACATCTGCTGCGCGCGGCTTATGCAGCAGCCCGAAATCCTGCTCTGGTTAGCCCGACCCGAGACCTGCGCCGACCGTCGCGGTTACGGACGGATGTTGACCGACCTGCACAATCTCGCCGGGCGCGAGCCGATCGCGGCGGAAGGATTTCGCGTTCTGCGCTCCTGGAAAGGGCGCGAAATGGTGCGGATCGCCCTGCGCGAAACGACGGGCGCGGCGCCGCTCGAGGAAACGATGAGCGAATTGTCGCAACTGGCGGATATTTGCCTAACGACAGTCTGCGACCATTGGAACGCGGAGCTGCGCCAGCGCTGGGGTTCGCCCACGGCCCAGTTCGCCATCATCGGGCTGGGGAAACTCGGCGGACGCGAGCTAAACCATAGCTCGGACGTCGATCTCATCTTCGTTTACAGCGAGGAAGGCCAGCTGACGGCGACCTTCAGCTATCACGAGTGGTTCACCCGGCTCGGCAACAAAATCATGGAGACCTTCGCTGCTTCCGATCCGGCGGGATCGCTCTTTCGCGTCGATCTCCGTCTGCGGCCGGAAGGCAGGGCCGGCCCGCTCGTTCGTTCGCTCGAGAGCATGGAAAATTATTATGCCGGCTTTGGAGAAATGTGGGAACGGCTCGCGCTCATCAAGGCGCGCTGGATCTGCGGCGATCGCGAGCTGGCCTACGATTTCCTGCGCCAGATTCAGCCTTTTGTCTTTCCGAAAAGTCCCACGCCCGACTTGCTCGATGAAGTGGCAGCGATCAAGAACCGGATTGAGCGTGACATCGTTGGATTC
>JBOHXL010000160.1:0-22348 GCA_050736975.1 Chthoniobacterales bacterium | reverse complement strand
AGGGTGCTCTTGCCACAGCCGCTCGGGCCGACGACCGCCACGAATTCGTGCCGGCCGATGGCGAGCGAGACGCCTTCGAGCGCGTGCACCGAGCGCTCGCCGACCTGATAATAACGGCTAACGTTTTGTAGAGAAATCATGCCGGCGTCCGCTCATCTATCTACGACCGTCGCGCACGCAAGGACGCCTCCAAAATTTCGCATCGTGGCGGAGACGGAAGATTATCTCGTAGTCGACAAGCCGCCATTCCTGCTCATTCACCCGAGCAAGCCCGACGGCACACCCACGCTCTGGTCGGCGCTCCGCCAACTACTCGCCTTTGAACTGGTCAACGGCGGCCAGGTTTCGATCGTGAACCGTCTCGATCGCGAGACAAGCGGCCTGGTCCTGATCGCAAAAAACACCGCGACTGCGCGCCAGTTCGGTCGGGCGATGGAGCGGCGACAAATCGAGAAGGAATATCTCGCCATCGTTTTTGGCTGGCCGGAGTGGGAGGCGACCAGGGTCAACTTGCCGCTGGCGCGCCAGGGCGATCACGAGCCATCCGCCATTTGGCTCAAGCAAATGATCCACCCCAAGGGTGCGCCGGCGGCGACGGACTTCCGGGTTGAAAACCGGTTCGTTAGGCGAGGTCGATCCGCAGACCGATTCGCGATCGTTAGGGCGATTCCCCGCACCGGACGAACCCACCAGATCCGGGTCCATCTCGCGCATCTTCGTCATCCTCTGGTCGGCGACAAAATCTACGGCCCCGACGAGCAGCTTTACCTTCGCTTTATCGAGACCGGGTGGACAGATGAACTGGAGCGTCAGCTTCTTCTGCCACGGCACGCGCTCCATTCCGCGCGCTTGCGGATTGACGAGCAACTCGACTGGCAAAGCCCATGGCCCGAGGATCTGCTCGCCTGGACGAAGGGAACGCTCTCTTAATTTGTCATCCTGAGCCGCGAAGATGACGGCCGGTGCGGGCGCGGTCTTACCAGGATAAAGGAGAGGTGCGATTACTTCAGCGTTGTCACTTTTAGATTCAAGATTCGAATCCGCACACCGCCGTCGGTGAAATGGTTTGTGGCCAGGGTCAGGCCTCCGGATTTCTCGTAATCTGTCCAGGTCGCGTGCATCAGTTTGCCCGGCTCGGGCATATAATCAAAGGAGGTCATGAGCTTCGTCTGCGGATCGATATACAAGTTGTATTGGTCCTTGGGAGTCAGGCCGACTTTCCCAAAACTCAGCCGCAGAACCTCGCGCTGCGCGCCGTCCATATTCTTCGTGCCTCCATCGGCCACGTTGACGCCGTGGTCCTTGAGCTTGAGAGGCGCGAGCAGCCAGTAGGAATCATTCACCCAGCGCGCGTAGGCGGCTTTGGCATCGTCGTTCGAACCGGGTTCGGCCAGATTCACCGTCACGTCCTTGCCCTGCCATTTCACCTGATCGGTTTGCGCGCCGACCTCCCAATGATGCTCCGCCGACAGCACCGTCTTGCCGCCTTTTTCCACCGCGAAAGTGAAGTCGATCGCTTTCACGTTTCCCCAATTTTCCCCGCCGCTGGCCTGCCAGACGGCCTGCGCGAGTCGTTCCGCGGAATCATCGGGCGCCGCCGCGAATCCCGAGCCGGCCAGACAGCCGGCAAGAATGCAACCACCGAGTAATTTTTTCATATCCACAGGATGACGACTTGGCGCTTCCATTGCAATTGCAGGAACTCGAAATATGCTTGCGCGCGTTGATGAAAATCCCGCGCGGTTCGCTCTCGCTTCTCCTCTGCGCCAGTTCTTTTTTCGGAACAACCCTCTTCGCCGGTGAGACGGGAACACCTCCCGCCAACACTGCCGTCGCTTCCCCGGACGATTTCGAAGTGCCGCATCTGGAATTCGCGACCGAGACCGCTTATCTGCTCGGCTTCATCGGCAATCCCAACAGCTACGAGATCGGCGCTGAATTTCTCACCGGGCGTCTGCGCTGGGGTGTGAATCGCAATGACAACAGCATTTTTCGCGGCTACAACCAGGTTTATCTTTCCGCGCTTGCCGAGCCGATCTTTCGCGGACCAGAGAACCATTACTTCGGCATGTCGGTGGGTTTTCGCCACGTCTTCGTGCAGCCGGGATGGCGCCTGCAACCTTACGCCTCGGGCGGAGTCGGGCTCGGCTGGATCGACAGCACGGACGCCTTTCGACAGGGCCAGGGGCAGGATTTCACTTTCAACATTCTCTCCGCGGTCGGAATTGATTACCTGGTGAATGACCATTGGAAGCTCAGCATCGGCGCGCTTTATGAGCATCTGTCCAACGGTGGGCAGACCGATCCCAACCCGAGTTTGAACCTGATCGGACCGCAGATCGGCGCGACTTTTTCGTTCTGACTCGCGCTCGCGCCCATGATCGTGCCCGTAATCGACCCACTCCAGTTTCGTGCACGAGTTGATGTCAGCGAATGAACGCGCCTAACGAAAACGTGCTCGTCGTCCGGCGGAGCCTCTTCGATCAGCTTGGCTGCTTCCATGGGCTGAACTTCGAGCCGCAGCGTTATCTCGACGCCATGCTCTCGCGCGGGAACAATTATTTCCTGACCCGCCCGACCGCGGAAAGCGACCCAACCCATAAGCAAATCATTCCCTACGTCATCATGGCCTGCGGCGACCGCGTGCTGCATTACATCCGGGGCAAGAAAGCGGGCGAACAACGCCTCGTCGCCAAAGGCTCGATCGGCATCGGCGGTCACATGAACGACGAAGACGAGTCGCTCTTTGCCTGGGACGAACAAGCCTATCGCGCCGGCGTCGAGCGCGAGGTGAACGAAGAAGTGCAGATCGAAACATCTTTTGAAGACCGGATCGTTGCCCTCCTGAACGACGATACGACCGAGGTCGGCCGCGTTCATCTCGGTGTGGTGCACGTTTTCCGTCTGGAAGAGCCGAAGGTGCAGAAACGGGAAGCGATGATCACCAACCTCGCTTTCCTGACGAAAAGCGAGCTTCGGGAGCGGCGCGAGAATCTGGAGACGTGGTCGCAGATTTGCTTCGACCAGCTCGACCGCCTGCTCGCCTGACGACGTCCATTTTCCAAGGCGACGCGTTCTACACCCGTCGCTGCGCAGAGCACGGGTGCAGTCTTGCTCAGACCCGCGCCTCCCACAGTGAGGCGTCTACATCTGCGCCGCGCAAGTCCAGAGCGCCGGGTCGAGTTCCGCCCGCGCCCGCGTTGCCAGCGCCTCCGCCGCTGAGGCTTCGCGCAAGACGGCAAACATGGTTGAGCCCGAGCCGGAAAGAAGCGCCGCCAACACCTCCGGTTGTTCCCGAAGCCAGCCCTTCATCTGGGCGAGAAAGAGATGTTTCTCAAAGACCGGCCGCTCGAGATCATTCTCCAAGAGCAACTCCTCGACCCTTTGCGGCGCATAATCGACTTCCGGCAACTCGCGCGATTCGCGCCATTGCCCATAAGCCCATGGCGTCGGCACACCGAACTCCGGTTTAAGGAGCAACAACGACAATTTCGGCAGCGTTCCCACCGGCTCCACGATTTCGCCTCGTCCGCGACAGCGCGCTGCGCCGCGGACCAGAAAGAACGGTACATCCGATCCGATCTCCGCCGCCAGACTCGTTAGGCCGGGTGGCGAGAGCGGCGAACAGTGAAGTTCATTCAAGCCAAGCAACGTGCTGGCCGCGTCGCTACTCCCGCCGCCCAGGCCGGCGCCATGTGGAATTCTTTTCCGAAGCGCGATTCGCACCCGCGGCTCCTGCCTGATCGCCCCAAAAAAGCGGCGGGCGGCCCGCACGACCAAATTTTCTTCGCCGGCCGGCAGAGTGGGGTCGTCCGAAGAAAAGGAAAGCCCCGGCTCCGATTCGTCCGGCTCGATCGTGAGTTCGTCGCCTAACGAGAGCGGCGCCATCAGGGTCTCGATCTCGTGAAAAACGTCCTCGCGCCGGCGCAGGATCTTGAACGATAAATTGATCTTCGCGGGCGCGAAAAGCTGCATAGGTTCCCGCAATCCTGTGTGGAAGGGCATGAACTGGCAAGCCGCTGCAATCAATCCGCGTGAGCGCATCATCGTCGCGTTGGACGTGCCGACGAGCGACGCAGCCCTCGCCCTGGCCCGCCGGCTTTCGCCCCACCCGGGCCTGTTCAAGATCGGGCTCCAGCTTTACACCGCCGCCGGACCCGAGATCGTGCACGCGCTACGCGGTCTGGGCGGACGCGTTTTTCTCGATCTCAAATTGCACGACATCCCGAGCACGGTGGCGCGCGCCGTCGAAAGCGCGAGCTCGTTAGGCGTGGAAATGTTGACCCTGCACCTGGGCGGTGGACGCGCCATGACGGAAGCGGCAACGCGTTCGGCCGCACCGGATATTTTACTCCTCGGCGTAACGATTTTGACGAGTGCCAACGAAGCGATGCTGCGCGAAGTCGGCGTCGATTCATCGATGGAAGAACAAGTCTTGCGACTGGCGAAGCTCGGCGTGGAAAGCGGAATCGGCGGACTCGTGGCGAGTCCGCACGAATTACGTGCGCTCCGCTCAGCCTGCGGGGAAAAAATCAAGATCGTCACACCGGGGATCCGTCCCGCAGGTTCGGCGATGAACGATCAAAAGCGCGCGATGACTCCGGCCGAGGCACTCCAGGCCGGAGCCGATTTTTTGGTTATCGGACGTCCTGTCACCGCGGCGACCGATCCACGGGCCGCGCTTGAGCAAATCGTGGCCGATGCTCTTTGAGCGGCTGGTCGTGCACGACGACCGCGCGCCGGTGAGCGCGGCGATGAACATGGCGATCGACGAAGCGTTGCTCGAGCAATCGACCCGGCCGGTTCTGCGCTTCTACGGCTGGCGGCAACCGTCTCTCTCTTTCGGTTACTTCGGCAAATTTGCTGACGTGGCGGAGGAAGCGAAAAGTCGCGAAATCGTTAGGCGCTGGACCGGCGGAGGAAGCGTCTTGCATGGTGAAGATCTCACTTACGCCTTGATCACGCCGGCCGCCGATCCGGCTTTCGCCCACGGCCCGACCACGATTTACGCCGCGTTCCATGGTGCCATCCGCGACGCGCTTCTGGCGCAAGGAATCGAGACAGAGCTCGCGACCCAAGCCGCGACCAAAATTTCCGATGTCTGCTTCGCCAACCCAGTGCGCGACGACGTCCTGCTTGAAGGACGCAAGATCGCAGGCGCGGCCCAGCGGCGAACGCGAGGCGGATTCCTCCATCAAGGCAGCATTCAATTTCCCGGCCTCGCCGAAAAATTCCGCGACCGTTTCATTTCCGTCCTCGCAGCGAAAATCCGGCACGAAGAAATCCCGCGCTCGACGCTCGACCGCGCCGCCCGGCTCGCGGTGGAAAAGTACGGCACCGCGGAGTGGTTGCATCGCTCGTGATCTCACTTCGGGGAGCGCACGCGCTCCCCGCAAGGTCACGCGCGCCACGTGCTGGAAATCCGCTCGCGCGCTTTCCTCCGGGAACCCAGTCGTGTAGCTTTGACATTAAAAGCTGACCTTCTATTCTGCGCTTGTGAAATTTCCCGCGAACTCAGCCGCCACTGCCAACGGCGTGGCGGGGCCGCTGAGTCGTGTTGTGGAACCGGTCCAGGCCCAACTCGATGAGGTGGATCGTCGCGTCTCAGCCCAGACCACAGCCTTCGATCCGGCGATCGAGGGTTACGTCGCGTATGCCATCGGAGGAGGAGGAAAACGACTGCGTCCGCTCGTCGCCCTGCTTTGCGGGGGCGCGACCGGTTCGTTGGTTTCGGGCCACCTCGATCTCGCGGTCATCGTGGAATTGATCCATCTCGCGACCCTGGTGCACGACGACATCATGGATGAGGCGGAACGCCGCCGCTCGCAGCCGACGGTTAACGCGCGCTGGGGCAATTCGCTCAGTGTCCTGCTCGGTGACGTTCTTTTCGCGCATGCTCTCAATCTCTCGACTGACTTCGACGACACCAACATCAGTCGCACGATTGCGCGCGCCGCGACCGAGGTGTGCTCGGGGGAAATGATCCAGACGCAGCGGCGCTTTGATCTCCAGCTTTCGCGCGAAGAATATTTTCGAATCATCCGAATGAAAACCGGATCGCTTTTTGCCTGCGCGGCGGAACTGGGCGCGGTCATCAGCGGCGCGCCGGATCAAGTCGTCAGGTTACTGCGCAACTACGGGGCGAAAATTGGCACCGCTTACCAGATTTATGACGACTGTCTCGACATCGCCGGGACCGAAAGCGAAACCGGCAAGACGCTCGGGACCGATCTGCGCAAAGGGAAGCTGACCCTTCCGGTGCTGACTTTGCTCGAGTCGGCCTCGGCTTTTAATCGCGAGCGTTGCTGCGCGCTTGTCCTGGAGGGCAAACTCGAAGAAGTGACCGCGTTGCTGCAAAGTGCGCCTTCCGATGGCGCGCTTGGTTCCGCGATTGAAACCGCGGCCGA
Organism: Chthoniobacterales bacterium; assembly: GCA_050736975.1. Lineage (GTDB taxonomy): Bacteria > Verrucomicrobiota > Verrucomicrobiia > Chthoniobacterales > UBA10450 > Palsa-1392. Next base: position 15,941 of record JBOHXL010000160.1, on the reverse strand, counting down.
ACTGATTCGCGACGCGCAATCCGAACTGGCTTCGCTCTCCACCAACCGCCACGTCGATTCGCTCTTCGGCCTCGGCGAAGCGCTGCACGAGCTGCTCGAACAACTGCGCGGCTAGCCCTGCCGGTGAAGGCCGCATTTTCCCCGCGAGCGAGATGACGGCATCGCTAAAAATTCGCGAGATGCCGCAGGAGGATCGGCCGCGGGAGAAACTGGCCGCGCGCGGCGCGAGTGCGCTGACCGATGCGGAGCTGATTGCGATTCTCTTGCGCACCGGAGTGCGGGGAGCAAACGCGGTCGAGGTGGCGCGGCAACTGATCAAGCAGTACGGATCGTTAGGCCGATTGGGCCGCTGTTCGGTCAGGGAACTGGCCAAAATCAAAGGCGTGGGACTCGCCAAGGCGGCGCAACTGGCGGCGGCCTTCGGCCTCGGACAGCGGCTGGCGCAGGAAAATCTCGCCGGGAAACGAATCGAGAAACCGGAACAGGTTTACGAATTGCTCGGGCCTGAGCTGCGCGCGCTGCACAAGGAATCGCTCCGTATCATTCTGCTCGACACACGCTACAACCTGATCCGGACGGAAGAGATTTCGTTAGGCAGCGTTAATGAAAGCATCGCCCATCCCCGCGATGTTTTTCGGCCGGCGCTGATCTACTCGGCCTACGCGGTGGTCGTGGCGCACAACCATCCCTCGGGTGATCCCTCACCCAGCCAGGCCGATCACAGTCTGACGCGACGTCTGCGGGAAGCGGCCGAGCTGCTTCAGATCAAGCTGCTCGATCACGTCATTGTCGGCGCGCCCGGCGAGGGTCGGCTTCCCTATTTCAGCTTCAAGGAAATGGGGGTGTTGTGAAGATTCATCCGACCGCAATTGTCGATCCGCGCGCTCAACTGGGCGAGGAAGTGGTGGTCGGCCCATACGTTTACATCGAAGGCGAAGTGGAAATCGGCGCGCGCACGATCGTGCAATCGCATGCCGTGCTCGAAGGCCCGATCCGGCTCGGTTCGGATAATCAGATCGGGCATGGCGCGATTATCGGCGGTCTGCCGCAGGACCTTGGCTTCAAAGCTGGAACCCAGAGTGGCGTGGAGATCGGCGATCGCAACGTCATCCGCGAACTTGCGACCATTCATCGGGGAACGACGGAACACTCAGCGACCCGGGTCGGCCACGATAACTTTTTCATGGCCGGCGCTCACCTCGGGCATAATTGCGCGATCGGCAACAAAGTGATCATCGCCAATAACTGCCTCCTCGGTGGATACGTGACGGTGGACGATGGCGCGTTTCTCGGCGGGGGCTGCGTTTTCCATCAATTCATGCGTGTCGGGCGGCTCGCCATCACCCAGGGCGGATCTGGTTTCGGCAAAGACATCCCGCCTTTCGTTACCGCCGCGGGCGTCAACACGGTGGTGAGCTTGAATGTCGTTGGCCTGCGCCGCGCCGGCTACGGCGCGGAAGAGCGCGCCGAGGTTAAGGCGGCCTTTCGCTTGCTCTACGAAAGCGGGCTCAACGTGAGTCAGGCGCTCGCTCAGGCGCGGGAACGGACCTGGCGCGAGCCCGCGCAAGCATTCTTCGATTTTGTGGCCAGCGCAGAGCGACGCGGAATCTGCGGGCTGCGGCGGCGACGCGGGGCAAGCAACGCCGATTAGACTGGTCGTTAGGGCGACGGGGTGGCGATTGGCACCGTCGGATTATTCACCTTGATACCGAACTTCGTCACGAGCTTCTGCGCCGCATCATCGGTCTTGGCCAGATCGACCAGCCCTCGCACCAGTTTCTCGAGATTGAGCTGCACCTGTCTGGCCTGTTCGACCACTTTGACCTGCTGCTCCTGCAAGAGCTGCGCGCTGTGCCGTGTATCCACGCCGACCCAGATTTCCCAGGCAAAAATCAGGATCAGGCTCAGACCGATCAGTAACACCGGCCAGAAGGTGTCAGCAATCGGAGCGCGCTGATGAAGTTCTCGTTCCATCGCTAGGGGCTGGGCGACGCGCTGACCGGTGACGTCAGTTTGTAGCCGCTGTCCTGCAAAAGCTTGCGCATTTTCTCATCAGTCCGCGCGACGGTCGCCATCTCACGCAGAAGGTTGGCGCCGATTTGCTGGCTGAGCGCGCCCTTGTTTATGGTCGCCTGCTGGGCTTGGACGGCTTCCTGGAGTATCCGGTTTTGGCGAGCGAAGACGATTGTGACGAGGCTGAGGCAAAGGCAGACGATGCCGACGACCAGCAGGAGTGTAGACTGCCACCGCTTCATTTGCCTGACCGATAGCAGCCCGCGCAACCCGGCGTCAACTTGAAACGTGCCGCCAATTAATTCAAGGCGAGCAGCGCGAGCATCCGGCCCGTGCGCGCCTTCTCCGCTCGATACGAGTAATAGCTTGCCAGGTTGCAGGCGGTGCAAAGACCGGAATCGTGGACCTGCTCTACGCCAGCCGCCCGTACCTGTCTGACGATCTCAGCCGGGAAATCCACTTCGTAATGGGGCGGGCGAATGGCCGGACTGAGCTGCACGAGCAGGTCGCGCGGCCGGCTGCCAAAACGCAGGCCCATCGTCTCGATCGCCCGTGTCACAATCGCCAGTTCCGTTCCTTTTCGCCCCGAATGCACCAGGCCGATGCACCGCCTGACGAGATCGACCAGAAAGACCGCACTGCAATCAGCGACGTAAATGCCTAACGAGACCAAGCGTTGATCGGTCACCAAACCATCCGCACCCTCGAAGCATCGGTCGGCCGTGAGCGGCTTGTCGATCACCCTGACCTGGTTTCCATGCACCTGCTCTGCCGTGGCGAAAGCCATTTCTGCCATTCCAAGGTGTGCGCGGATCGCACGATGCGCTGAGTCCAACCGGTTAAGGGCCTGGGTGCGATCGGTCACCACGTCGATCCCGGCGATACGACCGACGAATCCATGCCGCACAATCCCGGAGGCGTGCAGCGCCGGAAAGAATTCCACCGCCGATTCCGGCGCGGCCGCGCGACTCGGCATGGTGTGAACTATTTTCCGGACGAATTGCTCGGCGTCGATTCGGTCGCTGTCGTTTTGATGAACCGCGTCGCCGCGTTTCGGTGCATCATCGGATCGTCAAAGTTGTCGTGGTAGATCGTGTCAGTAGCCGTGACGCGATCAAATTCCGCCTGGTCGCTGTTGTAGGCCGCGAGGGCCGAGAGACGGGTCGATTGCGCCTGAGTGAGGGCGACTTGCGCATTCAAAACGTCGAGCTGCACGCCTGCCCCCACCCCAAGACGGGCGCTCGCGAGGCGCAACGCTTCGTCCGCTTCAGCGACGTTCTTGGATTGGCTGGCGTAGAGTTCACGATCCTGCTGCAAATTGGAGTAGGCCTGCTGAATCTCCAGTTCCACCTGCCGAACCGCATCGTCGTAGGTAATCTTGGCCTGGCTGAGTGTAGCCCGCGCCGACTGGACGGCGCCGACAGTTTGCAAACCGTCGAAAATCGCCCAACTGCCTGTTACACCGAAGAACCAGCCGGTCGCGACAGCGCTCAGCCGGTCGGAGAATTCCGAACTCTCAAAGGCGTAACCACCACTCACGCTGAGCGACGGCTGGATCCCGGCAAAGGCGGCGCGCAATTGTTGCACCTGCACGAGTATATTCGCCCGTTGCTCCTTCAAGAAAGGACGACGTTCTTTGCCCAGTTCGATCGCGACAGGGAGCGGAATCTCGCGCGGATGAAAGGTCAGATCGCCAACGCATTCGAGTGGCGCTTTATCACCACGCCGCGGATCGAAATCGAGTCCAATCGTTCGCGCCAGTGTGATTTGGGCAATGCGATAATTATTTCGCGCCGTGATCAGGGCCGGCTGCTGGTTGGCGAGCGCGACTGCCGCCTGCAGGACGTTAAAGCGCGGAACCGTGCCCGCTTCGAAACGATTCTGTTGGTCCTTTAACTGACTTTCCAAAAGCTGAACCGACTCCTCCTGCACGCCAATCAACGCCTTGTTTAATACGACGGTGTAAAATTGCTTACGGACGTTCGAGATGACGGTGTCGATCGTGTCGCGCAAGGCATAAAGACTGGCGTCGCTCGCGGACCCCGCTCCCTTGATCGCCGGAATGACCGAGCCGTTGTAGAGGAGCTGCGAGGCCGTCAGGCGAAGGTTGTAGGTGTCATTAACAATGCTGAAGGTTGAATTGGTCGCCGTCCTCGCTGCTCCCATCCGTGTCCCCGGAGTCGCAGTCGGCACCGGGGTGACGGTCGGTCCTGGGGTAACGGTCGGCACCGGGGTGGTTCCTCCGATCAAAGTGCCTCCACTGGAATTTTGCAGGCTCGGGTCGGTGTAATTAAAGGCAGCAGTCGCGTCGAGATGCGGCAGGGCCTCCGAGAGCACCTGAATCTGGACGCCTTTCGTGCGCCGAATCTCCTGGCGCGCACGCAGGATGTCGGGATTGCGCTGAAACGCGGTCTCGATCGCCTCCCGTAAAGTAAAGCGGCGCAGAGAAACGGATGTCGTGGTCTTTTCCAACGTGGTTGCGCCTCCGCCAAGCGAAATCGAAACAAGCGCGAGAAGGCCGAGGCAGACGACCAACTGGTAACGGATCAGCGAGGCAGATAAAAAGTACATCTTGGAATTCACTTCGTATCCCTTGGCGACCTTCGTGCGAGGCACTCCGGAGCTTCGGGTGGAAAACTGCGGGCGCGACGGAAGCTCTTGCAGCGCCGCGAGGCGGGCAAGCTCCCGGCTTCCGCCGGATCACGACTCATTTATTTTGGCAGTAATCGTATATCTTGCTATAGATTTGCAACCACGATTTTTGCTCACCCGGTGAGAGGTGCGCCATCATCTTCATCAGGTTGCAAATCATCTCCTCCCGGATTCGCCGGACAAGCGCTGACCCGCGCGGAGTGATGCAAACCATCACTTTGCGCCGGTCATCCGAGGCGTGTGAACGCATGACATAACCAAGATTATCGAGCCGCGCGACGAGTCCGCTGGCGGCGGCGGTCGTGTGCCGCATTTTGTGGGCGATGGCCGACATCGTCAGCACCTCTTTTTGATCGAGATAAGTGAGGAGGAAGAACTGCGAGAAGGAAACATTCCCCGGAGCGAGTTCCTTCGAGAGGTTAAGAATGAAGCAGCGCTGCATCTCCATCACGATGTGCGCGAGACGCTCGGCATCGACCCGGAGTTCGTCCGTTGGATTGTCGAGGCAGGCAGTAGCGGCTCCCATTTTAACCGGACTAAGCTATGGGGTGAGGCTGGAGTGTCAACCAGCCGGCCCACCCCACGACCTGAACCGCATTACCGCCTGCCCGACTGGGATCGACATCCCCGCCTTCATCAAAAAGATTGGCACCGGCAATCTGACCGGCGCCGCGCGGACCATTCTTTCGGCCAACGTCGTCGGCGCAAGCTGCGCTCGAGTCTGTCCGACGGAGGTCCTCCGCGAAGGCGCCTGTGTCCTGCTCGATCGCGACGGCGATCCGATCAAGATCGGCCGCCTCCAGTGTTACGCGCCTGATCATGTTTATGAAAACCGGATTACGGCGCTGAGGCCGGCCGCGCGAGAATCAGGCGAACGGGTCGCGGTGATCGGCGGCGGGCCGGCGAGATTGGTCACGGGAAATTCCTCAGGCGCGAGCCGCATCATTTTTGAGTCGTTAGGCGGAGATGGCACTATTCGTCGGCCCCAATTGGCGAACCGTCAGGAATGCGAGGCGGCTTCGGAATCTCGAGCGCTTTGGGATCGCGGTGGAACTGATCTATCTGCGACAGCAGGTAGGCGTTCTGCGCCATCTCCGCCGGGTCGCTCGATGAGCGCGCTTTCCATTTCGCCTCGAGGTCGGTGATTCGTCGCAAGGCGTAGGCGGTGACCTGCGGCTCGGTCTCGCGCTTGAGCGCGAGTTGCAGGAGATGATTCAAAAACTGCTTTTCGACCGCACGCGCGATTTCCTTCTGCGGCCCGGTTTGGTTGGCGGTGCGCGCGGCGGTTTGCAGGATCGCATCGAAAAGTTCATTCAGTGACAGCCCGTTCGCGGTCTGCGCGTTCTGCGCCACGATTCGCGAAAGACGCTCAGGGTTGAGCAGCAGATCGAGCTCGGCGTTGATCCAGCTCTCGGCCGCTGCCTGTGGATCGAAGACCATGCCATCGTGCGAATCGAAGGACTCACGATCGCGCGGAAAACCCGGCGGAGGCGGCGGAATAAGGGCGACCAGCTTCGCCGGCATCTCGAGAAAGTCAGGCCGCAGTGTTCGCAGGACGGCGGTGAGCGCGGCGCGTTGTTGATCGGGTGCGAGCGGTTCGTCAGGCGTCTGCCCGTCACCCCGCGCGGCGTAGGTGTAATTCACGCCACCCACCAATTTGGTGGCCGCTTCGGCCTGGAAACGATGCATCAGGTAAACTGGCACCAGGACATTTTCGAGCGTGGCGAGCGGCGCGCCGGGCGGAATATTTTTTTCGCTCAAGCGATTCAAGGCCAGCGCGCGCACCTTGATCAGGCGATTCAATTCATCCGTCGCCGAGTCGCCGCTATCCCAGAGATGCGCGAAAGGATTGGCGCTGCCGGACGGGCGCGCGTCCGCATCCGTCAGGTAACGGAAACCTTGCGCAATGTTCTCCTGCAGAATGGAGGCGAGCCCGGCCGCCTCGGCGGTCCTGTTGGGAAACTCCCGATAACCGTAGATAATGGTGCGCTTGTCCCACGCGCCGATTCCGGTCGCGTAAGCCCGGCTCAAATCCATCTCCCCCTTCGAGTCGATCGAGACGAGCGGCGGCGGATAATCCATGACCGACGCGCGATTTTGCGTGCTGGCCGCGAAATTGTGCTGCAAGCCGAGCGTGTGTCCGACTTCGTGCGCGGCCAGTTGCCGCAATCGCGCCAGCGACAACTCGAGCAAACGAGGATCAGGCGCGCCGCCGTTGGCGTAGGCTTCGACCAGGCCCTGCGCGATGAGAAAATCCTGCCGCACGCGGAGCGAGCCTAACGACACGTGCCCCTTGATGATCTCACCGGTGCGCGGATCGATAATCGAGGTGCCGTAGGACCAGCCGCGGGTCGAGCGGTGCACCCATTCAATCACGTTGTAGCGCAGGTCCATCGGGTCGACCCCTTCCGGCAGCTCCTTCACCTGGAAAGCATTCTTGAATCCCGCCGCCACGAACGCCTGGTTCCACCACGACGCGCCCTCGATCAGGGCCGACCGGATCGGTTCCGGCGCGCCGCGATCGACGTAGTAAACGATCGGTTGCACCGGATCGCTGAGCGGCGCCGCCGGGTCCTTCTTGCGCAGCCGATGCCGGATGATGAAGCGCTTGACCAGCGGATCCTGGATCGGCGTCGCATAATCCGCGTAGCTCGTGAGAAAATAGCCGGCGCGCGGATCGAAAGCGCGCGGCTGATATTGGTCGTCGGGCAATTCGACGAAAGAATGATGCTCGCGCACCGTGACCGCTTTGGGCGTCGGCGTGACGGAACGAATCCAAGCGCCCGTTGGTTCGCCGGTAAGTGTCAGCGTTGCTTCGAACTCGGTGTTCTTCGGGAAATTTTTCGTGAACGGCAGATAGATCGCCGAGCGCCCGTCATCCACCTTGTAGGTCCCCTGTTTCTTTTCCTTCAACTTGTCCGCCACGCCATGCGCATCGTTCAACAAGAACGGGGTGGCATCGACCAGGACGCGGCCCTTTTCTTCCGCCTCGACCTTGAACCCCCAGAGGATCGACTGGGCAAACGCTTCCTCGACCGAGCGCTTTTCGTCCGGGTTTTTCGTCTCTGCGCGATAGGCGAGATTTTGCTCGACGAGCAAAACCTTGGGTCCGACGCGCTCGAACTTCACCAGGTGCTCGGGACTGATCATGTCGTCGAGATCGCCGAATTCCCCGCGATCCAACCCGATGTCGTTCGAGCCGATGCCGGCGGCGAGCGAGGGGACGTAGAGGAACTCCGAATCGAATCTGGCGATCTCGAGCCAGACCTTCCCGGACCGTGCGTCCCAATAGAGATTGAAATAGCCGGGCATCGCCTGCATCCCGCGCGTCTTCTGCGCGATGGTCGGCAACGGCTTGTTTTCCTCGTCGTTAGGCTTGCTTTTCGTCGCCGCGCGACTGGTTACTGAAAGAAGGACTGCCAGGACGATAGCAAATGAAAAACTGCGCATATTGCGGGCAAAAGTAGCAGCTTGCGCCCGGCAAAGCTCGATCAAAGTCGCGCTCCACCCTCGCGCATCTAATAAACCGAAATCCGGTGCCGGCCCTGACCAGGCGCAAGAAACGAGCAGCTTTTGCCAAATCCGGGAAAGCGAAGCGGGCGCGTTTCACCCAAGTTAATTCATATGAAGACAAGCACTCCGACGACGTCCGAACCGCCGCCCGCCACCGGGAACGAGAGCCTTGGCGAGCGCCTGGCTGCGCATCCTTTCGTCGCCGGGATGAGCGAGAAACATCTTGGGATTCTGGCCGATTGCACGATGGCCACGCACTTCGAACCGGGCCAGGTCATCTTTCGGGCGGGCGAACCGGCCAATGGTTTTTATCTGATCGAGAGCGGCAAGGTGGTTCTGGAGGAACCGCAGCCCGATGGTGAGCCGATGGTGATCGACATCGTTTCGGCCGGCGAGCCGTTAGGCTGGTCCTGGCTTTTCTCGCCCTACGTCTGGCAATTTGATGCCCGGGCGGTCGAGCCTTGTCGCGCCTTGTGTCTGTCCGGCATCATGCTGCGGCAGCATCGCGACGAAGATCTGTTTCTCAGCCATGAGCTTTTCAAACGCACGAGTGAAGTGATGGTGCACCGTCTGCAAGCGGCTCGCAGCCGGTTGAGCGCCGCGAAGAAGTCAGCCCGTCCGGCCGGGTCATTTCCCCCCGGTTCCTAGAATGCAATTCTACGTCTCCAGGAACGGACAGCGCTATGGTCCCTACTCTCCGCAGGAGCTTCGACGCGAGCTGGTGGCAAATGTCTTTCGGCCTGAAAATTTCGCCTCTTCCAATAACGGGCAGACCTGGGAACCAATCGGCGCGATTCCCGGGATCGGTCCGCTCGCCTATGCCGTCGAGGCCGACGCAGCCAACAACCTGCTGGTCATTCGTTACCAGGACAGCGTCGGGGCGTCCGAAGTCGAGCGCTGCGCCCGGGAAGTGAGTAAAGCCCTAACGAGTCTAACGCCTGGTTTTCGACTTCTGGTTGATTTTACCGACTTGAAATCGATGGCCGTGGCTTGCGCACCGCAGCTCAGAAGCATCATGCAGCTTTGCAATGACAAAGGGGTAAGCAGCGTGGTGCGGGTGATACCCAATCCGCAGCGCGACATTGGCCTGCGCATCATGTCTTTCTTTCATTATGGACCGCGGGTGCAGATTGCAACGTGTTCCAGCCTGGACGAGGCAAGGGAAATTCTCGACCGCCGCGACCAGGACCTCCCCGGTGCGGCCCTGGAACCTATCGCCAGGCAGCGGTGATGACTTACAACGACCACGTTTTTACCCTCGGGATCGAGGAGGAATTTCAGATCATCGATCCGGAGACGCGCGAGTTGCGCTCCTACATTCAGCAGATTCTCGACGACGGGAAGATGACATTGAAAGAGCACATGAAACCGGAGATGCATCAATCGGTCGTCGAGCTCGGGACCGAGATCTGCCCCGACATTCAATCTGCGCGGGAGCAGGTTCTGGGATTGCGGAGCGAACTGGCCACGCTCGCCGCCCGGCGCGGCCTGCTCATCGCTTCTGCCGGCACGCATCCGTTTTCGCATTGGATGAATCAACTGATCACCGCGGGCGACCGTTACGCCACAATCGTGAACGACATGCAGCAGATCGCGCGCTGCAATCTCATCTTCGGGTTGCACGTCCACGTCGGGATCCCGGATCGCGAAGAAGCGATCCAGTTGATGAATCAGGCGCGCTACGTCCTGCCCCACATTTACGCCTTGTCGGTCAACTCCCCTTTCTGGCTCGGCCAGAACACCGGGTTCAAGGCCTATCGGCATAACATCTTCGAACGCTTCCCGCGCACCGGCATTCCCGACCCGTTCGAGAGTCTGTCGGAGTATGAGGATTATCTGAAAGTCCTGATCGAAACGAACTGCATCGATAACGCGAAAAAGATCTGGTGGGACATCCGGCTCCATCCCTTCTTCGACACCCTCGAATTCCGGATCTGCGATGCCCAATCACGGGTCGATGACACGATCGCGCTCGCCGCGCTGATTCAGGCGGTGGTCGTCAAATTGCACAAACTCCTGCGGCAAAATACTTCCTTCCGCATTTATCGACGACGCATGATCGAGGAAAATCGGTGGCGCGCCTCGCGCTACGGGATTGAGGGGAAGTTGATCGATTTCGGTCGTAAGCGAGAGGTCGAGACGCGCAGTTTGATCAACGAGATCCTGGAATTCGTTGCGCCGGAAGTGCATGAACTGGGAAGCGAACGCGAGATGGCGCACATCGAACGCATCATGCGGGAGGGGACGGGCGCGGACCGGCAACTGGCCGCCTGGGAACGCAAGCATGAGGTCAACCATGTGGTGGATCAGATCGTGGGCGAGACTTACGAAGGCCTAACGACGACGCCGATCGACGTCAGCCAGGGAAATCTTTCGATTGTTGCATCTGAGCGCGCGGCACGCGCTCGAATTGGCTAACTAGCCGATCGGATGACCCACTTTCCCCGGGCGGGCCGGCGCCCTCAGTCGTAGTTATCGTAGATCGTTGGCTCGGCAAGGTGATGGTGGCGGTAGCGCCGCCGATCAACCTCGTAGTAGGCATCGACCGCCGAGGCCATCCAGCAAAGTACCGGAATGATCAGCCCGATCCCAGCGGTCGCCAGGCTGAGCAATATTCCAATCCAGACTGCGAGCGGCATTCCCACCAACATCCAAAGAAAGCCGGATCCGTAATGACCTTTGTAAATCTGACCAAGCCCCGGAATAATGGCACTCAGGACTGCGGCGATGACATTGGATGCGTTCTTGTTTTCCGTCTTCGGCACGGCTATTGAGCGATTCATTTCAACTCCTCCTTTAGGTCAAAAGTTTGCCTCGAAGATGCGACCACGGCTCTCCATGACTTGGCAAAGTTGCGTCAGATTTTGCGCTTGACGTCTCGTTTTCCTGCGGCAAGAACGGAGCAGCAAATCGCAATCGATGGAGAGCGTCCCTCCATCGTTGGCGCCTTAATTAGACATGGCAATGATAACCTCGATGGAACCAGCGGGCTGCGGCATTCAGACTCTCGATCGAGCGGAGCCAGGCAGGATTTGGAAAGCGCGCAACTTTATCCACCAATATTTGGGGGAGGAGCTTTCCCTCACCAAAGTTGCGGACGTCGTCCACATCAGCCCGAATTATCTGAGCGAAGAATTCAAACGCGTGACCGGCTCCAAGTTTGTCGATTACGTCGCTCGCGCACGAATCGAGAAAGCGTGCAAGCTTCTGTGCAATTCCAATCTGCGGATCAGTGAAATCGCCTTTGAAGTTGGCTTCCAATCCTTATCGCAATTCAATCGCGCATTCAAAAAACTGTCGGGCAAGTCTCCGAAGGAATATCGCGCCTCGGAAGCGGGCAGCCAGTAAACCGCGTTCGCGTTACGAGAAACCGCGCGCCCGGTTTCGCCGGTGGGCAGAATCGGGATGAAGCCGGTGCTGTCGCAACTGATTAACCAAGGCGACACAGAGGAGGGCAGCGGCAAAGAGCAGGAGAGCGTAAAGCACATCCGAGTGCTGACCCACCCAGTCGGTCTGACCCTGCGCGACTTTCAAAGCGGCGTCGATGTCGCGGCCGGAATAGTCCGTGCCGTAGATCCATTTCGCGATCCGCAGCCTGTCATCGAGAAACAAGAGCATGTTCGAATGGATGAATTCGGTTCCCAGCTTGCCCGCTTGAAATCCGATCGATTCGAGCAGCGCGTCGATGTTCGATTGATCGGCCGTGGCCGTGAGCCAGCCGAGCGGGACGGACTCGCGCTCACGATAGGCGGCCAGCACCGCGGGCGTGTCGGTTGAATCGAAAGAAAAGAGCAGGACGCGAAATTCCTTCGGGTCGCCCTTGGAGTCGGCCATCGCTTTCTTCAATTGCGCCACGTTCTCGATGCAGGAGGTCTGACAACGTGTGTAAATCGGAAGGAGGATAATCGGATAACCGCCCAAATCGGAAAGCTTGCGGACCCGGCCCGCGTCATCCGTCAGAGTAATCGGAGTCGCGAAGCGCCCGCGCTTCGGGCCAACGTTTTCCAGCGCGCCCGCTCGAAGCACGCAAGTCCCGAGCGCCGCGAGCGCGACAACGGTCAACCAGCGTTTCGCCGGCATCAGGAGGAGGGGCCGAGGCTGAGCGGCGCCGGGTTATCGGGAGAGAAGGGCGGCGAGCCGGGAAAGTGACTGCGCAAAGTTTGAACCATCGGCGGAGCATAGGCGACCACGATGAGCAACATCGCGCCCGCCAGCCAGGGAGTGAAACTCTGCACGGCCGGAATTTGTTCGTCGTGATAGGAATCGGAGACAATCATCTCGAGCGCACCCTGTCTGACTGACTTTCCGAAAAGCGAGGCAAAAAAGACGACGAAATAAATAAGCGCGGCGATCGTCATGATTATCCCGCCGAGGCTGCCGAGAATCCTGGAGGCGTTCCAGTCGACATGGTAGAGCGGTGAATGCGGGTCGGCATAACTCAGACCGAGATTGGTACGCCGTGGCTGGCCGCCGGTGCCGTCGATAAACAGGCCGGTCGAGAAGATCATGATCCCGAGCGCCCAAACATATGGTACCCAGACGTTCCACCCTTTGCCCTTGATCTCTTTCCCGGTCAGCTTCGTGATCAGATACAAGCTCATCCCGATAAAGGAAAGGAAGACCGGGCCGGCCACCGTTTGGTGGAAGTGCGCCGGCAGCCAGGAGGTATTGTGCACGACGTTGTTCATGTTATAGGACGCGTTCACGATTCCGGTAATGCCGCCGAAGATGAAAATGAAGAGCCCGGCGAAGAGATAGGAAAACATCCAGCGGTCTCGATCGAGATAAGGCAGCCTGGCCCACCAGCCAAACAAACCGCGCCCGCCTCGCAAGCGGGCGGCGTATTCCATCGATGCGGCCATCGTGAATGCCGTCACCAGGCTCGGGACCGCGACCAGCATGGTGAAAAATGCATGAACGAATTTCCAGGTGCTGCTGATGCCGGGCTCGGTGAATTGATGATGAATGCCCACCGGGACTGAAAAAAGAAGCAGCCACAGAAAAGTCAGCCGGCCCGCGAAGTCGGAATAGAGTTTTCCGCCGGCCAGTTTCGGCAGCATCGTGTAATACATGACATAGGTCGGCAGGAGCCAGAAATAGACAAGTGGATGCCCAAAGAACCAGAAAAGCATTCGAGCCAGCGGAACATTCACGGTGGGAACCCAGCCCATCGACCATGGGATAAGGAGGAAAATGATTTCAATCGCAACCGGGATGGTCGCAATCAGCCAAACCATGAACGTCACGAAGATACCGACCACCGCGAGCGGCACCTTGCGACCGGGATTTTCACGTTTCCAGGCAAGGTAGGGCGGAATCCAGTTAAAGAAAGCAATCCATGAACCAATCACGACCAGGGTTAACCCGATGTAAAACGACGGGTGTGCGCGCAAGGGCGGATAAAAGGTGTAGAGGACGGTAGCATTCCCAGTCAGGATCGCCGCCGCCGCCAGCAAGGTGCCCACAACCATCAAAACAAAGGAAAGCCACGCAACCGCCAGGTTAAGTGGACGACCCAGATAGAAGCGAATAACCGCGTAACCAAAGGCAACCGCGAAGAAGGTCGTGAAGACAAGTGCGTTCACGACCCCGTGCAAGGTCAGCCCCTGGTAATATTCAAGCCCCAGGAACTGGGAGCCATGAATGATGCCGGACCGATAAAGAACCTGCATCAGTCCGTGGTAAATCCCGAGAGTCAAAAGCGCGATCGGGAAAACAATCTCGATCAGGATCATTCGTCTCAAACCCGGCTCAATCTCGATCGCGTCTTCGGAAAAAGGTTCCATCGCTTTGCTCACTTGAGGGTCTTCAGGTATTCAATGATCTCTTCGGTCTCAGCATCTGTCATCTTGGTCTTTGGCATGACCGGCCGAAAACCTTTCACAATTTTCGCCTTCGGTTCATGGATGGATTCGCGGACATAGGCGTCATCCACGGTTACAACCGATCCGTCTATCATCTCCTCGCGCCGCCCGTAAAGGCCTTTGAACGTCGGACCAGGCCGCGGTTTGCCATCGATGGAATGACAGGTCAGACATCTTTTCGCCTTGATCAGCCGGTAGCCCGGGTCGTTCGGTTCCGGACCAGCGGACGGCGCCTGCTGTCCGACCCGGTAGCCTTGCCGGTTCACGACATGCAGCGCGGTCGCCATCGCCTGATGGCCGGTGCCGCAAAATTCCTGGCAAAGCACCTGGTAATCGCGCGGCTTTTCAAACTTCACCCGGGCATAATTCACCGTCCCGGGCACCGCCATCAGGTTCACGTCGGTCCCGGGCATGATCAGGCCGTGTGTCACATCCGCCGAGCTCAGGTAAATGTCGACGGTCGAGCCGGCCGGCACCGTCACATCCTCCGGTTCAAACATCCACATCCGCGCGACATAATGCAGCTCGTAATGGGTCGGCGAATGAGTGATCAACTCGCCTTTCTCAAACGGCTTGATGTCGGTCAGGCAGGTCGGCAGACCGACGTGATAAAGATTCAACGCCAACACCGTCAGAGCCAGGAGGGTGAGCGCGAACGCGACCGAGATGAGGACGATTCGCTTTTCGATTTGGCCGACGCTCGTCATCGTCTTAACTCCGCAGGATCATGATCCAGTAGAGCGTGAACCAGATCGCCGCGTAGAGCAGAAGCATGAGAACAAAAAAAACGATCGCTCCACGGGGGAAGAACCGCTTCTCGCTCGTTGGTGCGTTAGGATCCATTACTTGGCGGCCGGCGTCACCGTCATGACGCCCTTCATCCCATTGGTGTAATGATCAGGAAAGCTGCAAATGTACTCGTAGGAACCCGGCTCGGCTGGCGCGGTCAAGGTGATGGTATCTGATTCGCCGGGGCCGAGCACCTTGGTCTTGAACAGGACCTGCTTCGCCTGGGCCGCCGGAATGTAATCGGTCTCTGGATGATCCGCTCCGGCCGCGACCAGCTTGGCCGCATCCGTCCCCTGCTTGAGCAACACCCAGTTGTGGGCCATCGCGTCCTTCGGCAGTTCGCCAATGTTGGTCAGGGTCAGAGTCACTTTCTGGCCCGGTTTCACCTCGAAGTGTGTCACATCAAATTTCATCTCGTCGTTACCGGTGATTTCGACCGTTTTGGGTTGCCCGGTTTCAGCGTGGTGAGAGCAGCCGGGCAGGACCAGGGCAAGAGCCAGCAGAATCGGAGTTAGAACTTTCATGGCGTCGCGGAGTATGATCGGAATCTCAAAGGCACGTCAACTCTCGCGGCCCTTCCGCCGCCGGAGAATTCAGCCGCCAACCGCATCCCGCTTAACTTAAAATGCGATCTTGGAGCGGGCCAAATTGACTGCAAAAGTGGGCGGATTTTTCTCCGTAAAAATGCGTAGTCGACCGCATGCGTTTCCGATAAGACTGCGGCCACTGTGCGGCATTCAAAGTTCATCCGATGGTTCTGCGAGAAGCGAGAACGAATTCTTTGGTGCGCGGGGGGAAGCGTTGCGCTCACCATCATTCTCCTTTCGTGCAGCAGCTTTGAAACAACCCGCGCGATCATGGCGCCACCGAGCATTCCGGGCGCGGAATTCGTCGGCTCCGAAGAATGCGCGACCTGCCATGCAGAGATCGTGCGTGATTTTCGCACCGCGACTCACGCGCGTCTGAAAGCGCCCGGCGACAACGCCAAAAATATGGGCTGCGAGTCGTGTCACGGGCCAGGAAGTCTGCACGTCCAAAGTGGCGGCGCGGCGCACACGATCATTAACCCGCGCCGCTCGCCGGACACTTGCTTCCAGTGCCACCTGGAGG
>JBOHXL010000159.1:0-1737 GCA_050736975.1 Chthoniobacterales bacterium | reverse complement strand
GTTATGCTGTATTATGGAGATGGGCATCGACCACATCCTGTTCGCGGTCGACTGGCCGTTCGTGATGAACCCGCCGGGCGTGGAATGGATGAAAGACGTGCCGATCTGCGGCGAAGACAAGGTGAAGATATTAAGCGGCAACGCCAAGCGGCTGCTCCGGATATGATCAAGCAACCGGGTGGGTGCGGTAATACTCCGCATCCGCCGCCGATTGCTTCCACTCCGCATTTCCGCGCCAGCTCCAATGCCGCGACAGCGTCTCGGCGCCGTAGCGCACGCGAAACAGCATGGTGCGGCCGGGGCCGTTCTCATATTCGTGCACTTCGCCCGGCGGATGCGCCACGAACGAGCCGGGCGTGACGGGAATCGTCTCCTTAGGCGTGCGCATGGTGCCACCGCCGGAAAAGCAGAAATAGATTTCAGTGGCATAGGGATGGCAATGGTAAGGGCTGATCTGTCCAGGCTCCCAGCAGGCGACGGTAACGTCGCCATCGGCGATTTTGCCCAGGATCTTTTCCACGTGGTGCTTGGGATTCCACTCCTGCTCGCGCTCGAGGCTGAAAACGTGCATGCTGGTTGATCTCCGGCGAAATGACGATGGCAAAGCCTAGCGTAACGCGCGGCGGAATAGGAGAGGGCGACATTGCGCACGGCCTATTGGCGTTGATAGAAAGTGCGCGGGGCCCGTAGCTCAACTGGTTAGAGCCGACCGCTCATAACGGTCTGGTTGGAGGTTCGAGTCCTCCCGGGCCCACCAATATTTTCAATACGTGTCCCTACACACGAAGAACGACTCGATTTCGGTCTAAGAATGACTCGATTTTGACCGTGAAGACGACTTGAATTCCGTAAGTGGTTGATAGGCGGTTATTTTCGTCCTGGATTTTATGGTAAAGGAAAGGAAACGTTCAGTCGAAGTGTCCCCGCTTCAAATCCCAGCAATGCGGCGACCGGAAAAAGGCGATGCTTCTTCTCCACCTGTCCGACATCCATTTCCGAAAGGGCGAAATCGGGACTGCGATGGACCCCAACGCCCATCTGCGTGCCGAACTCGTCCGCGACGCCGAGGAGCGGTGCCGGGCGATAGGCCGCGTGCCCGATGTCGTCCTATTTTCCGGCGACATCGCCTTCGCTGGCCATGCCGACGAGTACACCTACGCCCTCACATGGCTCGACGAGATCTGCCGCCGGTGCGGCACCACGCTCTCCGCGGTCTTCACGATTCCCGGCAATCACGACGTCGTACGCGACATCGCCGCCCGGCGGCTGATCCAGACCATACATCGCGACATAAAGGCTGCGAGCGACGTGTCGCTTGAAGGTCTGCTACGCGGACTTTTGACCGACCCCGAGACGTCGAGGCTGCTATACGAGGCGCTCGGTCCCTACAACGATCAGTTCGCAGGTCAGTTCTTCTGCGATCTCCTGCCTCCGGAACGCACAATCGCGAAGCGGGATCTCCCCCTCGACGATGGCTCGACGCTCCGACTGTCGGGGTTCAATTCGGCTTTCGTTTCCAGCGCGTACGACAAGGCTGGCGATCTCTTCGTCGACCCGGCTTGTTTCCAGCTGCGGAAGGAAAATGGCCTCGAACACCTGGTCACGTGCCATCATCCCTTTTCCTGGCTTAGGCAGGGCCCTGCGTTGCAGGACTTCCTGAACGATGTAGCCCGCATCCAACTGTTTGGGCACGAGCACATCAACCGGATAGAGCTCGGGCGCGATTGGGTGCGGGTA
>JBOHXL010000158.1:0-4919 GCA_050736975.1 Chthoniobacterales bacterium | reverse complement strand
ACTTCCGACGACTCGTCGTGCGCTGGGAATATAACGCCGATAACTATCTCGCCGTTCTCCACCTAGGCTGTGCCATTATCCTTCTCAGACATTTATGAGATGGCTTCTAATCACTCTTGGGGACTTCAACGAGGATGGTAATATCGACATGGCATTGCCTCTCTCTTCCACGACCAACGTGCTGATCTTCCTCGGAGACGGCACCGGCAATCTCACGCAGGGCCAGAGCGTAACAGTCGGGATTGAGGCCGGCTCGACTTGGGCGGCTGATTTCAACAAGGACGGCCATATCGATCTCGCCTGCACCAATCGCACCGATGGAACTCTCTCCATCCTTCTTGGCAATGGGGATGCTACGTTTACCACCTACGCCACGATTCCGCTAAACGCTCCCGCCTCCCTTTGATCGCCGCGAATTAACGACCCCATTTCAAGGTGGGCGTTCTTTGACCGCCCGGGCTCGCGAGCATTCCTGGGTGCCGCAGGGCAAGTCTTTGTCTGGCTCCTCCCAAGCTGGATAACCCCTCAAACCAGCAAAGGCCATCATTTTGCTTGCCACGCTCGAGAGAACCTGATGGATATCACGCATGAATCTGCAACCCAGAAAACGTCTCGCCCGGTTCATCCCGGGTAACTTTTCAACTCAATCCTCGGCCGGCCTTCTGAGCCTGACCATGATCTGCGCGGTTTCATTCGTCACGACAGCGCGCGCTACCACCTTGCTCGATCCGCTGCCGGAACCGTCCACCACGCTCTTCGGCTACACCGTGACCTCAATCGGAGATCTCAACGGAGATGGAGTGCCGGATTACGTCGTCGGAGCACCCTTCCAGGATGGCGATTTTGTCTCGACGATCACGAGCTTCGGTGTGCCGCAAAACGTCGGAAAGATTTTTGTCATCGACGGTGCCTCATTGGCCGTTTTGGTTGAAATGAACGACCCGGAATTCGAGCAGATTCAAGCCCGGCATTTCGGCGGTCAACTGGGGGCGTCGCTGGCCGTCTCGGCGGATATCAACGGCGATGGAATCGCCGATGTGATCGCGGGGGTCCCCCATCACATCCAGAATGGGAATGGCCAAACAGGCTTGATCAATCTGGCCGGGGAAGCGCTCGTTTTCAGCGGCAAAGATGGAACGGTTCTTTTTACTCTGAAGGATCCTACCGCTGAAGAGGACGGCAAGTTTGGCACGGCCGTGGCCGCATTGGGAGATGTCGATGGTGACGGAGTTGCGGATTTCGTTGTTGGAACTCCGGGCAAGGACATCGGTGGCGAAGACGGCATCCCCAACGTTGGGATAGCCTACGTTTTCAGCGGCAAGACCGGCCAGGTCATTCGCACGCTGAACGATCCGCCGCGGGGCGGCGCCGAAGCCGGCGCAGCTTTTGGCTCCGCGATCGCCAATGCCGGCGATGTCGACGGTGATGGCGTCTGCGATATTGCCATCGGTGCGCCTGGGGAAGGTCGCGTCCATGTCTTCAGCGGAAAGACGGGCAACCTGCTCTATTCAATCATTAGCCCGGTCGCCGACGCGCTGCCATCCTTCGGCGCGTCCGTCGCGGGCGGTCAGGATTTTAATAGAGACAGGAAGCCGGATATCGTCGTCGGCGCACCACTCGCGAGTGCAAACCGCGGCGCAGTCTATGTCTATAATGGCGCCAATGGCACATTGATTCGCCAGTTAAAGCCTCCTGTTCCTCAGGCCTTCGCGAGATTTGGGGCGGCGGTTTACGCGTCGCCCGACCTGACCGGCGATAAGCGGGCCGACATCATCGTCGGCGCTCCGGGTCAAAACGTGAACGGACTCAATGGAGCCGGCCAGGCCTACATCTATGATGGGACTAAGGGACGGCTGAATAAGACTTTGACGAGCGAGACTCCGCAAGCCGGCGCCGGCTATGGCACGGCGCTGACGTCGGTCCTGCCCGCCGGGAGCAGCGTCTCCATTCCTGTGGTTGGCGTGCCTTACCAGGACAATGCGAGTGCTTCCCAGGTTCATTTGCAGATCGGTCAGATCGAGATTTCTCAATAGAGGCAACCAAACATGAACAGCAAAACATTAACTCTTCTTACGGTGCTGGGGTGCGCGCTTTGCGTCACCTTCACGAACACGGCTCTGGCCAACCATCGGGCCGGCGATTTCGAGTTGCCTGAGATCATGACCGCGGGCGACTTTAACGGGGACGGCAACCTGGATCTCGCCGTCAACCTGTCGGGCTTCGATAACTTTGCCGTCCTGACCGGAGACGCCCAGGGTGGATTCACACTCAAAAGGCACGTCGACGAGGATACCCTCCAGAAAAGCATCGTGAGCGGGGATGTGAATGGCGACGGAAAACTTGATATCGTCTCGATCTCCCAATGGGGTTACGACATCAAAGTCTATCTCGGCGATGGGGCGGGTAATTTTCAGTTAGCCAATGTACTAAATGGCGATGGCGAACCGACCCGGCTCCGATTGGTCGATTTGAATCATGACGGCAATCTTGACATCGTGGCCAATGCGCCGACCGAAGGTAAGATTCTTATCTACTACGGTCTCGGGGGCGGAGCGTTCACCACGAGCGCGGTCGAGCTGTCAGGTTATATGAATGACTTTGGTCTTAAGACCGGGGATTTCAACGGTGATGGGAACGTCGATATCGCTGTCGCCTACTTCACGGATACCAGTTCGACCGGTAGCCACTTGCAGATCCTTCTGGGGGACGGCGCGGGTAACTTCACCCCGGGGCAAAACCTGACGATCAATCCGCAGTGCAATAACATAGAGGTCTATGACTTGAATAAGGATGGCAAGCCTGACCTGATCCTGGCGGGCGCGGGATCGGAGAATGTGGCCGGGATCTTTATCTCCACCTACCTTGGCGATGGCGCCGGCAATTTTACCCAGAAGCAAATCATTGATCTGGGAGTAGGCAGCATCAAAGGAGAAATCTCCATCGGGGACTTCAACGAGGATGGCAATATCGATGTCGCCTTTCCGCTGGCGACCGTGGGCGGCGCGCAAGGAACAGTCGCCGGGATGCCGCGATCCTCCCGGTCCCAGGATTCGTCGACGCTTGCTCCATCGCCGGATTCGCTCCCCCCGAGCACATGTGTCCTGATCTTCCTCGGAGATGGCACCGGCAATTTTGTTCAGGGACAATCGGCGACCGTTGGGCAGGAACCAGGGTCCACCTGGGCGGCTGATTTCAACAAGGACGGTCACCTTGACCTCGCCTGTTCCAATCGCACTGATGGAACTCTTTCGATCTTGCATGGCAATGGGGACGGCACGTTCAGCACCTACCAGACCATTCAGTTGAACAGCCTCGCGACGCCCTGATTGCGACAAACCAACGACGGCGCCTTCCAAGCGGAAGTCCAGGAGGCCATTGGATGTCGCCCCCGCTCGCCCACGTTGTAGCCGCTTCGCTCTGCGAAGCGTGGGTAGGTGTGTGGCAAAAGTGATTGGCGCGCTACACTCACGTCGCCCACAGGGCGACGGCTACAGGGCGAATCATGGA
This sequence comes from Chthoniobacterales bacterium, assembly GCA_050736975.1. Taxonomy (GTDB): domain Bacteria; phylum Verrucomicrobiota; class Verrucomicrobiia; order Chthoniobacterales; family UBA10450; genus Palsa-1392. Next base: position 1,412 of record JBOHXL010000158.1, on the reverse strand, counting down.
CGGGTGTGTGGCCACGCGGTTAACGCGTCGTACTCGCCTCGCCCACAGGGCGACGGCTAGAGGGCGCCACCTGAATGCCGAAGGGCGCGAAGACCTGGCGACCGTTGATCTGCACCTGGGCGAAGAGGCGGGTGAAGCCAGGTTTTGTGGTGTAGATCTTAAACTCAAGCACGGGACCACCGCGATCGCTCTCGCGTAGGATCGGTGGGCCGGCAGGGTGCATGTGCAATACCGTTTCCTCGTCCTCATTAAACCCCACCAAATGGGCGAACGCGGCCATGACCGGTTCAAGCTGTGTGAATCCCTTGCCGTCGCGTGTGACGGTTAGTTTGGCGGTCGAGACTTCGCCTGCCTTGATCTCACCTTTCTCGAGACGCAGCTCGAAATGAAATCCTTCCGAGTCAGCCACCAGTCGAGTCTTTTTATCACTAAGTGGTTCGGATTCACCCGTCCCGGCGATAATGGTTTTATCGTATTCCTGCAAGCCGAGCGGAAGCGGTCGCAGATCCGCCCAGGCAAGGTATTGGCCCGGTTTGGTGGGTGTAAATTCAAATGCGTAGTCACCCGGTGTATCGGTCGGCTGGGGATGCTCATGGTGGTAGTCGGTTAAGCTTTGATCAATGATCAGGAGATGGATCTTTTTGGTATGTGTCTCGATAAGTTGATCCAAGGTGACGGGATGATCCATCGCGCGCCTGAGGTGCAGAAAAGCGTGCGCAAGTTTGCCCGGCTCGAGAGGGCCATCGGTGCTGATGGTGGCGATAACGGTATGTTGTCCGGTCCCCTGGGCAAGAAAAGAAGGCATGAGGACGACGGGTTGATCGAGAGGCATGCCGCATTTCGGGCAAGGCTCACCTTTGTTTCCAATTACGTCCGGATGCATGGGACAGGTAAAGCGTTCCGCCAGCTTGTGCGCGGCCTGCAAGACATTCGGGTCGGCGGTTTTTTGCAATTCCTGAAACTCCTTCTCCACCTGCTTGATCAATGCGGCGGCGACGTCTGCCTTCCCGGCATCCGAAGCCGCGTGCATGGCGGAGATGCCTCGCACGTAATGGATCCATTGGACTCTTAGGAGACCCCTTTCGGGAGTCGGGCTCTTGCCTAGGTCTGACAGGATCGATGAGACCGCGGCGCTCGCGACCGGGTCTTCCGGATCAATCAGAGTGAGTTCGCGTTTCGCCACCGCGGAATGGAGCCGGCCCATCATTTGAAAAAGCATCGCCCAGGCCTCGACCGCGGGAGCAAAGGCTGGAGTCCGGTTGATCTGGGGCGTTGGACCCGGCCATTGCCTTTCTGCCGCGAGCAATGCGGACGCCGGCAGGCTTAGCGTCAGGGCGATCACAAGAAGGTAACGGAAAATTCGCGCGCGTTTCACCAGGCCAGTCACAACTAGAACTGGCACGATCCACGGC
>JBOHXL010000157.1:0-8915 GCA_050736975.1 Chthoniobacterales bacterium | reverse complement strand
GACCAAGTCCCAGTCGGGTAACGCCGTGACCGCTTCCAACTTTCGCGAGGACGTGACAGTCGACGGCAGCATCAACGCCGGCGACATCGGGCTGGTGAAATCTAAATCCGGCACCGGCTTGCCTTATGGCTGCAGCCGGTTCGCTGTGCGAAGCGTGAGTTGTGTGTGGCAAGCCAGTTGGCGTGTCCCCCTCGCGTCGCCCACAGGGCGACGGCTACAGGGCGAAGCATGGGTATGCGTGTCGTTAGGCATTGGAACGCCCCCCTCACGTCGCCCACAGGGCGACGGCTACAGGCGAAGCGTGAGTCTGTGTGTTGCCAGGCAATGGCATGTCCCCCTCACGTCGCCCACAGGGCGACGGCTACAGCGCGAAGCGTGAGTCTGTGTGTGGCAAGCTGGTTGGCATGTCCCCCCTCGCGTCGCCCACAGGGCGACGGCTACAGGCGAAGCGTGGGTCTGTGTGTGGCAAGCCGGTTGGCATGTCCCCCCTCGCGTCGGCCACAGGGCGACGGCTACAGAACGCTAGAGGAGACGGACTTTGGCCCTGGCCTGAATGAAAGAGAAATACCCGCCAGGCCAGGCCTGACGGGTATCTCAGAAGCAGTCTTTAACTGATGATGCGCCTTAGGGCAGGGCGGTGCCGGACTTGGATTTCACCAGCCCGATATCGCCGGCGTTAATCGTGCCGTCCACCGTTACGTCCTCCCGGAAGTTGGCTCCCGTAACCGGATTGCCCGATTGCGACTTGGTCTGCCCGATGTCGCCCGCGTTGACCGAGCCGTCGCCGGTCGTGTCGCCAATCAGCAGGCCCCACTGCGGGCTCACCACCGTGTCGCTATGGTTCCCCATCGAGTCATTCACGTTCGTCAGCGTAATCGTATTGTATTGCGCATTGCACGAGCCCTCGCCCGTCAGGTTGACCGTGTATTGATTCGGGTTCGGCCCAATCGAGCTGCTCCCGACTGTGCCGCACCCCACGCTCGCGCCACCAACGCTCGTCAGGTTGTTGGAGAAGGTCATGATCAGCGTGTAGTTGCCGCCCGGACCGTTTCGGCATTCAACGCCGCTCCCGCTCGTCAGATCGATATCAAAGGTGCCCGCCCCGCCGTGCACCATTTCCGAAACCATGCTCGTCAACTGCACCGGGATAGGTGCCGTCGTTTCATCGGCGCCGATAGCGGGCGTGGCCGGGTTGCGTGGGTCATTGTCGAAGTCGTTCGTAATGCCGGTAAGCGGATTGGCCATGGTGGAGGTGATGGGGATGGCGAAGCCAATCACAGGACTTGTGTTCTGGATATGCAGATTCGCGGTCGTGTCGCTTCCGTTCGGAGTCAGAAAGAGCGGATCAACCGAGAGGCTGTTCGCATCCTGGCCGGTGGCAGTCTGCCAATCCGTGAGCGCTGGGTCACCTACTCCATTGAAGAAGCCGACTTGGCCCCCCGTGCCGGTTGCAATCAGGTCATTGTAGTTACTGGTCAGGCCGGCTGGGTTGGGCGCAGTTCCGCCGACCGCGATGGCGTAGTTGGCGGCGGAGCCGGAGCCGTTGCTGCGCGCGTTAAAGAAGATGTTGTTCTTGTAGTTCCGCGTGCTGGTGATGGTCGTGCTATCGAAGGCGAAGGTAGGGGAAGCAACCGAAACAACCCCGCTGCCGCCGATGTAAACGCTGTTGTAGTAGTAACTGCTGTTCTGGATGCCAGTCCCGGTCGCGGCGATATCCCGGATACCGATAAAGGAGATACCGCTCGTGATCGAACTGCCCGTCGAATCCAGCCCGAGCTGGATCATATTATTTTGCAGCGTGGTCGTGGCTGTGCCAGAGGCGGGTCCGCGCAGGACGATACCCCAGGCCTGAGAGGTAGTGTCGGTCGAAGTGATGTTTATCGAGTGGATGAAGTTTCGCTCCACCAGGTTCGCCGTCACCGACGTGCTGGTCGGCATGGTCAGATCGATGGCATAGATCGAGTCAGCGGCCGCCCCTGCGTTGTCAAAGAGGTCGTAGATGGTGTTCCGCGAGATGTAGTTCACCGCCGCGGTGGTCGTGCTGTTGAACTCGATGCCGCTGACGACAACCGTCCCTGCAACATTGGCACTGCCATTCAGGTTACGAATGGTATTGCCATTGACAGAGAAAGCCGCGGTGGAAGTCTGAATTCCATAGACCGCATAGTTGCCGAGCTGGGTGTCGGTGATCGCGCCGCCGGAGGTTGCTCCACCGATCGTATTGTTATTGATCGTATGCGTAGCCGCCGCGGTCGCGCCCGCGAAAATCCCCCTGATGCCCGTCACGGTTCCCGTGCCCTGGACGGTAATTGCACCCATGTTGTTATTGGAAATGTTGTTGGAACTTCCATCAAAGACGAGAATCCCAAAGACAGGCGCGGTGCTGGCGGTCGTTGAGCTGGCATTGATCACGATGGTCGAAGAGCCATCCAGACTTCCGATCGTGTTACCGACGCCGCTCCCAACATCAAAGGTGCCCGTGGCCGAAGCGCCGGCACTGGTGCTAGCCGAAATACCGGCAAAGGCGGCCAGACCTGTGGTGGTCGAAGCGCGGGACGATGTCTGATTGATCCCGGAAACGACGTTACCCCGCACGATGGTTGCGGTGCCAGAGCTCGAGCCCTGCAGGTCGATGCCCCTGACTTCATTCTGGAGGCCGGTGCCGGTGCCTGTAATGGTAGTGGTCCCGGTCCCGTTGGCCGCGCCAAAACCGATGGTGTTTCCGGAGATGGTGATGAAGTTACCGGTCGTTCCAGTGGTCCCGCTGAAGAGGATACCGGAGTAGCGCACCCCGGCGGCGCCGGTGAAGGTGCGGGTGGCAGTCTGGTAGATCCGGTTATTGGAGATGGTCCAGCGCTGGTTACCGGCGCGGATGTCGATGCCGGTGCAACTGACTGTCGGGCTAAAGAAGTCAAAGATGTTGTTGTTAGTAATCAGGTTGCCCCGGTTGACCGTGTTGTTGCCGGCCGTGCCCAGCCCGGTAATGCACTTGATCGGCATGTTACCTCCGGCCGGCCCGATATTATTGTTGGCGATAATGTTGTTGTTATTGCCGACAATATTGGTGCCATTGGCCGTGGTCGTGCTGAAGAGGATATTTCCTCCCGCGGCTCCTTCCGCCACGGTTGCGGAACCGAGGATCGTGCAGTTAGCCACGGTGTCGTTCTGCGCGCCGCCGGCCGCAGCGGTCGTGCTGATAAAGCGGATGGTGCTGGTGCCTGCGGTGGAGCCCGTGTTGGTGTTCGAGAGAGTCATCGAGTTATAGCCATCAATCCGCACGTTCTTGGCCCCGTTCAGGTCGATCAACGGAGTAGCCAGGTTACCCGTAACATTTCTCGTCCCGACCGGCAGCATCAGAACCGAGCTATAGCTGGCCGAACCGACGCCGCTTGCGTTCAAGACTGCGGACGCGGTTTCAGTCGTGTCTCCGAGGACAAAGACGTTGATGACGCCCTGGGAGGTGCCGGCGTTGATCGCCGCAAAGGCGGCCTGGACGCTCGGGTAATCAGTCGGGCCAAGATCGCCCGCGGTCGCCGTGATGGTCACCGGACCGGCCGAAACCGGCGGAGTGGGCGACGGGGTTGGCGTCGGGATAGGAGTTGCCGTCGGCGTAGGAGTAGGAGTCGCGGTAGGAGTAGGCGTAGGAGTCGGTGTGGGCGAGCCGGTTGGCGTCGGCGTAGGCGGCGGCGCTCCGGTGCAAGTCCCATACTTAAAGGTGCCGGCGCGGGTTCTCCAACTGGCGCTGCCGGTCACGGAATAATACTCGTTGGTGTGGAAAAAAGTGCAGTTATCGCTCGGATCAACAAAGAGCGCGCTGTAGTCGCCCCAGCGCCCGCTCGTGCTCGTCTGGTGTCCGGTGCCAGGGAACATGACTGCTTCGCCCTGAGACAGATCATTGAGCGGATCGGTCGAGAGCCGCCCGGCATAACGGACGCCGGGGTTAAGGGTGGTGCTGGAAACGGAGTAGCCGATCGCCATGTTGCCCGAGCCATCGACGTTGATGCTCGGCATCCAGCGATAAAGGCCATCGTTGTTATTGGTAAAATCCTGTTGCTGGGTCGGCGTGGCCGGAATGGTGTTCCCCGTCATGTCGAATTGGTACCACCTGACCGCGGTCGGGCCGGTGTTGGTCGTGCCGTTGTTAAAGGGAGCCACCGTCTGGTCACCGTAAATATATTCCTTGCCGTTGATATTCTGGTAAACGAGCGGGTACATCAGCTTGTCACCGAGGGTGTCGAGATACTGCGAGGTAGTCGCGGTCCCGTTAGGCACGATGTTGCTCGTGGTGGCGGTGAAGCCATCAATAAAGCCGTTCACCGTGATGACGCCGTCCGGCGAGTGGGAAGCGCCGACGCCGTAGGTGGAATTGCTCGGCACCACGAAATCCACGTGGAAGCGCCGGACGAAGACCTGCGTTTCCACCGTACCCGGAACTGAGGAGCTGTTGACGCTCATGAACCACTCGGGCTGGCCGGCAGGCGGCGCGCCGGTGCGGAAGGTGGCCGGCAACAAGCTGTATTGATCTCCTAAATCAGCCGGTAGAATTGAGAAAGCGATCGCGTTGGTGCTCCCGCCGCTGATCATGCTGTTGCGGTCGAAGGCGAACTGGCGCACACCCTGGAAGGACAAGTCCGTCTGGTTAAACAAATTGACCGAGAGATAATAGGCATCGGGCCAGACGGCGAATTTTGGGTAGTCACCGATAAAGGTGGGATTGGAGGGGTCAACCTGCACAGTGTAGAGATACCAGCCGCCGGCCACGGGGTCGCTTGTCTGAGAGACGCCGATACACTGCCAGTTGGTGGCGCCATTGGAGGGGAAGGCGAAATCTGTGATGACCCAGCGGTCGGCAATGTGATCGTAAAAGGCGAGGCCGTCGCCGTCGTTCTGGTTGTTGCCGCACGGGTTACCAGTGCCAATGGCCGAGAAAAAGGAATTGTAGGTGATCGGGCCGGCCAGAACATTACCCGACTTGTCGTAGATCTGGATCGAGCTGTTGGCGGAATTGATGTAGTCGTTCGATCCTACGTCGCCATCTGAATCGGGCGGCAAACAACCGCACCCGCTGAGATTTGAATCAACTCCATCGAACGTTATCAGCGGAGAAGGCATGTTGGGGGTAATCGCACTCGTTACGATCTGAGTGATCAGGTTCGAGCCCTGGTTGGTCCGGCCCTTTTTCATCGGAAATGGATAGCGGGTGAGACGATGGTCCTCGGTTTCCTGATTGGCCGGAATGTAGGGAAGGTTGCGCAAATCCTGATTCTGCATGACCGGACCGAGCAGAGTCATGACGTCAGGATGCTGTGAGCCGGGTGTGGCTTGCGGCTTTGATTGCGCTGGCGGCCCGTCCGGGCGACCGGCGCCGCGGGTGGCGAAGCTGGAAACCAATAGGATTCCTGCCGCTGAGATCAGTGCGACAGAGAGCGTGATTTTGATTAGCGCGGCAGCGCTACCGACTTTATTGGGGGTTTCTTTCATATATTTCCTTTTGTTTCTGTAACTGGCAGACGCGGCTTCTACTTGGTCGGCTGTGTCGAGGTCAATAACATTCTTTCATTTTCATGAATTATTTTCGGCGACCCGGAAAGTCTCCCGCCAAAACCCTGACTTATGGGCCGGTTAGAGAGCCGGGGCTCGGCTGTGGTTATGGAAACCTGGTTTTATCTATGAGAAAAACGAGAAACGGACTCGGGTAATTTCTATCCTTTAAGTCATAGCCGGGCCTCCCGGGTTGATCCGGCCGACATGACAAAAATGTAAGGCCTCCAAAGGCGGGCCGGACCGCTTTGGAATCGTGAGACTTATAAAAAGGGACCGGCCGGCCACCAAATTGCCCTGGAGGGGCGGCGCGAAGAACGGATCACGCGCTTTCCGCGGCCGATCGATTCGAGCGTCGCGCCCGAATCACCAGCCAAATCTGCCGCGCGATGAAGAGCGCGACCTGACTCAGAATCGCCGTCCCAACTCCAAAGAGGCAATAGGCGCCGAGCCATACCGCAACGCCCATGATGGCGAAGATCACCCCCGCATACATCCAAAACCCCGAAAGGATAATGACCGGCACGAAAACAAACCGGGCCACGCCGGCGTAGCGCTGCACGTCCGCGGGCTTGCCGTAAATGTAGCCGAGCACCGGAATGCTCAGGACAAGGTGAATGCAGCGAAGAATCGTGCGTTTGGTCGCATGACTAATCATTATATTCCTTAAATCCTTGAATGATCACCACGTTCCTCTCCTGGAAGGTGTAACAAGGCTTGCCCCACTTTAATTCTTCGGTCAGCGGACATTCGAGAACGATCGTTCTCAATTTCTCCATCTCTTTCTGCCACTTCTTGGCGCTTCTTAAATATCGATCGACTTTGGGATTCATTCTGTTGACTGCTTGATACTCTCAATAAGCGAGGGTTATCTGGTTACATTTTCTTTTCCGCTTCGGCCTTCGGGGCGGGCTCCGAAAACGCACTAATTGTGACGTAATATCCGTCCGGATCCCGAAGTGAGAACTCCCTTGTTTGAGTGTTCGGGTTCAGGTGCGGTTCCTCTTCCAGCCGGGGAACAAGATCGCGTGCCCTTGGCAGTGCCAGATCGAAATCATCCACCCGGAAGAACAAGAGCAGGCCATTGCCAGGTCTTCCCTCGTCCGGGCTCATCAGGGATGGGTGGGCATGCGCGCCCCACTGGTGGAGGCAGAGCAGGACGGTTCCATCTCTATCCAGAATCTGACCAAAGTAGTCGTGGCCCGGCGGCATCTCGGACTGGCCAAATAGCGCCTGGTACCATTTGAAGCTGGCCGGGACATCGCTTACGCCGATGATTATCCATATGCGTTTCATGGCATTTCCGCTCTCGGCCTAACGAGAATGGAGCGGGCCGGGGAACCGCGACCTAGCCGGAAAGCCCGGAAGGTCACGAGTAAATAAGACAGGTTGCGGTCGCCGGAAGCGAGCATCTCATCGCAACATTCTCGATGAATCAGCGTTTCAACAAGCTAAAAGCCTTGGTCAGAGCTCGGAGATCAACGCACGTTCGCGTTCGAGCAAAGTCGGATGCGAGTAATAAAAACCGCTGTAGAGCGGGTGCGGAGTGAGATTGCTCAGGTTCTTTTCGCTCAGTTTGCGCAATGCCTGAATAAGTGAGTGCGCCTCGCCCATGATCGTGCGCGCGAAGGCATCGGCCTCGTATTCGAATTTTCTCGACCAGATGTGAGTGAAGGGCGAAAGCCAGAAAGTTATCGTCCCGGCTAACAAACCAAAGAGCAGGATCGCGGGGGTAACATTGGCCGCAGCAAACCCCGCGTAATGCTCAAAGCCAAAGGCGCGATAAAACCATGCCTGGCGCGCCAGCCACGCAATCATGGCGAAGGCCACAAAAACACCCGCGATGGAAACAGCGAGCAATTTGATGACGTGGCGCTTTTTGTAATGACCGATCTCATGCGCGAGGACCGATTCCAGTTCCGGCTCGCTGAGCTGCGCGACGAGGGTGTCGTAGAGGACGATTTTCCGAAAGCGCCCGAAGCCGGTGAAAAACGCATTGGAATGGCGCGAGCGTTTGCTGCCGTCCATGACCTCGATGTTGCGCGTGGGAAAATCGGTCCGCTGGGCGAGGGCATGGAGCCGGTCACGCAGCGTTCCTTGCGGCAGCGGGGTGAATTTGTTGAAAAGCGGCATGATCAGCGCCGGCGCGACGAGCATGAGGAGTAATTGAAACGCGATCACGACTGTCGCCGCGTAGAGCCACCAATTCGGGCCGGTCCACTCGATCAGTTTCAAGACCAGCGCGAGCAATGGATAGCCGAGCAAGAGGGCGAGGAGCAAACCTTTCACATGATCGAACACCCAGGTCTTCATCGTGATGGTGTTGAACCCGAATCGCTCTTCGAGTTTGAATTGCACGTACCAGGCGAACGGCAATTCAAGAATGCTCAGGGCGACACCCACGGCGAAGAGAAAACCAGCCATTGCCCAGATCGATGTGCCGAAGTCCGCGCTCCATCTTGCGAACGCCCATGGGAGCAAGCCGCTGAAAAGCACAGCGATCAGCACTACGGCGTCGAACATAGTGATGATATTTTCAAAGCGCCCTTTGGCCAGGGTGTAGTTCACCGAACGACGATATGTCGCTTCATCCGTGATTCCGCGAAATGCCGAGGGCACCTCCGTCGCGTGCGCCTGCACATGGCGTTGGTTCAGCCGGCTAAGGCACAGCTCAGCCGCTGTGCGCGCAAGAATCAGCACGAAAGCAATGACAGCAAATAGCGACTCGGACGGCATCGAGACAAAGTAGAACATAGCAGTAACCCAGCCGGAGGCGAGGCCGAGCTTCAAAGCCGAGAGGCGGGCCTAGTGGCTATCCGGAAAGTAGGTGTCACATGGGATATCGTTACAATACTTCCTTTCGAGGAAGGCACAAAGGGTGGATTGAAAAACGGTTGGTTCACCTTGCGCTGCTGGATAACAGTGATTTGCAACAATATGCCATCCTGCTGGCAGGCGTTTCGCTCGGGCTGTTCTTCGCCATCTCAGGGGGTAAGCAAGTTGTTTGTCGCCGACGGCACGAAACCTGTGAGCGAAACGCTCGTTAACGACAAAGTCCCGTTTCCCCACCTGATGGGTTATTTCGTGTCGGCGGTCGACGGCAAGTTACTGGGCTGATCGACTGGGTAAGAAGACGGGTCAGGAGAAATTCGATAACGATGAGGAAAGAAGATGTTGCCATTCAAGATTCGGATTAAATATTCTCCTGACCCGGCTGAATTCGCTAAAGCAGTCAGCCTCTGGTCGAATTGGAGGTTGAAGATGGACAATCAGCAAGAGAAGGAGCAGTATTCTGGCGTGCGAGATCAAGAGATCCGTGCGGCACTGGATCAGCATTGGGCAGCGTCCGATGCCAACGATTTTGAAACGGAGCA
>JBOHXL010000156.1:0-4303 GCA_050736975.1 Chthoniobacterales bacterium | reverse complement strand
CCGCCACAGCTTGTCGACACCCTCGTCAAGGTGCGTGCTGTCATGGACCAGCACTCCCCGGCGATTGATCAAGCTACCCTGGCGCGTTTCATCACCGAAGGGTTTTTCCTCAGCCATGTGAAACGGATCCGCGAACTCTATGCCGAGCGCCGAGTATTTTTTATCGAACAATTCCAAAAATGGCTGGGCCACTATTTCGATCTGGAAGTAACGCCGGCCGGTTTGCACTTCGTCGCCTGGCTGCGACGCAAAGAGGATTTTCCCTTATTCATGCGTGCTCGTGAGCAAACCGGCGTCTGGCCCCGGCCTCTTTCTTTCTTCTGTATCAAAGCCCAGTTGGATCCGGCATTCGTCTTTGGATTCGCGGCCTGGTCGCAAGCGCAAATTGAACAAGGTTTGGCAAAACTGGCATCGGCGGTTAAACAAATGAAGCAGAGTGGTGCGGGAAACGGTTCATCGTTTCAAATCCACCCTCTCCCGCCTCCTACGAGTTCATACTGGCCGCCAACAACTGCCCGATCGAAATAACTGGCTAACGAAAACTGGATTGAGCGAGACAGCCGTCCCGATCGAGCCACTCGACAATCAGAAAGACTTGCAGACGCAACCGCTCGCTTGCGGCTCGTTCGCGAAACGCGCCATCGTCCACCTGATGAGCAGATTCTCGAGGGGCGCACCGGGCTCAACGATCGTGAGATGGTCGAGCCCCGCGAATGTCCAATACTCGAGTCTTTGACCAGCAGAGCAGCGCTCTTTGACATATGCCTCGGTGGCGGACGGCGGCACGACCGTGTCCGAGAGGCCTTGCGCGATTACGACGTGGGCCTTTATCAGACCGTCCGGCGTGTTCTGTTCAAGCCGGGCTTGAAGCGCTTTGTTCGAACTCGTCGCCAATGCCGGACCTTCGAATGTCGCCGCCAGCGCCTCGATCCGCTCCGAATCCTCGGGCGGCACGAAGTCGCATAAGTTTACTATCTGACGCGCCGCATCGAGCGCCTCGGGCCGAAGCTCCTGATCGAATCTGATGTCAGGGTAGAACCGGCTGTATGCTAGCGCGATATACGGCCCAAACCGTTTGTCCATCGCGACGTTCATCGCGAGAATGTTCCTGATGTTCGTGGCCGGTGCGATCGCCGCGACGCCAAGGATTTCGAGTTCCGGCGCGTAGCGTGGGCCGACGATGCCGGTCCAGAGCGCTGCGTGCCCTCCCTGCGAATGACCCCACACCACGATGCGTTTGTCGAGCGTAAGCTCCGGCATCTGCCGCGCGGCACGAACCGAATCCAGCGTCGCGCGCGCTTCGCCTTCGCCGATCAGGTACGGATGCGGGCCACCGTTCTCTGCGAAGGAGTAATCTGTCGCGACCACGACCCAGCCAGCCATCACGATCCGGTCGCGCCCAGGGATGCCCGTGGTTGGCGCCGACACAAGCGACGGCATGCATTTCTGCAGCAGGCCCGTCGTGCCGTGGTCCCACGCTATGACAGGACGCAGGCCTGCGGGGGGATTGGTCGGCGCGACCACGATCGCGGCCGCCATCGCCGGCGTGCTGTCGTCCACTGTGGTTGTATAAAGGATGCGCCAGCCTCGCGTGCCGGCTGGCAGGATCACGTTTTTGAGCGGCTCGCTCCGCAGTAACACGCCTGGCTGGTGTGGCAGATCCGACGGCGGATCGTAGAATGCATCTGGCGCGTGCGCCGTAATGCGCGCGGGCCTAGCGCGGGGTGTCGGCGCGGCGCTCGACTCTGACGACCCTCGCCTGGGTCGATTGCAACTGGCTCCCGCGAATAAAACAAACAAAATTGCGCAGCCAATCGAACGAAGTCCGGCAATGTTCATAGGCTGCTTCTCCCGGCAAGCTGTGATCCGCTGCCCATCGGTTGGGCGAGACGACCCGGACCTTCTGGCTGCGGGGGCGGGTTGAAAGAGAGGGTGTGTTTGCCGCTCATATCTTGCGCGGGCTACTGCTTCGCATAAGTTAAGCCTTGTCACGGTAAAAACCAGTTTGGGAAACACCTCGGACACCGCGATTAACTGCAAGACGCAGATAATGATCGAGGTAAGCACCATAAGTGTTGAAACTGGTCCGTCACTTTAGCTTCTTCGTGCGTGGTTTACTGGCTTGGTCTAACGAAAACAAAATGAGCCGCTGCGACCGGGGACGTGCATTGCAGAAAGTGAAGGCGTGGAAGTCATAAAAAACAAGCTCGTACACCTTGGTGGCAGTCGCTTTGCTTAGAGGTCTCATTTAAGGACGTCGCGCTTCAGCGGCCGTTCGCCAATCCTGGTTGTTAGTACGTGCGTGCCATGTGTGCCTGCGTTCTGATCGCGAACTTCTTGCTTGAGGATAACTTCGCGTAGCTTGGAGTCCCAGCCAACAACATCCCACTGGACATCGTAAGTAAGGGGATTTGGCGTGTGATAAAGCAATACTGCGGCGGGCGGCGCGGCCGCCTCAGCAGCCGTGACGCCGAACACGTAAACGTCAGCAATGTGACCGTCGGGATGATCGATGACTGCGAGAAAGCGCGAGTCCGGCGACCACTTCGCGTCGATCCAGCGCTCGTTCTGGCAAAGCAGCGAGCCTGTCTCGCGTGCCCGGGCGCGACGAAGGAAGAGCTTCATGCCATCGCCATCGGGAGAATTGGCTGTCGTGTATGCTTCGAAACGACCGTTCGGGGAAGTGGCGCGCAAATACTCCGCCTGCGCTGCCGCCAGCAGCAACAAAGCGCTTGCGATGATGACTGCGCGCATTCGTTTATCGAAAACAAGATAAGCGACGACCGACGAGGACGCGCGTCGATCGGTGTGAATGGAGCGGACTGCCAAGCCGCGACATAGACGGGAAGCCCGCAGGGTATGGGAGCAGGGCGATCATATCAAAGTGTAAGAGTCATCTCAAGAGTAGAGCATATGGCAGTCTGCCGTTCGCTTCAACGCATGGTCTGGTTAGGGCGGTTGTGTTTCATGACGCTGGAATTCGAATGAAAGCCCACATGATGGACAAGAGTTAAGCCATGACGGTAGCGAGCGGTGGATACCGAAACTCCCCAACGCAAAGAGGATGCGGGTCCCGCAACGGGGACAACGACCTGCGGCCGTATGGTAAAGCGCAAGCACGTAGAGGAAACCAAAAAGAAAAAGTGCTGCAATCTGGACAACAGGGGAGTTCGACAGCAATAGGAAAAGAGCCGGGACGGCTCCGAGCCACGCGAATAGAGTTGCACGTCGCAAGTGTCGATTGAGGTATTCGCGAATGGTCACGGAAATATGCTCGGATCTAACGAGACGAAGCTGAGCTGCTGCGAGCGAGAGCGAGCTCCGCAGCTGGTGAAAAAGTGGAAGGCATGTAAAACTTGGTCGTACGCCAGCTCGCAGTCAGCTCCAGCGTCCGGTTAGATGGTTGGCGTGCTATCATCAAGGGGCTCTCGAATCCAAGGCTCTTCAACTGCGTAACGCCAAGCATGCCAGCCAACGGGAAGCTTGGAAAGCTCCAATAGCGAGGAGTCCGTCTGACCTATCTCAGCGAGAGAGATGATCTTTGCCTTTTCGGGTCCGCTGTAGGTAAGCCCAGCGAACTGCCGGCCGTGATCGTCAGCATCGTGTGTGACGTGGAGAACCGGCTCGTCGCCGAAGAACATCTCGCCCGTGACGATGACCGCACAATCGCGCGGTTGATCAAACGGCCAAGCGGTGCTCATCATCTAACGAGAAGTAGATGGTAGTTTTGCGTAAAATAAGGCGCAGTAATTCCGTATGATCCGCTTGTTCCGGGGGCTGCCGCCCGTGATTCGATGGCGCATGCTTTCGAGGATGTCCCTTTCCCAAGCCCCAGGGCAAGCCAAAAAAAACTCCTCGAAGAGGTGCGCGATCTCATGTACCCGCGCCATTACAGCATCCGGAACGAACAGTCCTACTGCGACTGGATCACGCCCTTCGTCCGTTTCCACAACGCGAGATGGCGGAAGCGGAGGTGACGGCGTTCCTGACTCATCTGGCGCGAGAGGGAAATATTGCCGCCTCGACCCAGAACCAGGCGTTGAGCGCACTGCTTTTCCTCTATAAAGAAGTGCTCCAGACGGAGATAGGTTGGTTCGAAAGGGTGGAACGGGCGACCAAACCAAAGCGTCTTCCGGTGGTGCTCAACGGAAGCGAGGTGTACAAGATTTTTGCCCATCTTCGGAAAAGCGGGCACGGGTTGGAAACGATCAAAGCGGGGAAACGGGAAAGGCGCGGTTCGCTTAATGTGGTCGCGCGATCTTGCGCTCGAAGGACGCGGCACGCGGGTCCAGCCATCCAGGCC
>JBOHXL010000155.1:0-8581 GCA_050736975.1 Chthoniobacterales bacterium | reverse complement strand
GGGGCAAAACGGGTGGACCCACACGCGGATGCGCTCCGAAGCGCTGCAAGAGGCATTCGGCAGACTCCGAATACCGTCTGCTGTTAAGGCACGTAAAGTTCCGCTGCGCTTACCGCCGCGGCATTATCGGATCCTCCGGCGAGGAGCAGGCTGCCATCGGGAAGCGTCGTGGTAGTGTGCGCCTCTCGCGCAAAGTGCAGAGTCTCTCGGAGCAGGCGCCAATGCCCGGCAGTGGGGTCATAGATCTCTGCGCTGGCTAGCTCCCCTGTGCTATTGGCTCCACCCGCCACAAAGACGCTACCGTCAGGCAGCAAATTGGCGGTATGAATGGCGCGGGCCGTCTTTAGGCCAGTCGTCCTGGTCCAGAAACCGTTGGCAGGATTATAAATCTCCGCACTTGCGATGACCTGGAAAGAGTTATTCAAACCGCCGGCCACGAGCACCCGGCCGTCGGCGAGAAGAGTCTGTGTATAAGCGAACCGTGGTGCGGTCATACTTCCAGTCGTGCTCCAGGTTCCGCTGGACGGATAGTATATCTCCGCGATGACGCTAGAATTGAAGCCTCCTGCGATTAGGACGTCACCGGAAGAAAGCAAGGTCATTCTGAAACCGATGTTCCTCGGCAGATTGAGACTTGCGGTGGCAGTCCAGGCGCCGGTGGCGGGGTCGTATAACTCCGCGCTGGTTCCATCCGACGACCCTCCAGCTACGAGCACTTTGTCACTTTGCAGCAGAACCGGATGGCTTTCGAATCGTCCTTGGGCCAGGCTGCCGGTAAGAGCCCACGTCCCAGTGGCCGGGTCGTAAATTTCCGCGCTGGAAAGAATGTTGCCTTGCTGATCCCTCCCGCCCATGACGAGGACCTTGCCATCGGGCAACAAAATAGCTCCGTGTATAAATCGAGCTACGGTCATGTCACCGGTGCTAGTCCAAGTCCTGGTCGAAGGATCGTATAACTCGGCTTTGTTGGTCGCATTTGCCAGCCCATCGTCTGCTCCGCCGGCGACAAGGACCCTGCCATCTTGCAACAAGGTAGCAGTATGATTGTCGACAGGAGTAATGAGGTCGCCAGCAAACTTGAAGCCGGCATGGCAGGGCTGCGGGGTAAATAAGCCGGCGCTGGCTAGGCCGAGAAGGAGCACGACTTGGTTCGCGAGACTCGCGACGTGGCGACGGCCCGATTGGGAAGGCAAAGAATGTCTTGTCATAATGATCGAGGTTTCTGGCAGGATCCGGATCCGTCAGGGTCGTGGTAAACCGCTCCCGGTGGATGCAATTATCGCTGCGTTTGTCGACATCTATTTCACCTTGGACCTTTTCTTCATTGTTTGCATTCTTTCATTTGTGCCGGGTAGTTGTTTTGCGGATGGTTCGCGTTGAGTTGAAGTTTATCGTGTCTCAATAATAATACGGAAACGGAACAGCGAAGTCTTCAAAAAAATGGATGTTCGCTCGAAAGATTATTTTGGGATCTCAAAGTGTTGCCTGCCGCAGAAATCCGTTTCATTCGTTCAATCCCGCTCCACCTCGGCCCCTTCTCCCTCGCATAGCACCTAAATGATGGGTGGCCAATCGATCGTTAAAATCATCCGAATCCTTGACATTCGCGGACGGAAGCGGACTCTCCGGAAATCGTCGGGGGGGCAAAACGGGTGGACTCACAGGTTGAAAATGGCCTGTGATTCTGCAAGTTAAGTCTTTCCGGCAGAGCGGGTTGAGGGGGTATAGCTCAGTTGGTAGAGCGTCTCGTTCGCAATGAGAAGGCCAGGGGTTCGAATCCCCTTACCTCCAGCCTTCGCTTTCAAGCGCAGTTGAAAGTGGAGGCGGTCGCGCCGGAGGGAAACGCAGGCGAACCGTGTTGAAGACCCGTTCCCGATCGGGCCCTGGCTTTTGCCTGCAACGCCGCGCAGATTCGCGTCGCCGACAGGGCGGCGTCGACAAAGCGATTCGTTAGGCTGCCGGGACTGTCTCGGGCGCCGATGCAGTTGGGCGCCGCGCGTTCAGAAACTCGACGATCTGTTGGACGCGCGCGCCGCGGCCGCGCTCGAAGAGGAAGACGCAGTCGGACCCGCGGCCGCTTCCAGCGGAAATGACGAGGTTTTCCGAAAGAAACTTCGGTTCTCGCGAAGCGACAGAGTCTTGAAGATTGATGGCCTGGGCCCGTCCGCGCCAACCTTTGCGCACGACGAAAGTGAGCCTGGCCGGATCTTCATTGGTCGCGATGAGGATGCCGGAGGAATTTGCCGGCACACCGCGCAAGCGTTTGCTGATGCAGGGCACAGCCCAGGCGATTGTTTCGCCGAGCAGATTCTCCCGCGCGAAAGCCGTTGAGTAGCGCGAGGGGAGCGAGGCCGGCAGGGTCGAAGAAGTTTCGCGCTCGGCCGGGCCGTTGAGCTTTTTCCAGACCAGCCAAAGCTTGACGCGCACGGCGCGAAATATCCTGGGCGCCAAATAGAGGATAATCGAGAGGAGGAGAACGAAGACCGCGAGCGCCAGGACCGGGTTGAAATGAATCAGCGCGAGTCCCGCGAGCACGGCGACATCCTCGAGAAGGCTGAGCCCGATATTCGAGAAGGGCTCGGGCGAGGCGTTGGTCACGAGCCGGGTCGAGGCTTTGGCGGAATGCGTGACGAGGCTCGCCCCGCCGGCCGAGAGCGCCACGATGACGTCAAAAGCCGGGTTCGTCTGACCAAGAACGCGAATCGCGAGGAGCGCGCCACCGATCGGCCGGATGACGGTGTGGACAGCGTCCCAGGCTGAGTCAATCCATGGGATTTTGTCGGCGAAAAATTCCAGGAGATAGAGCGTGCCGGAGATCCAGAGAATGAGCGGGTCGCCGAGGATGGCGAGCGATTGGTAGGCGGGCGAGAGCACGATCCAATGCTGATGGATGGCGAGGCCGGTAACGAAGACGGTCAGGTAGAGATTGACACCGGCCAGGCAGGCGAGGCCGAGGGCAACGCCGAGCAGCTTAAGCTGATCCACAAAGGAATTATGCGAGCGCGCGCGACGAAGTCACGCGCTTTCGGCGCGTCTTTTTTGACCGGATGAGCAGGATTTGGAGGATTAAAAATTTCTTGTTAATCCGCTTAATCCTGTCTTTTTCCTGCGCATGCTCGATATCCGCCTGATTCGTGAAGAGCCCGACTTCGTAAAGAGCCGGCTCGCGACCCGCGGAGGCGATGATGTTGCGAAGGTCGATCAAGCACTGCGCTTGGATGTAGTAGTTCGAAAGGCACAGACCGAACTTCAGAAGCTGTATGCTGAACGTAATCGATTGAGCAAAAGAATCGGGGAAGCGCGCGGCAAGGGCGAATTGGCTACGGAATTAATTGACGAAGTGAATGAAGGTGCGCGCCAAATCAATCTGCTTGAGCAGAAACTCGCAGAAGACGGGAGTGAGCGCAGACAACAAGACGTCCTGCTAGAGATTGCGAATTTGCCGCACGCGAGTGTGCCGATCGGCAAGGACGCTAGCGACAATCCCGTGGTGCGCAGCTGGGGCGAAAAACCACCGTTGTCCGGTCCGATTTTGGATCACGTTACCCTCGGCACGCAGCTGCAGCTGTTCGACCCCGAGCGAGCGACGAAGCTGAGCGGTAGCGGGTTTATTTGTTTCACGGGCGCGGGGGCGCGGCTGGAGCGGGCGCTGATCCAGTTCATGCTCGACCTGCACACGAGCGAGCATGGCTACCTGGAAGTGAGCCCGCCTTTCCTCGTTAGGCGCGATTGCATGATCGGGACCACGCAGTTGCCAAAATTCGAGGAAGACATGTACGGCCTGGAGGAGGGCGCGATGTTTCTCGCGCCGACCGCGGAGGTGCCGGTAACCAACCTGCATCGCGAGGAGATCCTGGCCGAGGCGGAGTTGCCGAAAAAATTCGCCGCCTACACCCCGTGTTTCCGACGGGAAGCCGGCTCGGCCGGGCGCGAAACGCGCGGGATCATCCGGGTGCACCAGTTTGACAAGGTCGAGCTGGTGAAGATCACGACCCCGGAAAATTCCTACGCCGAACACGAAAGCCTGACGGCGGATGCGGAGCGTGTCTTGCAGTCGTTAGGCCTGCATTATCGCGTGATTGAACTTTGCACCGGCGACCTCGGTTTCGGCTCGGCCAAAACCTACGATCTCGAGGTTTGGTCGCCGGGACAGAGCGCCTACCTGGAAGTCTCGAGCTGCTCCAACTTCGAGGATTTTCAGGCGCGCCGGATGAATCTGCGCTTCAAGGACGCGACGGGGAAGAATCGCTTCTGCCACACCTTGAACGGCTCCGGTGTCGCCTTACCGCGCCTCTTCGCCGCGCTGGTGGAGTCAAATCAGCAACCAGATGGCTCGGTGCGGATTCCGGACAAGCTGCACCCGTATTTCGGCGCGGAAGAAATTCGTTAGGGCGAAGGCGGGGTTTCAGCGAAAAGATCGAGCTGTCCGCGATCGTTAGGGGCGACTTCTTTTTCGCTCGCTGGGAGGGAGAGATCGAGCCCGAGGCGCTGCGCCAGCCGCTGGCAGGTCTCGGGCGAATAGCCTTCGTAATGATTGTTCACGAAGGTCCAGACGCTGCGGACCTCGTCGAGGTGGCGCTGGATGCGCAAGGCCCAGCTATCGAGCGCCGCCTCGCGTTTCCAAAGCAGCTTGCCATAGCGATGAATGCGCCGGCCATCGCCGTCGTATTTCGTCAGGTTGTCGCCGAGCAGGCGCAGGTAAAGAAAGTCGGTCGTGATCGGCTGGAATTCGAATGGAGCCTGATTGCGTTCGTTGAGCGGGCTCATATCGGCCCAGACCCAGCAGACGCGATGCTTCTCGAGCAGCCGGATGAAGTGCGGCCGATGCCAGCCGGCATGGCGGAATTCAATTGCGAAACGAAAATCGGCGGGAAGCTGCGCGACGAAATTCCGCAGGCCAGTCTTCTCTTCCCTTGGGGTGTAGGAGGGCGGGAGTTGAATGAGAATGACGCGCAACTTCGGCGCGAGCGGCTCGAGCGCGCGGAGAAAGGCGATCAACTCCGCACGGCAATCGCGCAGCCGCCGCAGGTGCGTGATCTCACGCGGCATTTTGCAGGTGAAACGAAAATGCGACGGGGTCATTTCCACCCAGCGCTGCGCGATCGCCTCGGCCGGCGCGCTGTAGAAAGTGGAATCAATTTCGACCGCCGGGAAATAGCGGGCGTAAAATTCCAGCCAGCGGTTCGAGGGCCAGCCGGGCGGATAAAGCGGGCCGTTCCATTCCTCGAAACTCCAGGCACAGGTGCCGATGCGGATTTTCTGCTGCTCGATCAGATTCAAGGTGTGCGCCGTAATTCGGCGGGCGTCGTACGGTCGCGTCGCATTCGTTAAGAGTATCGGATTGTAACGCTCCAGTGCGCTTTTTCACCGCGCTTTTTCACGCGGCCGGGAAGCGCCGCCTCCCTTGACGGGCCGGGGATCGTTCATTACCCTGCGAATCCCAATGAGATTTCGACTCCGCTTTCTTCTGCTGTTGGTCGCCGCCTGTGTGGCTTTTCCAGAGCGAAGCCCGGCCCCTGTCGTCTTTCGTCCCAGCGGCAGGGTGAAGTATCACCCGCCCGGCGAGGAAGAGATTATTGGCAACGCCAACCAGTTGTTTGCCCAGGCGGAAGCAGCCGCGAACAGCGGCAATCCCCGGCGGGCGATCAAGATTTACAAGCACCTCGTGAAAAAATATCCTCGGGCCAGCGTCAGCCCGGAGGCGACCTACCGCGCAGCGGTGCTGACGGAACAACTGGGCGATCTGATCAAGGCCGCAGCCATTTATCGCGGGCTGATGGAGGTCTACCCGGACTCCAAACACTTCTCGGAAGCGATCGAATCGCAGTTTCGCATTGGCGAGATTCTGCTGAATCGAAAGAAGAAAAAGATTCTCGGCGTCCCGATGGGTTCCACGCTCGACGATTCGGTGGAAATTTTCGCCGCCATCGTGCGCAGCGCATCCTATAGCCGTTACACGGCGCGGGCCCAGTTCGATATCGGCCGGGCGCGGGAGAAGCAGGAGGCTCCGGATCTCGCGATCGCAGCTTACCAGGCGGTGGTGGAAAATTTCCCTAACGATCCGCTGGCGGTCGACGCGCAGTATCAGATCGGCTACATCTGGCTCGCCACCACTCGCTCCGGCGTCTACGACCCGGATGCGGCCGACAAAGCCCGGACGGCTTTCCAGGATTTTCTCTATCGTTTCCCGAAAAGCGAGAAGGCCCCGCAGGCGCGCGAGAATCTCGCCCTGCTCGATCATCGCCTGACGAAAGGCTCGCTCGACATCGCCAAGTATTACGATAAGGCGAAAAATTATCGGGCCGCAGTCCTCTACTACAACGAGGTGATCCGGCAGCAGCCCAACTCATCGGAGAGCGACATCGCAAAGAAGCGCATCGAACAGTTGCGTTCCAAGGTGGGCGAGGCGGCGCTGCAATCGGCCGCCGAGATCGCGGAAAAACGCGCCAAAGCTAATCCGAAGAAGGCGATCGCGGGTGCGCCCGGCTCCTCTTCGGCGCCGGCCGGGACCGAGCAGCGCCCGCCGGCTCCGTCGCAAATGCGCGGCAACCCGAACGATCTCGCACCGCTGCCACCGCCGGCCGATGCCGATTCGCTCCCACCGCCAGCGAACACCGCCGACAGCCCTGCACCTCCCGATATCTCTGCCTCGCCGGAACCTTCCGCGACGCCAGAGACAACGGCTACTCCGCCGCGGTGAAAAGCCTCGTTGGCGCCGCGCTCATCCTCCTATCGTTAGGCGGCTGCGCGGGTTATCACATCGGACCGGTGCAGCCCTACTACCTGCGCACCGTGCACAAGATCTCGGTCCCGACTTTTGACAACAAAACGCTTCTCCCGAGAATTTCCGTTCTCATCACCGACACGGTGATCAAACAATTCCAACAGGACGGCACTTATCAGATCGTGGGTGACGATAAGGCCGATGCGACTCTGGAAGGCCAAATCACCCGGATCAATCGTTCCCCGGCGCGCTCCCTCCGGGGCAACGTCCTGGCGACAACCGAATTCAACCTCGCGCTGCAGGTCCATTACACGCTGGTGGATCCCCAGACCCATAAGACGCTGGCCGGCCCTTTCGACGTCATCGGCACGACCAGCTTCTTCGTTGGGCCCGATATCACCTCGGATCAACAGCAGGCGCTGCCTCTCGCCGCAGAGCAGTTGGCGATTCGCCTCGTCAGCCAGGTAAGCGAAGGCTGGTAGGCGTGAAAGGTGAGGAACAGCTTTGGAGAATCCTCGGCGATAAGTGTGAAATGTTACGGGCCGGCCAGCGCCTGAATGAGGCGGTGCGGGTCGGCGAAACGGCACTTCAGGTAGCGCAACGGGCCTTTCCCGAGGACCATCCCTCACTTGCCCTCAGCTACGAACGGCTCGGGCAAATTCACGATCAGCGAGGCCATCCGGCGGACGCGAAACCGTACCTGATCAAGGCGCTGCAGCTTGTCGAACGGACCGAGCCGGCCGATCAAA
Organism: Chthoniobacterales bacterium; assembly: GCA_050736975.1. GTDB lineage: Bacteria > Verrucomicrobiota > Verrucomicrobiia > Chthoniobacterales > UBA10450 > Palsa-1392. The sequence continues at coordinate 1,108 of JBOHXL010000155.1, read as the reverse complement.
CGGCCATTTACCGATTGGCGCGCCGTCTGGCCTACCTGTGCGACGAACCCGGGAGCGAGGAGCAAGCGGTCACTTTCTACCAAAAGGCGCTGCAGGCTGCGACCACCATGGGCAATCTCCCGCACTCCGACCTCGGCATGATGCTGAACAACCTCGCCCTGATTTATCGCCGGAGCGGCCGGCCAAAAGCCGCCGAGCCCTATTACAAACACGCGCTCGAGCTTTACGAAAAACAGCTCGGCCCGGAGCATCCGGATGTCGCTGCGGTTCTGAACAATCTCGGCGTTCTTTACACGAACGAGGGACGACTGGAGGAAGCGGAGCAGGCGCATCAACGCGCGCTGGCGATTCGGCGCAAGCGCAACCCCAAGGGCTCCTCCGATGTCGCGCAATCGTACTGCAATCTCGCCGTGCTTTACCACGCGCGCGGTGACCTTGTCCTGGCCGGCGAATTGTACCGCGAATCCCTTCGCAGCTGGGATGAGGTGGAGAAGCCGCCCGAGGATTACCAGATTGTGGCCTCGAACTACGCCGATCTCCTGCGTTCGTTAGGCAAGAAACGCAAGGCCGCCGCGATCGAATCACTCGCCCGCAAGCGCCGCGGCTTGTAGCCGCCGCGAGCGGCGAGGGCGCGGGACTTCCACCTTCGAGCGCGTCTGCGCCGGGGCATTTGCCCCTGGAATCAGGCTTGCGCTCGGCCCAGCGCCGGGCAACTTACAGGCCGCTCGGCGCGAGGCTCACGTGGCGGAATGGCAGACGCGTACGGCTCAGGACCGTATGGGGAAACCCGTGGAGGTTCGACTCCTCTCGTGAGCAGGCGGCGCGGCAAGGCTTGTTTGTGCCTTCGCGAAATAATTGAGCAGTTTCACCTGGTAAGCGGAAACAGGCGTTAATCGCGGCAAATGATGCAACCAAGCGCGTTTTTGCGCCCAGACTCCCTGTTCCCCCGCAATTGTTGGCTTGTCAGAAAGATCGTGACTACTAGTGCACTGTAACGTGGAAACGTGACACAGGAGATGTTGAGTGGGGATACCTTTCAAGTGGCCCTACCGCAACCCTGCCCATCGCATCGTTCCTGTATCACCTTCGCGCGTTACAGTGCACTAGT
>JBOHXL010000154.1:0-5590 GCA_050736975.1 Chthoniobacterales bacterium | reverse complement strand
CGCCTTGTCCATCGGCTTGATCGCTTCCTTGTAACGCGCCGAAGAAGTCACCGTCCCGAGCTGGCCGTTGGTGTTCACCACCACCGTCACTCCGCCTGCTACCGTTGTCTTGCTGATGCCGGCGATAAAGGTCTTGGTCTGGCTTTTTCTCGTCCCGATCCGAATGCTGCCCGACTCGCCCGCTACTCCCTCGTTGCCGATATCGATGTTGTTGCTCCCGGTCGTGATGGTGCCGCCCGCCAACTGGCCGATCGCAATGTTAGTGCTTCCACTCGTATTGGCAGAGAGCGCTGAGTCGCCGATGGCGGTGTTCCCGTTCCCGGTGGTATTGAAGTTGAGGGCCGCTATCCCTAGCCCGGTGTTGTCATTCCCGTTGTTGAAAGCGAGCGCTCCGGCACCAACCGCGGTATTGCCGATGCCCGTCGTGTTGAAAGTGAGCGCGACCGTTCCGTCAGCCGTGTTGTCAAAGCCCGTCGTGTTGTTCTCGATCGCTTCCTCACCAGTTGCCGTGTTGTCGTAACCGCTACTATTATTGACCAACGCGAAGTAGCCGGTCACCGTGTTGTTTTCTCCCGTCATATTATTGTGTAACGTCCAAAATCCGACCGCGGTGTTCCCGCTTCCAGTTGTGGTATCATACATCGCGTTGTCTCCAATGGCAGTGTTGCCATTTCCCGTGGTATTGTTATAAAGGGCCTGAAAACCGAGCGCCGTGTTTGCCCCAAGGCTGCCCGGTACCAGATTAAAGAGCGCATCTTGGCCTAGTGCGGTATTCTCGTTGGGGTAGCCTCCCCCCGGTGGCGGATCAACCGCGAGCGCGGAGGAGCCCGAGATCAAATAGCAAGATGCGCAGGCCAGCAAATAGAGAACAATCTTTAGCGGTGGAATTAAGCGAGAAGCGTTCATTTTTCCTTTCGTTTTCCGGCATTGTACCGACTCGAGAAAGCGGCAGTCAAGAGAGAGAACCCCGCCCACGCGGCTACACTTTTAATTAAACCGCTTCAGCGATTCTCGACCAGCCGTGGAGCGGTTGGAATCGATGCGAGGCGCTCGCTGACCCTTTGCAATTGCGCGGCCTGCTTTTCGAGCGCCGACCTTAGCTCAGCGATCTCAGCTCCTTGTTCCTCGACCTTGCGATGTTCTTTGAGAAATTCATTCAATAACATCGCATTCACCGCTTCGTAGCGCACGGTATAGGGCTTGCCCTGTTCATCGCGCACCACCAGGTCTGGATTTACCCTGGCTACCTGTTCAGCGACGAGCCCAAATTGCGGGATGCTTTCGGGATCAAGTTGCGGCTTGTAACGGAAAGTGACCGGCTGGAGCGCGAGGATCGATTCACTCGCCTGACCCATGGGCTTGATCTGGTTCTTGAAACGGGCTGAAGAAGTGACGGTACCAAGGTGCCCCTTGTTATCGACAAAGACGGCCGCCCCTCCGGTAACGGTCGACCCAAAGATGCCGGCGATATAGGTCGAGTTCTGTATTCCCCGGGTGCCGACCCGGATCCGGCCTGAGTCATTCGCCACGCCCGTGCTCCCAATCTCGATGTTGTTATCGCCGGTGGTAAGATTCGCGCCGGCCTGGTAACCAAGCGCGATGTTATTGCCGCCCGTCGTGCTGTTGAGGAGCGCACTGGTCCCGGCGGCCGTATTGTTCGTGCCGGTCGTGTTACTAAAAAGGGCGGACTGACCAGCGGCCGTGTTGTCCTGGGCGGTTGTGTTACTGGCAAGGGCGTTGACTCCGATGGCGGTATTTCCGCTCCCAATCGTGTTGAGGGTGAGCGCGACATCACCGACGGCAGTGTTAGTCGATCCGACCGTATTGGATCCGAGCGCGTCTTTGCCTTGGGCGGTGTTGGCGGTGCCAAGAGTATTCGCTCCCAGGGCGTTGTAACCGGTGGCGGTGTTTCCGCTGCCGTTGGAGTTCAGGCTGAGCGCGTTGGCGCCGGTCGCGGTGTTATAGTCGCCGATCGTATTGTTCTGCAGCGCAATGTAACCGAGGGCCGTGTTGTTGGCCCCAGTACCCAGGTTGAGGAGAGCGTTCGTGCCCTCAGCGGTGTTGCCATTGGGGTAACCGCCATCGGGCGGCGGAACGACCCCGAATGCCAGCGGCAGAAGGGCGAGGCTGGCGGCGATGAAAATCAGTTTCGTCAGGCGAAGCATCGGTATCATGGCAGGTTCCTTGTCTAAGGGCCGATTGTCCCACTTTGCCTTCGTGCCGCCTACAAGAAACTGAGCGACACACCGGCGCGAGGCGTTTCCGAGGAAACCGGCCGGCGCTGACTGCGCGCGCTCGTTAGGCCGGAGAGGTCTTGTTATTGCTCGGTCGGCGGGATTTTTGACTCGCTCTGGGCCGGGCTCTGGCCCTTCACCGCCGGGGTCTTCGCCGGCGCTGGGATATCGACCTCCGTCTCGGTTTTATAACGGCTGAAGGAACAACCCGCCAGAAGCAGCCCTGCCGTCGCGGAAATTATGAGCGCAATTCTCGTTAATTTCACATTCCTTAATCGCCGTTAGGAGTCGCGTTCGCCCCGGATGTATTCCTCGACCCGGCGGTGCGCTTCGTCGTCGCTCATCTGCACTGGCGGATGCTTGGAGAAAAAGGCGGAAGCGGAATGAAGAACGCCGCTCTGCCCGCGATCGAGGGCGAGCTTGCAGCAGCGAATGGCATCGATCGCGACGCCCGCGGAGTTGGGCGAATCCTCGACCGAAAGTTTCAAGTCGATCTCCATCGGCACATCACCAAAGAGCCGGCCTTCGACGCGAATGAAACAAATCTTGTTATCGCGCTGCCACGGCACGTAATCGCTCGGACCGATGTGAATGTTTTCCTCTGTCAGACGTTTCCCGATGACCGATTGCACGGCTTCGGTCTTCGAAGTCTTTTTCGACTGAAGCCGCGCCCGATCGAGCATGTTGAGAAAATCGGTGTTGCCGCCGGTGTTCAGCTGGTAGGTGCGCTCGACCTTCACTCCGCGCTTGCGGAAGAGATCGACGATCGCGCGATGAAGAACGGTCGCGCCGAGCTGCGCTTTGATATCGTCGCCAACCAGCGGGAGTTTTTTTTCCTCGAAGCGTTTCACCCAGACCGGGTCGCTCGCGATAAAAACCGGAATGTTATTGACGAACCCCAGTCCGGCTTCGAGGGCGCAGGCGGCATACAAACGCGTCGCCTCTTCCGAGCCGACCGGCAGATAATTGACCATGATCTCCGCGCCCGATTCCCGCAGTTCCTTGATGATCTGGTCGGCGGTCGATTCCTTTTTTAGAGGCTGAAAGGTGCGCATCGGATCGCCTCCTTCCATGTGCGCCGGGTAACCATCAAGGACACACCCCATCTTGACGACTGCCCCGGTCGGCGGCACTTCGGCAGAGAAAATTTTCGTGCAATTGGGCGGCGCAAAAATGGCCTCGTTGACGTCGCGTCCAACTTTGCGCCGGTCGATGTCGAAGGCCGCCACGACCGCGATGTCGCTCGGCCGATAGGGGCCGACCAAACTGTGCATGAGACCAACGCTGGCGCCGTTGGTGGGAACATCCCGATAGAAGCTGGTTCCCTGGACGAGCGAGCTGGCGCAGTTTCCCACCCCGACGATGGCGATTCGAATTTTACTCATTTGTGGCTTTTGAAAAGCGGTAGGTTGCCGCAGTCGTCCGTCGGGAGCAAGATGTAAACTTAACATAGAATTAACAATCCCGAATCGCCCGGAACGGCCGCCAACCGATCTGGCCTCGGAATTTTTGTTGCGAAAAGAAGCTCCGGCAGGGAAGAAAAGCGAATGCGTCTGCAAGCTTGCATCGCGTGCTCGATCCTGGCCGGGGCAATTCCGGCGACCCGAGCCGAGTTGCCGCGCTACACAATCGACGACGCGATTCAAGTCGCGCGGGCGCACAATCCCGATATTGCGGTCGCGCAAAAAAATGTGGAGGCAGCGCGCGGCGAACTGATCGAGGCGCGCTCCGGTTATCTCCCGGCAGTGGTCACGAGCGGCCTTTATCGGGAACGCGAGCGGCAGGGAAATACCAGCCTCCGTCCGGATGATTACAATGCCAACATTCGCGTCGTGGAATCGATTTATGCCGGCGGCGCGACGGCGAGCCGGATGGCGATCGCGCGTTTGAAGCTGGAAAAAGCCCAGGCCCAAATGGAGGTGGTGGCGGATCGCGTGACGATGGAGGTACGGCTCGCCTTTTACGAGTTGCTCCTCAATCGCGAGCAGATTCACGTCCGGGAAGAATCGGTCGACGTTCTGCAACAGGAATTGAAATCACAACGAGAGCGTTTCAGCACCGGGACAGTCGGCGAGCTGAACGTTCGCCGGGCGGAAGTATCGGTGGCGAACGAAAAGCCGGAGTTGTTCCAGGCCCGGACTGATCTGCAGAATTCGCTGCTTCGTCTCAGCGAATTGTTAGGCGCGAACCCAACCGCCTCCGGCGAGGCGCCGTTTAGGGCCAGCGGCGAACTGATTTATGAGCCGCGGCATCCGAACTTGAACGATTGTCTGGCGCACGCCATTGCCACCCGTCCGGAGATCCGAGCGGCAGATCGGGACATTGCGATCGAGGAGCAGCAGCTTCGTCTGGATCGAAGCGCCACCCAGCCGAGGGTCGATTTCTTCAGTGGCTACGAGGTTTACAACGAGCGCGATCCCACTCTGGGCGGTGAATTTAATCACGGTTACATCATTGGATTGAATGCCTCCTGGGCCTTGTTCGACGGCTTCGCCACCCGTGGCAAAATGCAAGCGACCCAGGCGCGGAAGGAAGCCGCCATGCGGACACGCGACGCTCTTCGCCTAACGATTGCGTCCGAGGTGCGGAGCGCCTTCCTCGATCTCGAACAGGCCGACCGCGTGCTGGCTTCGGAGACGAAGAGCGTCGAGACGGCGGAGGAATCGCTCCAGATTGCGAACGGAAATCTGGCCGCTGGTCTGGGCACCCAGCTCGACGTTTTGCAGGCGGCATCCGATCTCACCCGCACGCGCACCACCCGCCTGAGCGCGACCTATCTGCACAATGCTGCCCTCGCCCGGCTCGATCGCGCCTGCGGAGGCGAACGGGCGTCGTTAGGCGGGAAAACTCAAAGTCGCGGCGAAAATGCGCAGGTTCTTTCCCTGACGCGTCCGCCCGCGACCTTAGGCGGAACGAGATGAGAGTTGCCATCCCGCTCATTTTCGTCCTGGCGAGCACCGGCCAAATTTTTCCGGCGGGCGCGGTCACGCTCGAAGACGGACTGGCGCAGACGCTGGAAAAAAATCCCCGCATCCTGGCGGCGAAGGCGGGGCTGGAGGCAGCGGCGGGGGAACGAATCGTCCTGCGTTCGGTTGCGTTCCCGAAGGGATTGATCGGTGCGGTTGCGGGCGACCAGGGCGGGAAACGCTCCGGCAGCTCGGGCGATCAGCCATTCGCCTTCGCCTACGGTTCCTTCGTGCAACCTCTCTTCCAGGCCGGAATTCCAGCTTCGTTGCGTCGCGCAGACGTGGCGCGCCTGATCGCCCAGCAGCAGCTCGACGTGACGATAGTGGAGGAATTGCACAAAGCGCGGATCGCCTTTTATCGCGCGCTCTACAACCGCGCGCTGGAGTCGT
>JBOHXL010000153.1:0-2405 GCA_050736975.1 Chthoniobacterales bacterium | reverse complement strand
ATACCATGCTCGAGCTTTACGCCAACGGGTCCAATGGCCAGATCGTGTTCGTCGACAGCGTGACCATCGGCGGCGGCAGCGCCACCATCATCGCGGGCAACACGGTGACGATTAACAATAACAAGATCGTAACCGTGATGGGTGCTACCGCAGACGTTTACACTGGCTTCAACAATGGGGTGCCGAACGCCAATTATACCGGCTCGGGCGGCAACGGCTCGACCACAGGGACATTCGCTGGCAGTGGCGCGAACCCTCCCCAGCCGATTTCCAATGCACCGCCTTTCGGCCCGGTAGAGGCGCCTGCGACCGCTTCTACGGCCCCGGCTGGAAAGGTTGTTCCGCTTCGAACGACAACCACCGTTTTTGCAGGACAAGGCGGCGGTGGAACCGGCGCCTTGCTTCCTCGCCCGAAGCGGCAGGTTCCAATCGTCAGGGTGACCGATTCGAACCAACTGCTGGATCTGGCGGATCGAGCCGTGCCTGGTTCGCCCGAAATGGGGCAGACCGGATCGAACACCCAAACCCGTAGGAATTCGCGCGGGCCGGGAAACGCCTTACAAGGCAAACGCCGGGCATTTCGTTCACCTCCGAACGTTGTCCGCGCCGACCTCGCGATCAGCCGCAGCGAAGGACGAAGCGCGATGTTGCCGCGCTGATCGGCGCGTTCCGCCGGCCGTCGCCTCACGCGAGATGCCAGGCCTAGTCGCGCAGCTGGTCTTCGAGGTAGCCCGAGCCGAGCGCGATTCCGGCGAGGAAGAGCGCGCCGGCCGTCGCCAATGGCACCGGATCGAACGGCGCCGGCGGCAGCGCCACCACGCCCGACTCATCCACCTCCGCCGGCGTCTCCACATATCGGCCATGGCGCGGCGGCCGGAATCGTCGGGCAAGAAACTGGAGCCGATCGGGCAATTCGCTGTCGCTCATCGGCACGCCATGGCCACAGCCGGCAACGTTAGGTCGAAGATCCGCCAATTCCTGCAGAGACTCCCGGGCTGCCGCCCAATCGATCGTGAGCGGCGCTCCGGCTCGCGACAATTTCTTTTTGCCGCTGATCAGTCCGCTCCATGAATCCATATTCATGGTCGCAAACGCGTCACCCGCCAACAGCACCCGATCGGATTCACGAAAAAATACAACATGTCCCGGCGAATGACCCGGCGTCGCGATCCATTTCCAGTCCGGCAAGCCATCCAGCTCATCCTCGGGAAGCTCGCGAATCCTCTCGCCCAGATCGCGCGCGCGATAAGGAATGAAACGTGAGAGGAACACCATCGCCCCGCCGATCGTTGGATCGGGCGGCGGATAGTCCGAGAGCCCGGTCAGATAAGGCAGCTCCATTCGGTGGGCGAAAACTGGCACATCCCAGCGCTCGGCAAGGGCCATGGCGGATCCCGCGTGGTCGAAATGACCATGGCTGAGATAAATCGCCCGGGGCCGCGAGCCGGCGCCGAAGCGCGCTTCCGCGGCCGCGAAAATTTCTTCGGTGTGGCCCGGCAATCCCGAGTCAATCAAGACCCATGGCCCGCCGGAGTGGCCGACAAAGTAGGTATTGACGAAACTGATTGGCTGCCAGCCGACATCGGGAGCAATTCGTTCGATCGCCTTCATAAGACCTGCAAAAGATAAAGCGAAATCAACTGAACTTCTTGCCCTAAATCGCGCCGGGACTTTGCGGCGGGCAGGTCGAGGCCGGCCGCAGCACGCTACGGAATGACGAGCGTTTGTCCCGGCTTGAGATCACCGGGCTTGGAGATGGTGTTGCTATTCGCCTCCAGGATTCTGGGCCAGCGGGCCGAGCTCTTGTAAAATTTCCGCGCGATCGAGGCCAGGGTATCGCCCGGTTGCACTGTGTAACTGCGCTCCTTCCCCCTGCGCTTCGTCTTGTCGTTAGGCTCGATTCTCGCCTTCGAATCAGGTTTTCCGATGGCGCCGGCGGCCTTTTCCTTTGCCCAGCGTTCCCCGATCTGCTTGCGCAGGCTCAGGTTTTCGTTGGTCAAGCGCACCAGCTCGGAACGCGGCACCATCGAATCGCCCGTCAGGTTGGTGAGCAAAGTCAACTCGTCGCGTTTCATGAAACCCTTCACTTCCTCGGTGTGCCTGCCAGCGGGATCGAGCGCGAGGAAGCGCTTGAAATGGTGCAGGGCATTAAGCGGATCATTCAGTTTGTCGTCGTAAATGAGGGCGAGCTTGTAATGCACCTCGGCCGAGCGGGCCGTGCCATCGAGCGCCGCTTCGTAGAGATTAATCGCCTGGGCATAGTCGCCTTCCGCGGCTTTCGCATCTGCATCCTTGCCCAATTGCGTGTCCCGGTCGGTGATCATCCGGTCGCAACCAGTGCAGACCGCGAGCGCGCCTAACGAGATTAGGAGCAGGGAAACTCCTCCTCCTGCTCGTCCTCGGAC
>JBOHXL010000152.1:0-14628 GCA_050736975.1 Chthoniobacterales bacterium | reverse complement strand
CTATGGATCACTCATACTGGGCCTCCCGGTGATCCTGGGTGCGATATTTTGGTTCGGCAGTGGCCGCTTCTTCTGGGTCGTGACGATCGCGTCGTCATTTCTCGGCGGCACCTTCCCGCTTCTAGGGGGGTCATTCACGCCATTCCAGGTCTTGATGATGATGGGGATTGCCAAGTACGTGCTGGAAGACCTTGTGATGAGGCGGAGTTCGCACTTGCAGGTGGCGCGAATCGACGTGCTCCTAATCGCAGGCTTCATGACCGTCCTGACCGTGCACGGAATTGGTGATCGTTTTGGCATGCGCTTTCTGGGATCCAGTGTCTGGGGTGGTCGCAACTACGTAAACGTCTACGTTGGTTTGGCGGCCTTCCTGGTCGTTCAGAGCATTCCGATGAAGCCGGCGCTCTGGAACAAACTTCCCTACATTGTGCTCGGAGTGATTACCTTTGATTTGGCTGTGGCCATCGTCACCACGCTCTTTCCAATTTCAATTTACTTTATTTATCCATTCTATTCGGCGGTCTCCACCGGCGCCCTCCAGGAGATTGTCACGGGCACGGCCGAGATCACCGGCCGGATCGGCACCTTTGGCAACTTCGGTTTCATCCTCATTGTCATTCTGCTCGCCTCTATTTCGCTCCGGCGGCTATTTCATCCATCGGAACTCTTTCGTCTCATCGTCCTCGGCATCGGTTCACTGGGCGTCCTCTACTCCGGATTTCGATCGGCCGTCCTCAACACTATCCTGGCCGTGACAGTGGCTGGTATTCGAGACCTGAAATTCGGCGTTCTGGCCATCGTGCCTATGGTAGCGGTTTTCTTGATCGGTCTTTCTTTTGTCAACGAAATCGTACCGCTTCCGAAACAAGTGCAGCGGGGTCTAACCTTCTTGCCGGGTGATTGGGATAAAGAGATGGCGCTGGATGCGGCCGCCTCGGACGATTTCCGCAAGCAGGCCTGGTCTCTTTGGTACCGGAAATATTTTCCAAAACATCCGGTGCTGGGAAGGGGATTCGGCTTTCAGAGTGACTGGACCGAAAGATCGAGCGACGTTGGGAGGGGAACGGATTTTGACCAATTGGTTGAAACCGGCAACGTGCATAACGGGTTTCTGGCCACGCTCGATACGCTGGGAATTCTGGGAGCGATCTTCTTTATCGCCTGGAATATCCGGCTGCTGATTGAAACCTTTGGCGTCAGGTTCGACGGAGATGCCGAGACGGGTTTTGCGCGGCGCTTCCTCGCGATCTACCTCGCGGTCATGATCCTGTCCTACTGGATCGGCGCCTCGTCGGTGGGATCGTTTTTGCCGCAGGAGTTCGCCCTGGCCGGCGTTTTCCTTCGCCTTCAGGCCGCCGCTCGTTCCACGTCCAAATCCGTTTCTGCCTCGACGCTCGTCCCGGAGCCCCATTCTCCATCCCGTGTGCCGGCCTGAGATCGCAGGGCCGAATAAAGGCCGGTGTAAGTTCGCAACAATCTCGATTCACCCCGGCGAAAACACCCCGTGATCTCGATTGTGACACCCAGCTTTCGGCAGTTGGATTGGCTGCGCCTGGCGATTGCGTCGGTTGCCGACCAGGAGGGCGTGGAATGGGAGCACATCATTCAGGACGCAGGGACGAGCGGAATAGAGGAATTCCTGCGTTCAGATTTTCAATACCTGGTCGATGACAAGCGTCTTCAGCTTTTCGTCGAGAAAGACGAGGGCATGTACGACGCGATCAATCGTGGGCTGCGGCGGGCGCGCGGCGAGATTTGCGCTTATCTCAATTGCGATGAGCAATACTTATCCGGCGCGCTCCGATCGGTTGTGAGTTTCTTCGACGCGAACCCGGACATCGATGTGCTCTTTGGCGATGTTGTTCTGACCGATCCGCACGGTCAGCCGCTTTCCTATCGCCGGACCGTGCTTCCTACGCAATGGCATATCCAGGCCGCACACCTGAACACGTCGACTTGCGCAACATTCTTTCGGCGGGAATTGGTGGAGAAAGGATTTCATTTTGATCCGCAATGGCGAGCCATTGGAGATATGGTGTGGGTTCATTCGCTTCTCCTTGCCCAGGTCCCGATGAAGACGTTGTCTCGACCTCTCGCTACTTTTACTTTTACGGGCGAAAATCTGGGCGGAACTTCCCTCTCAACGGATGAAGCAACCCGCTGGCAAGGGCGATCAAGATCAAGTGTATGGCGGGCGCTTGCCGTCTTGCGACATCGTCTTGGCAAGGCATTCCACGGCGCTTACCAGCGTCGCGACCTGGAGATCGGGATCTATACTCAGGATTCGCCGCAGCGGCGAGTCTCGCGCCCGGCAAAGAAGCTGGGTTACAGATGGCCGCGGCTTTAGTCGCCGAACCCGCTTCCGTGTCGGGAAAAATTCGCATGAGTAATCAGAGATCGAAAACTGCTCAAGGTCATTTTGACCGCGGACGCGAACCGAGGAAACCGTCAGGCCAAATCGTGTTCTTGCCGGCGAGAACGGCGGCACGGACGATCTCATGAAGCCGGCGAGAGATGGCCGGTTTATTTTCTTCGAACCGTGGAGCCTGGGCGACGTGATAATCGCAGCTGCGGCTCTTCGCGAGTTGAGCGAGCCGGCCGCCCTCGCCTGTCATCCATCCTGGCATGCTCTACTGCGCTGCGCGCTGGCAGAGAAACCGGATCTCGACCTGATCGCGATTGATCTGCCTTACACCAGAAGGAACCGCGTTCATCCATTCGAATCCGGCCCAGACGCTGCCGGGTTGGCGACTTCCGAACCCACCACCGTCCTCAGCATTCGAGGCGATTTCCGCGATTTGGCGGCGGCGCATAAACTCCTCCCGAAAGCTCGTGTGAGGATGAACGGCTGGTTGCGTTTTTTTGGACGTAAGAGCGCGATCGTAAACTTCCCCTTCGCCGTCGGGCTGTGCCCGGTGGAAAATCGCTATCGTTCGTGGGCAAGACTAGCCGGCGTTGCCTATTCCCAGATCGAGGCAACCTATCGCCGGAAGCAAGCGCAGGCTGCGACGACCAATCGCGTCGCCATTCATATCGGCGCACAATGGCGTTCCAAGCAATATCCGGATGTTTCGGATCTGCGCGACGCTCTAGGTGAACTGGGTGTCAGCGTGAGAATTCTCGCCGGGCCAGGCGATTTGCGCCCGCGCGGAGTGAGCGAAAATGAAGTCACTCGGGTCGCTGACGAAGCGCTGGTTGAAGAACTGCGATCCGCCAGGCACGTCATCACGAACGATTCTGGACCGATGCATGTGGCCGCCTTTCTCGGCTGCCGAACGGTCGCGGTGGTTCGAACTTCACCGATCGAGGAATGGGCGCCGCCTGCGACCGAGATCGTGCGCTCCCCGGAAACGCCGCGCGGTTATCGCCCAGACCGCCGCTACATGTCGGACGAAGTGCTTCCGGGATGGCCGTCGCCCTCGAGCGTCCTGGAAAAAATGCGCATTCAGTTGGCTCGTCATTAGATGCATCCTCGTTCGCCGCTTGTGACTTTTATGCTCCATTGATCCGCAATCGGAATGTCTCATCCTCACTACGTCATCGTCGGTGCGGGTTTCGCCGGAGCTGTTCTCGCCCGCGAGCTGGCTATCGGCTGCGATTGCCGGATCACGGTCTGTGAAGCGCGCGATCACCTCGGCGGCAATTGCCATACGGAGCGTGATCCAACCACGCGGATTATGGTGCACAAATATGGCCCGCATATTTTCAATACCGATCGCGAAGACGTCTGGGATTACGTCAATGGTTTCGTCCGTTTTCGGCCTTACGTGAATCGGGTAAAGGCGAAGATCGAGCGCGGCATTTTCTCCTTCCCGATCAATCTCCACACCATCAATCAGTTTTTCGGCAAGACCTTCAATCCGGCGGAAGCGCGCCTCTTCGTCGCGTCATTGGCCGACAAGAGTATCGGTGAACCAGCCAACTTTGAGGAGCAAGCACTCAAAATGCTGGGGGGCGACCTGTATGAGGCGTTTTTCCACGGCTACACCAGGAAGCAGTGGGGTTGCGAACCGCGTGAATTGCCCGCCTCGATTCTCAAGCGGCTGCCGGTGAGATTTAATTACAACGACAGTTACTACGACAAAATTTTCCAAGGAATTCCCGAGGAGGGCTACACCGAATTGGTCCGGCGGATTCTCGACCACGAAAAAATCACTGTTCTTCTCGCGACGCCTTTCGATACTTCATCGCTTTCGAAGTTTGATCATTTGTTTTTCACCGGACCGATCGACGCGTTCTACCAGTTCAAGCTCGGTCGCCTTGGCTACCGCACGGTCAGCTTCGAACGCATCGAGGCAGAGGGAGATTTTCAAGGCAACGCGGTCATCAACTATCCCGGATTGGATGTTGGCTTCACCCGCATTCATGAACACAAGCATTTCGCGCCTTGGGAGAAGCACGAGGCGACCCTCGCATTCCGAGAGTTCAGCAAGGAAACGGAAGCGGGAGACGTTCCTTATTATCCAAAAAGGCTCGGCGGCGATCTGACGCTCCTGCAAGACTACGTAAAGCTAGCGCAAGCCGAGAAATCGACTTCGTTTCTCGGGCGACTCGGCACGTATCGTTATCTGAACATGGATGAAGTGATCGCGGAGTCGCTCGACTTTGCGGCCGCAACTCTCAAGCGTTTGGCCGGGGGTGAATCGCCCCCGATCTTCCCAAGAGACAGGGGCACCCTGGTGTTATGAGCCGCTTTTCTTTTGACCTGCGTGAGATCGGCGAAAGTATCACCGCACAGCTCGTCGTCGTGATGCCGATCTACAACGAAGCGGCCAACATCGCTCAAGTCATTTCCATTTGGTCCGCGACGCTGCGAGAACTCGACGTGCCATTTCAAATCATCGCCCTGGATGACGGTTCGCGCGACGAAACCCATCGAATCTTGTTAAAGCTGGAAAGCGAAAATCCCGAAATGATTTGCGTCGTCAGCAAACCGAACGCGGGCCACGGAAGCACCTGTCGAGTTGGCTACGACATCGCGACCAACTCGAGGGCGGAGTGGATTCTCCAAATCGATTCCGACGGCCAATGTGAGCCGAAATATTTCGCCGAATTTTGGGAGAAGCGGGAACAGGCCGATTGCGTCTTCGGAATGCGGACAAGCCGGGACGACGGCCTTCCTCGCATCTTAACGTCGGCGATTTGCCGCCTCGGTTCCTCTCTCATCTGCGGTCGAGACCTCAAGGATGCCAATGTGCCTTATCGGCTCATGAGGCGGGAGACGGTTCGGCGGGCGCTCGAGCATATTCCACCTAATTTCAACATCCATAATGTCGCGCTTACTTATGTCCTGAAGAAGGTGCCGGATGTGAGATGGGAATATGTGGCGATCCATTTCCCGGACAGGGCCGCGGGCGAAAACAGCATCAACCTTTTGAAGGTGATGACCTGGGGCGCGGAAATGCTGCTCGAACTGCTCCGCATCCGAGTGGGTTCCGACAAGACCTGAGCAGCGCAGATTCGTGATTCGACCTGTCCAAGCCTGGGCGCGTAACGCGCGCGTCCGCTTTTTTCTCCCGCAGCTGCATTCCGGCGATCGGATTCTTGAAATTGGACCTGGCGATGGCTGGTTCAAAAAAGCGCTTGCCGGCTCGATGCGGGTTGACTACGTCACGATCGACGTGAACGCACCGGCGGACGTCCGTGGCGACGTGCGGGAATGGCGACAATGCGGCCTTAAACCGCAATCCTTCGACGCGATTGTGGCATTCGAAGTCGTCGAGCACACCCCTTGTTTCCGGGAATGCCATGACCTTTTGAAATCCGGCGGCCACCTCCTCATCACCACGCCAATGCCGCGATTCGATTCGTTGCTTAGGATGTTTGAGAACCTCCATCTGACGCAAAAGCGGACCAGCGAACATACAAATCTCGTCTCGGTGAAGACCGTTCCGGGATTTATTTTGGAAAAGGTACGATATCCTTTTGGCTTGGGACAGTGGGCTGTTTTGAGAAAAGTCGAGCCAGGGTGGGATTAAAATGGCGCGACGCAACTCGATACGGATTTGGTTTTTCGCCCTCGCCGCGCTCGCGCTCAGCGCGGTCGCGATCACTCATCAAAGTCTGTGGATCGATGAGGGGAACACGGCGGCGAAGGCCCTCCAGCCATCGTTCCAAACCTGGTGGACGGCTTTCCTGCACGAGCGAGGATCGGACCTTCAAATGCCCGGGTACATGTTTTTTGTCTGGGCGTGGGAAAAGCTGTTTGGTGCTTCCGAGATCGCGCTGCGTGCGGTGAACATTCCGTTTTTTGTCGGCGGCGTGGGCACGCTGGCCTGGGGGATGGGGCCGCGCCGCCTCCTGCAAACCGCCACCGTGCTTCTCGCCCTAACGAATGCCTTTCTTTGGTATTACCTGAGCGAGGCCCGGCCCTACATCTTTCTCTTCGGTTTTGCAGCCGTGACGGCGGCCTGCCTGTTTCGACTGCTCAACGCGCCGGAGGAATCGCTCGGCTCCGCGCTCTGGTTTCGGCTGTTCTGCGCAGGCGTTGTCGGACTTTGCCTGGCGAGTTTGATCGCCGTTCCCTGGGCGCTGGGAGCAATGGCGGCGGCGGTTTACTGGAGCGGGCCGCGCGCGGCGACCCGAGTCGCGGTTGGTTGCAAGGCGACCTCCGCCCTGACGGTCGCGGCGCTGGGCGCGCTCGGGATTTATTATCTCTGGACGCTGCAACTTGGAGCGCGCGCCTCCGAGGTCGGCCGCACCGGTTGGTCCAATATCGCTTTCATTTTCTATGAATTGCTCGGGCTCGCCGGCCTGGGTCCGGGACGGCTGGAATTGCGGGAACAGGGGGCGGGCGCGCTCACGCCGTTTCTTCCCTGGGTCGCCGTGGCCGCGATCGCCGCCCTCACCCTGCTCGTGGCCGGCGCATGGGCAATGCGTGCTCGCCTAACGAACCGATATATTCTGTTTTTTCTGCTGGCGGTGGCGGCGCCGTCCGCGCTTGTCTTGATCGCGGGAGTGGCGGGACACATGCGCCTGGTGGGACGCCATCTCACTCCGCTTCTGCCCTATCTGCTTGCCTGGATGGGCGCGGGGCTAGCCGCACTTCTCTCAGGGGAGAGTTGGAAAAAGGCGTTGGCGGCGGGGTTGGTCGTCGTGTTCTTGATCTCCGCGCTCGAAATCCGTCTCGCGCCCCGGCACCAACGCGACGACTATCGCACGGTGGCCACGATCGCACGTGAAGCGCTTGACTCAGGCGGCCGCATCTGGTGGCTCGCCGACCTGAGCACCGGACGGTATTATCATCTCCCGTTCGACTCCCCTCAGGTCGTCACTTCTCCTCAACTCCCTTCGCCTAAGGAACCGCCAACCATGGTGATCCTTTCCAAGCCGGATATTTACGATTCATCCGGAGCGGTCCGCGCCTATCTCACAGCCGAAGGCTTTAGAGTGGCGCGCGTCCTGCCGGCTTTTCAGATTTGGACGCGATCGACGGTTCGTTAGGCGCTTTTGAAATGTCCGGGAAGATCTGGCGAATGAAATTCTGCAGCATCGCATCCGTCTCGGCCTCGGAATGTCCGAATGGGATCAGCCCCTTGGTGATGTCGGCTGCGACCGTGATGTAAGCCCAGCGCTGGTTATAGCCTTTCAAAACGCGATCCTGAATGTCCATCATCGTGCGCTCGAGATGCGACGCGGTCAGGTGGTGATAGCCGACGAACCAGTAGTAATCGAGGTTGTAAAGCGAGACGACCTGGCCGTTCTCCAACGGCATCTGACGGACGTCATGCAGACGGGTGACGTTGAGCTTGCCTCCATTGGCAAGCGGCACCTGCACCTCCTTGGAATCGGCGATCGTCCAGCCTTGCGCCGGAAGGCAGCGTTCCGGGCGATGAATGCTGTTATCGAGATCCGCTCCCGATAAAACGATCGAGACGAAAATCGCGTTGCCCGCTCCGTCGGTGTAAAGCTTGCGCGCAAATTGCGTGTCGCTCGCCAGCATCTGGAGCTCCTGCTCGCTGATTTTTTGATCGACCCCGTACCATCTCCCAACGAACTGCGGCAGCTCGAGCCGGATCCCGACCGGTTGCGTCTTCGCAGTCGCCGGGAGAAAGAAAACGGCGCTGAATCCAGCCCCGAGAAAAAGCAGGAGGAGAGCGAGCCGTTTAATACTCATAGGCGACTGCCTCCTTTTCGCCCTTCGATTTTTTCGCGAACCACTTCCGATAATCGATGTTGAGCAGCCTGCTGAACCCGAGCATGCAAAGCAGGGCGATTGGGAAAAAGATCAGTTGGCTCGACCAGTCGTGGTAAATGCCGCCGGCAAACTTCGGAAATCCGAGCTGCCCGAGCACGATGATGGTGAAGATGCGGCCGGCGTTGCCGACGATCGCGAAGAGGACGGAGGCGGCAAGGATCGTCAGTTTTTTCCAAACCTTCGGCTCGCAGAGGTGCACGTAAACGGCGGTGAGCATGATCATCGCGATCAGTGACCGAATGCCGCTGCAACCTTCCGCGATTTCAAAACCCCAGTTGCCGTGAACCGGCCGGATCGAGGTGCCGATGGTGTAGATCGCGATGCCGCAGAGGCTGCTCAGCACTTTGACAAAGCCGATGATGAGAAACTGGAGGCGAAAAGTCGTCTGCTCGATCGCCCCCAACGGAATCATGAAAAAAAGCAGGGCGATCGGGAATCGCACGATGCGCGCCGTTTCGCGGCCCCAAAGATAAAGGACCACCCCGTAAATGAGGAATGGAAATCCGAAAAGGGCGACCCGCGGCTGAAAGGCGCGGTCTCCGACCAGGTAACAGGCGATGCCGGTCGCGATAAAAAGGAGCCCGAAATTGCTCCCTTCCTTGTGCGCGTCGCGGATTTTCTGCCGGTGGTACCAAAGGAGAAAGAGGACGAGGAAAGGAATGAGCTTGCTGTGCTCCTGGTTGTATTGCGGGAGAAAACGCATCCAGGCCCATTCCCAAATCGGCTGTGACTGGTTCGCGTAAAGCCGAAGAAAGCCAAAGAAATAGGCCACCGTGGCCGTGACCGCACAGAGCAAAAAGGCCTGCACGGGCCGGTTTCTGATCCAAATCAGGAATGAGCGAAGCATCCCGCCGAGTTGACCGATCTGCTCCATCGCGCGCCCGATTTTAGGGCGGACCGGCGGACGGCGCAAGGCGCGCCCTTTTCCGGTAGTGTCTTAATTTCGATTCAAATTAAGACACCACCCCTTTCCCAAACACCCGTTTAGGTGGCGAATTCCCGCAAAATTACGTCGCGCCGCTCACCCGCACCGACCCTGGGCAAAACGGCCGGTCGGCGCCGCCAGCGCGCCGTTTCAATTTACGCGGCCGGCACTTCGTGTTGCACGGCAGAGGGCACGGGCCCGACCGGTTTGGCGACGACAGGCGGGTTCAGCGTTTTGCTTTCCACGCCCGGCTGGTCGGCTCTGCTGTGCCTGACTTGCAGCAGGATCCCATGCTCAATCCCTGAACTGTCAATGTAACGACCACAGATAAGTCCCTGATCGTTGATTCCATTGAGGGAAGTAAAGCTTGAACCGGGATAATCGTAGGTCACGTAATGGTTGCTAACGATGTAGAGTCCGTGAGTCGCTCCGGCGCTGTCCGAATACCGGCCGACGATCGCATCCTGATCGTTGAATCCAAATACAATCGTCCCCGTGGTGCCTGGAGGATCGAGCGGATAGCGGATGGCTCCGGCCTGGTTGCGGGCGAAACCATGAGAGATCGATGAGCTGTCCACGTAGTAGCCCACCGCCTGGCCCGAACTGTTGAGCTGATAGGCAGCCGTAAAGGTCGCTCCCGGAGCGCTGAACGTGGTCACGTTCCCGCCCAGGCTGATGAAGGCCGGAGAGCTTCCATCGCTCGCGGTAATGTTGCCGACAAAGTCGCCGGCATTATTCAATCCTAAGACCAAAGTGCTCAGAGCGCCCGGCACATCGTACTGAGTGTAGGTGCTTCCGGTTAGGAAAAAGCCGTGGAACGCGGCCCCGTCGCTATAATCGCCGCAGACCGTGCCGGCGTCATTAATGCCTCTTCCTTCCGTGAAACCGACCGTGTCGTTAGGGTCGATGATGGGCGCGCTGAAGGTACCGTCGGCGTAGCGGATGAAGCCACGCGTTGCCCCACTCGAATCGACAAATTCGCCGGCGATCTCGCCGCCGGCGTTAATTTTCTGAGGGCGAGTGAGATTTCCGGTCCCGGGATAATCAAACGTCGCGAGCACCACGAAGGTGATCGGGGCCGTTTGCGCGAAGGTTCCGAGCACTGGAAATGCCAGGATACCTGCCAGAATGCTGAGGATGATTTTTGGTTTCATAATGCTTGCTTCCTGATTGAAATTCCGGCGTAAGGATTTCGGCTGACCTTGTCAAGCTATTCTTAATAGCCTCCAAATAAAATAACGGTAGTGTCGCTGAACCGTCAAGCGGGCGGGTCGAGAGGAGAGAGGGAGACATGAAACTACGATTGGCGGGTTTGGTCGCATTGGTGCTGCTGGCAGCGGGAACATCGCAGGCGCAAATCGGAGAAAAGACTCGTGTTGCCGACTTCATGTACGGCAGCCCCGTGGCCATCGGAAAGGACAGCGCAGGATTCGTGCAACGCGCCTATCGCCGAGGAGGCCGGGATATCATCGCAACGGTTGTTGACGGCGTGATTAAACGCATGGTTTTCCGCAAGTTCGGTGGGAAAGCATTCAACTATAATGAGCTAAAAACCATTGCCCGGAGAGAGGGAGTGGTCGCCTCAAAAAATAACCGACTGCCAAAAGAAGGCCAGGCATGGTTGGTCAAGGGGGGCAAAGATGTGACCCGGGCGGTCTACGATCCGGAAGCCAAGACCTTCACGATAACGAGGGACTCATACTACAAAGCCCGAGACCAAAGGATGCAATCCCCAGCGCCGGAGAACAAGCAACCGGGGCATTGAGCAAACGCCGCCGGGGAGGATGGCTTGGACGGCGATTGCGAGAAGCGCAGTGGCTTTCTCGGGAAAATTTCGGCCCGCGCATCGGTCATCGCCGCGGCCAGGGAGGGACGCGCGGAGTTAAACGGGGGACGCAGCCAGTTGCATGGACGCCGTGACCAGTCGATACCTTGCGCTCATGAAAACGGCCATTGTGCTCTCTCTCGCGCTCGCGGCTCTCGCGTCGCCTGCCGACGCCGGCTGGTTTTCACGCCGGACGCCGATGCCTGCTCCGACACCGATCCCGGTGCGCAAGGCGATGCCGCTGCCGACGCCCACGCCGGAACCAACACCGAAGCCAACGCCCCGGGAACTGGTCGCGCTCCCGATTTACGATCAGGACACAAGCGTGCGGCTCCAGATTTTCCTCGATGACCACGAATTTGGTCCCGGGAAGATCGACGGGAAAATGGGAGAATTCTTTGGCAAGGCACTGGTCGCCTACAAGAAGGCGAACGGCCTGCCGCCGACCGGCGCGGTCGACGAGCAGTTGCTCGCCCAGGTCCCCGAGCCCTACACGACCTACACGATCCGGCCCGAGGACGAAAATTTTGTCGGCGAGGTGGCGTCAAAACCTTCCGAGCAGGCGAAGCTCAAGTATATGCCCTACGGGTCGCTGCTCGAGTTTGTGGCCGAGCGCTACCACGCGGCGGAGGATTTTTTGCGCAAGATCAACCCGGGGATGGACCTCGAGAAGTTGAAGCCGGGCGACACGGTGAAAGTGCCTAACGTTGAGCCGTTCGAGATCGAGAAGCTCTCGGAAAAATTCATCCCGCCCAATCCAGCCTTTGCCAAACGGCACATCTTCATCGATACCCACGAGAATTTTCTCGAGGTGCGCGAAGGCGACAAACTGGTGGCGGAGTTTCCGATCACGCCGGGATCGAAGACGCTGCCCGCGCCCAAAGGCGAATGGAAAATTCTGGGGATCGCCACCATGCCGTGGTTCCGGCACGATGAAGGCGTGCTCATGCGCGGGGTGCGGACGAGTGATTTCTATAACATCCCGCCCGGGCCTAACAACCCCGTCGGCGTGCTCTGGATGGGGTTGAACAAGCCGGGGATCGGGATTCACGGGACGAATAATCCAGAGACGATCGGGCGGGCGGGAAGCCACGGCTGCATTCGCACCGCCAACTGGGATGCAGCACGCCTCAAAGACATTGTGAGCGCCGGCGACCAGGTTACGATTTTTTAGGAGGAACCTCCCCTCTCCCAGCGCGCTGACACGCCCGCCGCTACGCCGCGCGCGGAAAAAAACTCGCGCGGATTCCGATGGTCGCGCGTCTAGGCTTTAGATCGACCGATGGATTTCACCGAACAAGACACCTATCGAGCGGCCATTCATGGCGATCGCGATGCGTTTGAAATGATTATTCGCGCGCACAGCCGAACACTTTTTGCCATCGCCTACGGTATTCTGCAAAATCGCGAGGAAGCCGAGGACGTGGTGCAGGACGGCCTGGTCAAGGCTTGGAAATTTCGCTGGCGCGTCCGCGACCCTGAAAAATTCCCCGCCTGGCTCAGGACGATCGCGCGCCATCGCGCCCACGATGTTTTTCGAAAGCGACGTCCTCCTTCTCCCTGCGGAGGCGTGCTGGACGAAAGCGAGGCTTTGGGGTTTTCGAATTCCGAGAGCGACCATGAGGAAAGCGAGCGCCATACGCAGGTGCAATCCGCGCTCGCCGCCCTGCCCGAACTTCATCGGACCGCTCTGATTCTTCGCTACTTCGACGGCCTGGATTATCGAACGATTGAAGAAACCCTTGGCCTAAGCAACGGCGCGCTCCGTGGCATCCTGGGCCGCGCGATGGAAAAGATGCGCCGGCGCCTCCGTTCAAGGCTTGCCACCCTGGATTAACGCCCATGCCTAACGACACCATTCACACCAAAATCGAGAGCTGGCTCGTTGCCGACGTGCACGATCAGCTCT
This sequence comes from Chthoniobacterales bacterium, assembly GCA_050736975.1. Lineage (GTDB taxonomy): Bacteria > Verrucomicrobiota > Verrucomicrobiia > Chthoniobacterales > UBA10450 > Palsa-1392. Next base: position 1,772 of record JBOHXL010000152.1, on the reverse strand, counting down.
CGAACGACGAACGCGCCGCATTCGAGCAACACCTGGCCGCCTGCCCGGCATGCCACGCTTTGCAACAGGAGGAAAAAAATATGAATCAACTGCTTGAAAACACACTCGCGAAAGAGAGCGCCGACCCCGCGTTCGAGGAAAGAATGGTGCGCCGTTTCCGCGACGGTGCGCCCGCGCCGGCGAGCGGACTGATCGCCCTTTTGACCAAGCTAATGCGGATGCGCGCCACGCAGATCGCCGCGGTCGCCGCGGTCCTGCTTACTCTCGTGCAGGTAGGGAAAATGCTGACCGGCGAAGGCAGGGCGGTCCCACTGCCTGAGGCACGGATGGCCATAACGCACGTGATGTCGCGAGATGAGGAGAAGTCGAGGCCAGAGCAGGACCTTACCGCCAGCTTGCGTGCCCGGGCTGCGGAGGGAGCTGCACCGATGGCAAAAGCGTTTCCCTCGACCGACGCGCTGGCGAATGGAGGTTTGGACTCCGACAAACCACTCGTCCCAGCCGCGCCACCCTTAACCGCCGAGCAGCGCCAAAACCAGGGAGATCTTAATAATCGAGGCGCGGCGGGCGCGAGCGGCCAACCGGCAAGTGACGTCACTCCGGGGCCGGTGCCGGCCACCCCGGCCGACAATCGCAAACTGATCCGAAACGCGCAGCTCGAATTGCAGGTGACCAACTACGAGGAAGCGACGCAGCGCCTGACAAGTTTCGCGGCCGAAGCACACGGCTTCGTTGCCACCCAAAGCTCGAGCAAGCTGCCTAACGGGAAACTGCAGGGCACAATCGTGATCAAGGTTCTGCCCGAGAACCTGGAGAGCTTCCTGCAAAAAGCGCGTGGATTGGGTAACCTGAAGAACCAGACGCTCGGGACCGAGGATGTAACGAAGGCGTATTTCGACACCGACGCGCGCCTGCGCAATGCGAAGCGGATGGAAGAGCGCCTGCTCGACATATTGAAAACGAAAACCGGCAAAGTCTCCGACTTGCTTCAAGTGGAAAAGGAACTGGGTCGGGTGCGCGAACAGATCGAACAGATGCACGGCGAGCTGAAGTATTACGATGCGCTCGTCCAGTACGCGACGGTCACGATTTCTCTCGCGGAAAAAGATCTGAACGAGCCCGCGGCCTTCCTGCTCAAGGAGACAGCCAATCTTTCCCTCTTCTCCAGCAACGTGGAGAAGACGTTCGCCGAAGTGAAGAGCGCCTTGGAAAATGACAGGGCGCAAATCGTGCAATCCACCCTCGAACGCGATAACTCTGGCCAGGCGACCGCGCGCATGATGCTCCTCCTCGCGCCGGAAGAAAGCGACGTCATCATCGCGAAAATCAAGAGCATGGGGCGGGTGCAGAATTTCAACGTCCAGACCGAGCGCGTGGAGCAAAATGGTTCCGGCATGTCGGAGACGGCCAGGGTCGAACGCGATAAGGTGCAATTCAATCTCGTCGTCTCGCGGGCGGGCGAGGAGCAGGCGGTGCAACGAACCACTCTGCGCATTCTGACTTCGTCGGTGACGGAAAAAGTTGCGCGCCTGAAGGCCGAGGTGGAAAAAGCGGGCGGCGAGCTGCGCAGTTCGACTTTTTCCCGCGACCCGAATGGACAGGAAGTGGCCGACCTTACCCTCCGGGTGCCGATGAAAAATTACGCCGGCCTGGTCGGCTCGTTCGCTCGCCTGGGCGAAGTTAAGGACCTGAGCGTTCAACGCACCGATCAACCCGGGACGACGGCCAACCCGGAGGCCGCGCCGGCCGACATCAGCGTGCAGATTTACAAC
>JBOHXL010000151.1:0-2419 GCA_050736975.1 Chthoniobacterales bacterium | reverse complement strand
CGCGCCGTGGTTTTGTTCGACGCCGGTGACGACCGCGTCACCTGCCTTGAGGCTGCCATTTACCACCTGTAGAAGCTCGGTGTCGGTGTGATCCGTGATCCCGGCTTTGACGCTGACCGGCTTGAGCGCATGGCCGGAGACGAGCTTCCAGATAATGCGCGTCTCCCTTGTGGAAATGGAAGTCGCACCGTTCGGTGCGGTCTTTGCACTGCGGCTGGAACCCGCGGCGTCGCCTTCCTCCGGAATGCCTGCTTTGCGGTAAAGCGCGCGGAGTTCATTCGCAGTCAAATCCGGTTTGAAACGAAGCGCGGCGTTGGGAATTTTCAGAACGTTTTTCGCGGACGCGACCGGAATCGTGACGTAAGCCGTCATCCCCGGAAACAGTTTCCGCTGCGGATTATCGAAGTCGATGATCGTGTCGTAGGTGACGACGTTTTGCACGACGGTCGAATTCATCCGCACCTGCGAGACGGTGCCGGTGAAGGTCTCCCGCGGGTAGGCATCGACTTTGAAGGTGACCTTTTGCCCGCGCTTCATCCCGCCGACGTCCGACTCATCCGTCTTCGCGTAGACCTGCATTTTCGTGAGGTCCTGGGCGATGGTGAATAGTGTCGGCGCCTGCAGCGAGGCCGCAACCGTCTGCCCGACGTCCACGCTCCGCGCCACCACCGTGCCGTCGATCGGCGCGCGAATCGTGGTGTAATCGAGGTTGGTCTGCGCGACCTGCACGGCCGCGCGCTTTTGTTCCACCTGCGCCCGCGCCTGGAGCTCCTGCGCTTCCGTGGCCGCAACTTGGGCATCGGCGCTTTGCGCTGCGACTTTGGCGAGATCGAGAGCCTGCTGGCTGACTGCTCCTTTTTTCGTTAGGTCAAGATTGCGCTCGTAATCGGCCCTGGTTTGGACCTGGGTCGCTTTTGCTTTCGCGGTGTTGGCGGCAGCCACGGCGACGTTCGCTTTCGCATTTTCCAGATCAGCTTTTGCCTGAGCGAAAGCGCCCTCGAAAAGCGCCGGCGCGATCTGCGCGATCACTTCACCCTTAGTCACGTGCGAATTAAAATCCGCATGCAACTCCGAGATCACCCCGGAGACCTGCGAGCCGACCTGGACGGTGATGACGGCGTTGATCGTGCCCGTCGCGTCAACGACCTGGAGAATATCGCCACGCTCAACGGGCGAGGTGGAGTAGGCGACCGCATCGCTGCCTCCGCGACGAAACGCCGCATAAAGTAGGATCGCGATAAAGATCAACCCACAGGTCCAAAGCAGTTTTCTATTTATTTTCACTTAATTGAATTGTCGCACGGTCAGCGAACCGTCCGAATGTGGCAGACGCCGCGATCCGTTCAGTCGTTTGGATGCAACGCCTCCTTGATCGTCCGCGTCGGATTCGCTTTCCAAACGTCGGTAATTGGCGGCGATTCTTCTGTTCTGCCGAGATGTTGCAAGTTGTAGAAGTCCTCGATCGCGTAGGCGGTGGGCCAGGTAGTGATGAGTCCCGACATATCTCTTTATGGGTTCCTCAATTTCCGCATGCTCAGCCCCGGTGAAGATTGCGTCGGGCGGCTGTTGTTTTAAGAAAGCCGCCAGGTCAGCTGGAGCCATGAAACCGAAGCGGGCCCGTCGCTGTGTATCAATGAAGCGAGCAGTCCGCCAAGCAAACGGGCCCGTGGCGAATGCAGGGTAAATCTCGAGACCGCCTTCGAGCGGAAAGATAGGCGCGAGGGTAAGAATTCGTCCGTGCGGCACGAACCTTTCCATCGTCAGACCTTCCTCGTGCGCGGCGAAGACCGGCCAATGTGAGGCGTGCCGCGTAATGCTGCCTGGCGGTAGCGCGAGAACGCTCTGGACGAAACTCACTGCCACCACCGCGACGATGATCCAACCCACCCGAAAGGTCCGTTCCCGCGCTAGGCCATCAATATTTCCGAGAAGAAGAAACGGCACGAAGGGATAACAATCTTGCCGGTAGGACGGCGTCGGCGCCCAGCTGCCGATGAGGAGAAACGGCAGGGTCAATAAGAGCAGAGTGACCCGAGGCGGAGTTGTTCGCTGGCATCGTGGCCACGATTTCAGATTCCAGATCATTCGTCGGGGCAACGGTGCTGTCGATGATTTCCTGCTTGTCCGGCGATGCGATCCAATTGTCATTGAGGCAATCAACCCATCCGAGTCGAACAGTTCAAGTGTCGGATTCTCCAGTTTACCGGCAAGGGGCAGCGAAGGACCGATCGACGCACGATCACCTTTTTTGGCTGCGTGCCGGTGACGATGAAACCGCCAATGCGCACGTTATGGGCTTGCATTGATTCTTCGGACAGTGAGTAAGGGACCAATTCCTTTAGTTTAGTTGTTTAAGTTGGGATTCAAAGTTGATGGGGCTCTGGTAGGCCAGACTGGAGTGCAGTCGGGTGCGGTTATA
>JBOHXL010000150.1:0-3595 GCA_050736975.1 Chthoniobacterales bacterium | reverse complement strand
GAGTAGCGTTTCGCGAGGAAGCTACGGCGGAAGCAGTTCCTCGCGCGGTGGGGGAAGCTCGGCGGAACGCTTTGGCAGCAGTCTTGGCGGGAGTGACTTCTCCCGGTCCTCCGGCGGAAGTAACTATTCGCGCTCCTCCGGCGGCGGCGAATTCTCCTCGTCCTACTTCTCCGGCGGCAGCGTCTCCAAGCCGTCCGGGGCGACACGGCCGAGTGGAGGTCGTGTGCCGGCGAGCGGTTCAAAGCGTCCGTCCACTGGCACGCGTCCGGCAAAAGGCGGTACTACCGAGCTGCCATCAGGCAATCGACCGAGTCGCGGAACCGGCACGCGTCCCTCGCAAAAACCTTCCGGAGGAACCAAGCCCTCGCGCGGAAAACCCGGGACTCGCCCAAGCCAAAAACCTTCCCAGCTTCCGGCCAGGGGTTCGGGTAACTTCCTCGGGGCTGCCACCGGCGCTGGCGCGGGTGCTGCACTTGGTGGCGCCATTGCCAATCGACCGGGTCAGTTGCCGTCTGAGAGGCCCGGTGCCGGAGAACGAACGCGACCCGAGCAGCGGCCTAACTGGAGTCAGCGCTCACAGAATCGCGACCAGAAATGGCGCGACCGGGTGGACAATCGCAATGAAGCCTGGAACAAGCGGAGCGAACAACGCGAGCAACGCCGCGAGGATTTCCAAAAGAATCGTGATGAGCGCTGGGATAAGCTGGAGAGCGCACGAGAAGATCGACAGGAATGGCGCGATCAAAGACGGGAGGATTGGCAACAGCATCGCGAGGATCTTTGGGATTACCGCGCTGACCGCGCGGAAGAGATCTGGGACGACCTGGAGGATCGCTTCGACGACATCTTCGACGACGCCTGGTGGGGTTACTGGGGCTGGGGCGGTTACTGGCCGGGTTACTACCCGCTCGATCCGTGGTGGTGGTGGGGCTCGCCGACTTGGAACACGGTCTACAGTTATGTTGAGATTCCTTCGGAGCCGATTTACACCGATTACGGCATGAACGTTATCTACGAGGACGATACGGTTTACGTCGACGGCAAACCGATGTCCGCGGAGAGTTATGATGGTGCACTCCTGCAATCCGCCGAGACGGTCGCGCAGCCGCCACCACCGCTTCCGCCCTCCGAGCCGAAGGAGAAGGGGGATTGGCTACCACTTGGTGTTTTCGCTCTCGCGCCGGAGGAACGCGGCGATCCGGTCATGTTCTTCCAGCTTTCCGTCAATCGCGAAGGTGTCATCAGCGGGGCCTTCCAGAGCATACTGACAAAGGACACCAAACAGGTTGCCGGCAAGGTCGACAAGGCGACCGAGCGCGTCGCATTTCGCATCGGCGATAACACGAAAACGATCTACGAAACGACCCTGGCCAACCTAACTCAGGAAGTTTCACCCATCGCGATTCACTTCGATACCAAGCGCACCCAGACATGGCTGCTGGTTAAGATGCCGGAGCCCGCCCCGGCCGGAAAGGAACAGAAACTCCCGCAAGCGCCGAAGACGCCGCCGCCGCTGAGGACAGCCAAGAACGCCTGATTGTTAGACTGAACCCGGGTCATAGGCGTCGCCGAAAAGCTCTATCTTTCATAATAAACAAGAGCGAGTGGCTTTACCAAGCAGATCCAGTTGTGACTTAGTTGTGAAAGTAAGAATCATCCTACCCTTGAACCCATCTCATAAATAGGAAATGGTTGCGCGAGGTTCTGGCGGGCGACTGGCAAGGCGCGACGAAGGAGCATACCGGGAGCAAGAATCCCGATCGCTTCGAGGCCGGCACGCTGCTCATCGAGCTCATCGACGCCAAGAGCTTCCGGCTGCTGAAGCGCGGTTACGCGACTCGACCGCTCATGCAGCATCTTTCAACAAGCACGCGCGCCGCCCGCATTCAGGAAGTCGTGGACGAAGTCCTGCGTGACGTGCGGATTGCTCCATAAAGGACGCAGATCATCGACCATTGGCCGAAGGTCCGATGCACAATCTGGAAGATTTTTGTTTCTTATCTGTGACCAGAATGATATTTCTTCCTCGATGAAATTCCGAACTGTTGTTGTTCTTCTTGCCGCGCTCACGGCCACAGCTTTTGGCATGCCGCAGCCGTCATTTCACACCAAGGGAACTCCGACCGGGAAACCGACCGGCCCGCTCAAACCGGGTGAGTATTGGTGGAAGCCAGAGCTGTCGCCGAACGGACCGGTGGTCGCCCTCGTCAGCATCCCACAGCAGACGATGTACGTTTATCGCAACGGCATTCTCATCGGCCGGTCGAGCATCAGCAGCGGCTCGAAGGGCCACGACACACCCGGCGGTGTGTTCACAATTTTGGAAAAGAAATCGACCCATCGCTCGAAGAAATATCAGAACGCGCCCATGCCGTATATGCAACGACTCACCTGGAGCGGAATCGCGATGCATTCCGGTCAGTTGCCCGGCTATGCTGCGAGTCATGGTTGCATTCGCCTGCCCTATGATTTCTCCGTCCTGCTCTTCCAGGCTACTTCCAATGGTGGCACGGTCGTGGTTGGAAACGGGACAACTCCGGTCCCGCATCTCGCCTCGAATCCCGGCCTCATGCTGGCGCCCAAAGATCTCAATGCCTCAATGCTTCGCCCGCTTGGGACGAACGAGTACGACTGGCATCCGGAGCGGAGTCCGACCGGGCCGATCACGATTGTGGTGAGCGCTGCCGACCACGCGCTTTACGTCTATCGCAATGGAAATCCGATTGGTCGCGCGGCACTTCAAACCAAAGGCTACGGTCGGTTGGGCGAGAATGTTTTCACCTTGCTCGAAGGCAGCAGCGGGAAACCGAGCCAGCTCGCGCCGGGTCGTGAAGCCGGCCGCTGGATGAGTGTGAGCGGCCGGGGTAATCCCGACAAGCTGGCTTCGCGCTTGCAATTCAACCCGGAGTTTGCGCAGAAGGTCGCCGATGAAATCAAGCCCGGAACGACAGTTATCATAACTGATCAGCCTGTGGTGCGAAAACCGGTCGCCGATTCCACCTACTTCGCCGCCAACTAACGCATTTCCGACGCGCGCATCTTTGGGTGCCGGGCAACGCTCTGCTCCTTCTGCTCGTGGGCTGCGCCAATCTTGCGGAGGTTCCCATCGGGAACCGCATCTGACTGGCCTTCCTCGCGCCGCTTTGTTAGGCGTGGTCGAGCAAACTTTGCGTGCGGCGATGCATGAACGGCGAACCCGACCGCTCGTCGCTCTGGGCGACTGGCCGCGGCGTTCGCTGGCGGCGAGCAGTAAAATGCTGCGCGTGACGAGCGGGATCCAGGAAGAGGAGCTGAGGGTAAGGCGCCGCGCCAACAGTGTGGGCACGCTTTCGCCGAAGAGCCGATTTGTGAAGGTGATCAACACGTTCCGATCACGCCGGGTGTGCCCTACGACACGATCATCGGCAACCGGGGCCGGGCCGACTTACGTAACTCCAAGGATGGGATCGTGCCCTATTGGAACTCGCATCTGGACGGGGCGGCGAGCGAACACATTGTTCCCTCGGACTACGCGGCGCACCAAAACCCGCAGGCGATCGCGGACGTACTCGAGATTTGATGAAGCACGCCAACTGATCCAAAAGGGATCTCGTTC
>JBOHXL010000149.1:0-7281 GCA_050736975.1 Chthoniobacterales bacterium | reverse complement strand
ATCCTGAGCGATGTCATCGAAACGCGCTTGGGCATTCCGATTTCGCTCGCGATGCTCTATGTTATCGTCGGACGTCGCGCCAACATGCAGATCGACGGGATCAATTTGCCCGGCCACTTCATCGCGCGATATGAGCGGATTTTGTTTGATCCGTTTCACGAGGGGCGAATCCTGTCGCGGTCCGATTGCGAGGCGATTCTTGCGCGGCAGCGGCTCAAGACGCAATCGAGCTATTTCACGCCGGCTTCGCCACGGCTCGTCCTGATGCGGATGTTCGCCAACCTCGTCTTCATCTTCGAACGCTCCGGCGACCGGGAAAAGCACGGACTGGTGATGAGCTGGCTCCAGGCGCTCGATCGCAACTAACGCGCGGCGTTTGTGCTTCCCGTCGGATAGCCGACCCGCCTATCTCCAACTGGCAAAGAGCGCCTCGAGACTCCGCTGACGGGCGCGCAGCTCCCGGGCCTGGCGGGTTGCCGCCGGCTGGTGGCGGACCCGCTTGCCGGACTCCGGAGCAGGTATCTCGTGGCCGAGTTGTTCGAGGGCGTGAACCGCGGCTCCCCGAAGCGAGGCTTCCTGGTCCGCGCAAAGCTCCAGGTCGCGGCCTAACGAATCAGCGAGTATCTGCAGCCAGGCCGGGGAATGCAGGATCCCGCCCGAGACGATGATCCTTTTCGCCCGGCCGATCGCGCTCTCGAGCTGCTCGAGAATATCCGCCAGGCGCAGGCAGACCGCGGTAAGCGTTGCCCTGAGAAGATCGGCGGCCGTCGTGGCCTGACTCAAACCGATTACCGCGCCGGCAAGAGTCTCTGGCCAGGTCGGCGCCCGTTCCGCGACCCAGAACGGAAGGATCGTGAGGCGAGCAGCGTCGGGACCGGCCTGGCGCAAGAGTCTCTCGAGATTGCGCTCGTCGTTAGGCAAGCGCAGCTCGCGCAGACACCAGGCGCGAAGATTGCCCGCATTGCTGACCGCGCCGCCAAGCAGGTGGCGGTTTTGATCAATGACGAACTGAAACAGGCCAAACGGCAGCGTCGCGTGTGCGGACGGGACCGCGCGTACCGCCGCGCTGGTGCCGGCATTGATCGCGACGAATCGTTCCCGCGTCGCGGCCGAGCCGAGGTTGCCGGCCGCGCCGTCGCCGATCGCGGGAAAAATCGTCCGGCCGTTCCCCTCGAGCCTGTCCTGCAACGGTCCCAGCTGTGCGCTCGTCAGACCTGACAAGCGCAGGAGTTCTTCATCCCAATCGCGCCGCCCAAGATGGTAGAGCCCGGTGCCGCTGGCCATGGAATGACTGCAGCCCCGCGCACCAAAAATCTTTTCGAAAACCCACTCGGCCGGCGAAACCCAGCGCGCGACACGGCGAAAAAGCCCGGGCCGAGTCCGGCGCAGCCAGGCGAGCTTGGCCGGCCAGAAGGGGGCGCGCAGCATGCAGCCGGTACGTTGTTGGATGATCCGCTCGTCCAGTTGCCCGCGCAGACGCGCCGCGTCGTCCGCGCCGCGCGTGTCGCCCCAGGTATAGGCGGGTGTGAGCGGTTCGCCGGCCCGGTCGAGCCCGAGCAGGCTGTGCCAGAATCCCGAGCCTGCGATCGCCGGCACGGAACCCGTTTTGAGGCGGCCTCGGGTGTGGCGCAGGCAACGTTGCGTCGCGCGCAGAAGGATGGCCGGATCGAGTTCCGCTCCGTGTTCGACGGAATGGCGCACCTCATAAATTTGGCTCGCTCTGGAACCGGGAATGAGCTGCGCCGATTCGTCGAAGAGCGCGCTCCGGACGGAGGAAGTGCCGAGGTCGATCGCAAGGACGAGTGGACGAGCGCCGGGACGCGGTGGACGAGGCATGGGGAATTTAAATCGTTTTAAGCTTCAAGTTTTAAGCTTTAAGTGAGGGAAGCGCCGCCTTTTTGCCTAACCGATGTTCAAGAAAATCCTCGTTGCGCTCGACGACAGCCCGACCGGCCAGGCGATGTTTTCGCCCATCGTTGAGCGGGCGACGGTGCCAGTCCTTTTGATGAAGGCCAAGAGATAAAGGCTGGCCCCGGCCGTTCCCTGCGATTCCAAGAAAATGAAGGCGCTTTTTTTGACTAACGAATACCCACCCCACATCTATGGCGGGGCCGGGGTGCATGTCGATTACCTCTCGCGCGAACTGGCGAAGTCGATCGAGGTGGAGGTGCGCTGCTTTGGCGAGCAGGATTCGTTAGGCACAAATCCCGCGGTCCGAGGCTTCGCGGTCGAAACAAGCGGCTACAGCTGCCCGAAACCGCTGCGGTCGGTTTTCGGCGCGCTCCAACGCGGGGTGGATTTCAATACCATGGAGATCGTGGCCGACGTCGTGCATTGCCATACCTGGTACAGCCATTTCGGCGGGATCCTGGCGAAATTGAATTACGGACTTCCGCTTGTCATTACGGTGCACTCCCTCGAGCCGCTCCGGCCCTGGAAGCGCGAGCAACTGGGGCGCGGTTACGATTTCACGGTCTGGCTGGAGAAGACAGCGCTGGAAATGGCCGATGCGGTCATCGCGGTCTCAAACGGGACCAAGGCGGACGTAGAACGCCTTTTCAAAATCCAGCCGTCGCGCCTTCATGTCATCCATAACGGAATCGATCTCGAGGAGTATCGGCCGACCGGGCGGACAGACGCGCTGCGGCGCTACGGGATCGATCCGGCCCAGCCTTATCTGCTCTTCGTTGGGCGGATCACGCGGCAAAAGGGCATCATTCACCTTGTGCGCGCGATTCAATTCATGGCTCCCGGCTTTCAAATCGTCCTCTGCGCCGGCGCTCCGGACACGCCCCAGATCGCGGACGAAATGCAGGAGGCCGTGACTGAGGCTCAGGCGAAGAGGAGCGGTATCATTTGGATTGACGAGATGGTCGACAAGGAATCCGCGCAGCAGCTTTATGCGCAGGCGGCGGTCTTTTGTTGCCCGTCGATTTACGAGCCCTTTGGGATCATCAATCTCGAGGCGATGGCTTGCGAGACGGCGGTCGTGGCGAGCGCGGTCGGCGGAATCAAGGAAGTGGTGGTCGATGGAGAAACGGGCTTTCTCGTGCCGGTGAACCAGATGACTGAGAGCCCGTTCGAGCCGTTGAATCCGGAAGGGTTTGAGCGCGACCTGGCGGCGCGGGTAAATGAAGTCATGGCGAATCCGGAGTTGCAGAAAAGATTCGGACGCGCGGGGCGGAAACGGGCGCAAGAGAAGTTTGCCTGGAGCGCGATCGCGTGCCAGACATTGCAGCTTTACCAGTCCCTGCTCGAGCCTGGAAATCGTTAGGCCCTGTCGTTATGCGTGGGGCGGTGTATCGTCCCGCGATGTTTGTTGATCGAATCAAAGTAGTGGCAAAGGCAGGCGACGGGGGGCGCGGTTGCGTGAGTTTTCGTCGCGAAAAATTTGTTCCACGCGGTGGTCCAGACGGCGGCGATGGCGGCCGGGGAGGCGACATCATCCTACAGGCCGATGTGCATACCGACAACCTCGCGGGTCTCTTCTACGAGCCGCTGATCAAGGCGAAAAATGGCGGACACGGACAGGGGAAACAGATGCATGGCCGCGGGGCGCCGGATAAGGTCGTGAAGGTCCCGGTGGGTACGGTGGTCTGGAGGGAGGAAGGCGGAAAGCGGAGCGCGGAGGATGAGAGCCTGATTTTGCCTAACGAGAGGAGCGAGGATGTTTCCTCTCTCCACCTTTCGTCCTTCGCCGTCACTCCGCTGGCCGACCTTGCTTTGCCTAACGACGAGTTTATCCTTTGCCATGGCGGCGAGGGCGGGAAGGGCAACGTTCATTTCAAGAGCTCGCGTAATCGGGCGCCGCGCCAGTATTCCGAGGGAGCGGAGGGCGAGGAAGGCACCTTTATTTTTGAGCTCCGCACCATCGCGGATGCGGGGCTGGTCGGGTATCCCAACGCCGGGAAGTCGACGCTGTTGCGTCGCATCTCGGCGGCACACCCAAAGGTGGCCGCTTATCCGTTTACCACGCTTCATCCGATGATTGGGGTCGTGAATTTTGACGATTATCTCCGCGCGACGGTCGCGGACATCCCGGGATTGATCGAAGGAGCGCACCGCAATCTCGGGCTTGGTCACGCTTTTCTTCGCCACATTACGCGCTGTCGGCTGCTCCTTTTCGTTCTCGACATGTCAGGAAGCGAAGGCCGCAACCCAATCGAAGATCTCCAGCATTTGCGACGCGAGATCGATCTCTACGATTCGCGGCTGGCGCAACGCCCGTGGCGCGTGGTGGCGAACAAGATGGATTTGCCTTCGTCGGAGGAAAACCTTGCCGCGTTTCGAAGACGGTATCCGGAACGCGAAGTCGTGCCGGTCTCGGCGAAGGAAGATCGCGGGATCGAGAACCTCAAGCGCGCCCTCGATGGCTGGTTGCGCGAGGTCGATTCGAAAATGACGCGCGGCACACAGTTTTCTTACGAAAAGGCCATAATGCCAGGGGGAGGCGAATAGAGTTAGACAAGCGGAATCCATGCGCTAACAGTTCGAAACTTTTTTTTGGCGCACCTGAAAAGGTTCCCCGTTATTATGTCAAAATTGGTCGTCGCAAGTTACTGCACCACGTTCTTGAAATCGGAGATGCTCCACATCTACCGCCAGGTGACGGCTCTGCGCGATGTGCAGACCTTCGTCATGACGAAGAAAGTGCAGAACAACGAACGATTTCCGTTCGATGATGTCGAACTGATTCCCGCGCCCCGCCCGAATCTCTTGCGCCATGGCTGGCTGAAATTCGTCGAGCGAAAACCGCCGATCGTTTATCGGGGCGAATATCAACTGCTTGCCAGCCTGCTCGAGCGCCGCGGCGCGGACCTGATGCACATTTATTTCGGTCATACCGGAGTGCACCTGCTGCCTTTCATCCAATGCTGGGACAAACCGTGCATCGTTTCCTTCCACGGCGCGGACGTGATGTTGAAGGCGGAAAGTCCGGATTACGCGACGAAGTTGCGCAAGGTTTTTCACTCGGTCCCGCTGGTCCTGGCTCGTTCGCGTTCGCTCGAGCAAAGACTCCTCCGGCTCGGCTGTCCGCCCGAGAAAATCCGGATCAACCGGACGGGAATTCCCCTGGCGCAATTTCCTTTGCTGCGGCGCGAGGCGCCGGCCGATGGGCGCTGGAGATTTTTGCAGGCTTGTCGGCTGATCCCGAAAAAGGGCCTGACGACTTGTCTGCGCGCTTTCGCCATTTTCCAGCGGGAGAATCCGCGAGCTGAATTACTGATCGCGGGAAAAGGTCCCCTGCAACCAGTCCTCGAGGCGCTCGCGGCCCAGCTCGGGCTGGACGAGCAGGTCCACTTCACGGGATTTTTGTCGCAGGAGGATCTGCTCAAGCTCTATTACAGCTGCCACATTTTTCTTCATCCGAGCGAAATGCCGGCGGACGAAAACCAGGAGGGGATTCCAAATTCCATTCTCGAAGCGATGGCGACCGGCATGCCGGTGCTCGCGACACATCACGGCGGCATTCCGGAAGCCGTTGAGGATGGTCGTTGCGGCGCGCTGGTGGAAGAGCGGGACCACGAAGGGTTAGCCGCCGAGATGAGGAAAATCACGCGCACGCCGCATTCCTTTGGCGAAATGGGCGTGCTGGCGAGTGAATCGGTCGCGGCAAATTTCGAGCAGCGAGCGCACGTTGCGAATCTGGAGGCGAATTACCGCGAAGCTGTCGAGATTGCAGAGGAGGCCGGGGCGCGGGTTCGTCCTGCGGCGCCGGCTCTCGTGCCACCCCTTCAGCAGGAAAGCGTCCCGGCAAAGTAGCGCTTCCACGCGGCTGATTTCGTTGCGTTTTTTCGCGTAAAAAAAACCTGGCAAAGTCGCTTGTCAGCGTTGGCAACATGCTCTTGTGTATGCGCGACGTTAGCGGCCTTGAGGCGCACGCCTGTTCCGTCGGGAACATGTCGCGCCTCACCGGCACCCGGTAGAGCCGCTTTCCGAGCCCGCCAATGGTCTATCGCTATCTTCGTTTCCTGCTCCTGCTATCAGGCGTTTTCGCCGCGCTCGCCTGCGGCGGTTTCGCGCCGGTGGCGCGCGCCGCGGAGATTGCTCCGGCGCCAGTTGAGCAGGCGGAGAAACACGAAGCGCTGCCGTTAAAAGCGGCCCCGCTTTTTACCCTGGGGAAATTCAAGGTGACCAACTCCATGCTCGTGACGTGGGTCGTCGCGGCCGGTATCATCGTTTTCGCGCAGGTGGCGACGCGCAATATCAAACAGGTCCCGACCGGTGCGCAGAACTTCTGGGAGTGGATGGTAGAAGGGCTCTATAATTTTCTCGAGAGCGTGATCGGGTCCCATCTGGTGCGCAAAACCTTCTGGTTTTTCGCCACCATCTTTATCTTCATTTTGTGCTTGAACTGGTTCGGCTTGATTCCCGGCGTCGGGACCGTCGGCTGGGGTCATTACGACGCAGTGACCAACGTTTTCCACGTCGACCGGCCATTGCTTCGAGGAGCGAATGCCGATCTCAACCTGACCTTCGCGATGGCGCTTGTTTTCTTTGCGCTCTGGATCGTGTGGGCACTGCAGGAGAACGGTTTTGGCGGATTCGTGATGCACCTTTTCGGACCGAAGGGCGAGTCGAAGGGCGTGCTCAAAATCCTCATGATCATCGTCTTTTTTATGGTCGGCTGGTTGGAGATCGTTTCGATTTTGTTCCGCCCGATCTCGCTCAGCTTTCGGCTTTACGGAAACGTTTATGCCGGTGAGAACATGCTCGAATCCATGGCACACCTGGTTCCGGCGCTTTCCTGGCTGATCCCGATCCCATTTTATTTTATGGAGCTTTTGGTCGGCGTCGTGCAAGCGCTGGTCTTCATGTTACTGACCGCGGTCTTCACGCTCTTGATCGCGCATCACGAACCGTCGCAAGTGACCCACCACTAACCAATTTCGGTCACCGTCGCGGAGACCGCGAAGGGGGCCGATGCAAACCAACCAAAAAAGAAAGATATGATATTACCACTATTGGCAGAGATCACCGGAAGCATCCACGTCGGCCTCGCTGCTCTCGGCGCGGCGATCGGCGTGGGATTGGTCGGGATGGGCGCGTCCTCGGCAGTCGGGCGCAATCCTGGCGCGGCCACCCCGATTCTCGTGCAAGCGATTCTCGCGATCGCTTTCGCGGAAGCGATCGTGTTCTACGCCCTTTTCCTCGTTCACTAGATCGATCCGCGCGCGGACCGGCTTTTGCCGCCCGCCAACCAATTCGATGAACCTCACAATCCTCATTGCGGCGGAGGGACTGGGTGATCTGGTTAACCGGACAGCGGAGTCGTTTGGC
>JBOHXL010000148.1:0-2451 GCA_050736975.1 Chthoniobacterales bacterium | reverse complement strand
GCTTCTTGCACTGCGTTTCCTGCGGCGTCGTCGGCGTCTTGCCTATCTTGATTACAGGCATGGGAACCTCGCGCAAACTATACGTACCCCGCTCGCGCTCGATTTCACGCTCGTGCGACGTTGGCCCCTAACGGAGGTTTTATATCACATTTGAAATCGAGTCCCGGTAAGTCGGGTAACCGGAGATCTTCCTTACCAGTACTCTACTTGTCCGGTTACCGCGGGACTTATCTCAGATCGCAGCGCTCGTGGTAGGCTCCTCAGCTACGAAAGTTTCAGAGCAACAGCATATCCGGTTAGCAGCCAATGGAAGAATGCCTGTCGCACTTTTTGGATGGAGTCTTGATAGTGTCGCGCCGCATCGTCGAGGGCACGGAGCAGTTTCTCACGCTGAACTGGGTGTGGGCCCACATTCATCAGTTTGTCCACAAGAGCATGCACAGCTTCATCGTCAGCGATGGTAAATTTATGCGAATGACGAGCCATGATTAAGTTCTCCGTTACCTCCTATTTGGCTTCGGAATTTCTGGCTTTATTTGGCTGCTGGGTTTAGGTATATTTTTGGAAAACCACCGGGTTCGAGAATTTAAATGGGACGCGAATACGACCTGTTCGAGCAACTCCCCGATGGCTCGCCGGTATGGCGCGACCACGCTTCGGGCCTGTGGCGCGTTCGCCAGAAGCTACAGGAAATCGCCAGGACCACAACCAATGAATGCTTCGCTATCCATCTCCCAACGAACGAGATCGTGGCTCGTCTAAGCGGTGGCGGTCGTGGGCGCGATAAGAGACCGATCGTGTTCCAGATTGCTTACGATGACCAGATAGCTGCCGCGCGAGCCGAGATATTGAGGCTTCAAGGATACGAGGTAGTTTCTGTAATTGGTTATGAGGCCGCCAAAGTTGTCCTGAGTTTTCCACAGCACTGCGACCTTTTTATCGTCGGGCAACCGGCCTATGAAGGAACAAGAAAGGAAATGGTCGCGTGGTTAAAGATGAAATATCCCGGCGTTCGGATTCTTGCCTTGAACCCTCCGAGAATCGAATTCTCTGGCGCTGACGACTACAACGTCAAACTGCGCGATCCTGAAACATGGCTACCGATGATGACCAGCTTACTAAGCGAGCCTCACAGCGAGGGCCGCATGATGGTCTGGCGAGCATCGCCAGATTACGAAGGATTCGCCTGCACACGATGCGATTGGAAACCTTCTGACCCCGGAGACCGCCGCATTGCGGAACTGGAATTTCAGAAGCATGACTGCACGAAACGCCCACGACCAGTCAAAGTTAAGGTCGCCTAATTCGTTTTCCACGTTCCTGATTTCGTCCGCTGCCCCGGCGAAGCGTGTTTCAAAGGGCCGGTTGTCGAACCAATATTCGACCCCGGCACCTTTGTGGGACCTGAAGGTCCCACCTCCTAAAAATCGCCGAAGATCCGCGTCCCGAAGACGAAGCGGGACGGCCCGGGAAATTGGGTGACTCGGGAGGCACGCTTGCGGCGAAATGTTTCGCGCGGCTGGGGCGGAATCTGGCATCCTAAAAAGACATGCCAAAATCCATTCGAGTCGAGGGGCGGCCGTTATGGGCGGAAGTTTTGCTCGAGGCCCTCGAGCACAATCTGAAGGTTGTTCGCCGGCACATCGGGCCGAAGCCTGAAATTCTGGCGGTGGTGAAATCGAATGGTTACGGCATGGGGGCCGTGCCAGTGGCTAAGGCGCTCCAGAAAGCGGGGGCGAACCGCTTTGGCGTAACTTGCGGCGACGAAGGCATCGAACTGCGCGAATCGGGGATTCGCAAACCGATTCTGGTTCTCACGGGATTTTGGCCGGGGGAAGAGGCGCGGTTCATCAAGAACCATCTCACTCCCAGCGTGACGCGGCTGGAAGATGTGCGCCATCTCGAACGCGCGGCAAAGGCGGCGCGCGTGAAATCCCGCCTGCGATTTCATCTGAAAATAAACACGGGCATGAACAGGCTAGGTTTGTTGCCTTCGGAGATCGACGCTTTTGCGAGTACGCTCGCGGAATGTCGCCACCTGGAACTCGAAGGCACTTTCACGCATTTCGCTTCGGCGGAGGATTTCAGCGCGCGACAAACGGACGATCAGGAGCAAGTGTTTCGCGACTGTTTGGACCGGCTTCGCGCGCTCGGCGTTTCGCCCGGAATCGTGCACATGGCGAATAGCGGCGCGATCTGCGCGCGGCCGAGCACCTGGGCGGACATGGTGCGTCCGGGCGCGAGTCTCTACGGTTACTACCAGTCATTCGATCCACCCGACAAGGGACAAGAAGTGCGGGCAAAGCTGCCGATCAAGCCGAGCCTATCTCTGCGCGCTCGTATTATCACGCTGCGCGATCTTCCGCCGGGGCAGCCGGTGGGTTATGGCGCGCGTTTCGTCACCGACCGGCCGTCACGGATCGCGGTTATCAATGCGGGCTATGCCGATGG
>JBOHXL010000147.1:0-5832 GCA_050736975.1 Chthoniobacterales bacterium | reverse complement strand
AAAATTCGCCCGCGCCGGTGTGAAAGAAGATGTCGTCAAACTTGCCTAACAAATCCGCTTTGTCGTCACGGTCGGAAAGACTTTGTTCGTAAAGGGCGCGATAGCGCTGCCAGAAAGGCGCGGCGCTGGCCGGTCCGGAGTCGTTAGGCGTTTCGACCCAATCGCGCCCGAATTCTTCCTCGAAAAAGGGCGCCCGCGCGAGCCAGCGCTCGACCATCTGGAGGATGCTCGGCTTTTGCTCGAAGGCGGTGATCTCGGCAAAATCCCGCGCGTTGAAACCGCCGAGGTCGGTGTGTTTGTAATAGTCGGGCCGGAAGCGGTTTTCCATGCGCAGGCCTAACGATGCTTCGATCTCGCGAAATTGTTTACTCTGAAAACCGGAAGCGCCATGAAGCAGCTCGCGGAACTCGAGAAAGTCGAGCGGCGTCATCGTCTCGAGTACGTCGACCTGGTGGTTGAGCAGCTTCCAAATCTCTACCACGCGGTCGAGCCGGTGTACGACGACATTCATGTCGGGTCCGTCGTCGTCCGCCTTCGGTTTGCTCAAGACTTCGCCGCAGGCGGTGATCTCGTGCAGGATTTGTTTGAACCAAAGCTCGTAGGCCTGGTGGATGATGATGAAGAGCATCTCATCGTGCGCGATCAGCTTTCCGTCGCGCAGGCTGAGCGGTTTTTGCAGCTCGAGCAGGCGCTCGATTGCGAGGTAATCGCCGTAATATTGCGGCGATGGCTCGTGATTGATCGGGCACTCCATCGCGGCAGTGTCGCGCATCGCGCGGGGCGGAGTCAATCCGGGCGCCTCACCGGTCGTATCGGACGACGCGGTTGCACTTCGATCACAGCCGCCCATTTTGAGCGGATGGAAAATTCTCGCCGTGGTTGAGCCGCTCGCGCAGGCCGCGGTGGCACTTGGTAGTCGCGCCCACGGCGGCGGCCCTAAGAAAAGACCGCTATCTCCACTGTGGTTTTGGTTGCTGGCGGTCGTGATCGGTCTGGTCGGCGGTTGCGGTGCAGTCGTCTTCCGCGGGATGATTGCGATTCTGCACAACCTCTTTTTCCTGGGTAAACTTTCCCTTTTCTACGACTCCAGCGTGCACACGCCGCCGAGCCCATGGGGGGCGCTGATCATCCTCGTGCCGGTGCTCGGCTCGATCGGCGTGACCTGGCTGGTGCAAACTTTCGCGCCCGAAGCGCGCGGTCACGGCGTGCCGGAAGTGATGGACGCGATTTATTACAACAAGAGCATCATTCGGCCGATCGTGGCCGTGATTAAGTCGCTCGCCTCGGCGCTCTCCATCGGCAGTGGCGGGTCGGTCGGGCGCGAAGGCCCGATCATTCAGATCGGCTCGGCCTTCGGTTCGACCGTGGGTCAATGGCTCCGCATCCCCGGTTGGCAACGCACTACTTTGATCGCGGCCGGCGCGGGCGCGGGCATCGCCGCGACATTTAACACGCCGATCGGCGGTGTGCTTTTCGCGGCCGAGCTTTTGCTGCACGAGATCAGTGTCTGGACGCTCGTGCCGGTGGTGATCGCGACCGCGAGCGCGAGCTACGTCGGGCGCTTTTTCTTCGGGCCGAATCCAGCCTTCGCCATCCCGCAGTTGCGGATGGATTATTTTCATCTCACCCATCCACTTCTGCTCTTCGCCTATGTCGGCCTCGGACTGATCATCGGCCTTGTCTCAGTGATTTACATTCGCTCGATCTACGCCTTCGAAGATTTTTTCGATCACCGAATTCACAACCCGTACCTCCGGCACATGGCCGGCATGCTCGTCCTCGGCGTCCTGATTTATCTGCTGCTGCGGCAGACCGGGAATTATCACATCGAAGGCGTCGGCTACGCGACGATTCAGCAGGTTCTTTCCGGAACGCTCAATTCCTTCTGGCTGCTCTTGGTTCTTTTTGCGCTCAAACTTTTCGCTACTTCGCTCACGCTTGGTTCCGGCGCATCAGGCGGCGTATTTTCTCCGGCGCTTTTTCTCGGCGCGACGCTCGGGAGCGCCTATGGGATTTTGCTCCAGCATCTTTTTCCCGGGGCTGAGATCAGTCCGGCTGCTTTTGCGGTGGTTGGCATGGCGGGCGTCGTCGGCGGATCAACCGGTGCGGCCATTACTGCAATCGTGATGATTTTCGAAATGACGCTCGACTACGGTGTGGTCGTGCCGATGACGATCACGGTCGCGATCGCCTACGGGATACGAAAAATGCTTTCCAACGAAAGCATCTACACTCTGAAACTCGCGCGGCGCGGCCATCGCATGCCGAGCGCGATGCAGGCCAACATTCAATACATGAAGCCGGCGAGCGAATTAAGCCACGCCGGGGTCGTTAGGCTAGCTCCCGCCATGACCTTGCCCGAGCTGGCCATAACCCTGCCTTCCTACCCCGAGGACGCCTGTTTCGTTGTCGCCGAGGGAAAGAAGATCGCCGGGGTCATCACCATGACTGCGGCGTATAAAGCGGTCAGAAAACCGCGCCAGATCACGACGGTGGCGGAGATCGCCTCGCAGGAATACGCCGTGATCAGCGCGGATACCTCCGTCTTCGAGATCCTGACCAAGATGCGGCTCGATGGCACGGAGGTGTTTCTCATGGCGACAGGCGCGAACGAGAGCGGGGCTGACGGTCTGCAGCGCTGGATTTCCAAGGAGCTGATCGCGGAGTCGTTGATCGACGCGATCGAGCTCTTTACCGAATAGCTGTAGCGGCTTCGCTATGCGAAGGGCGATACTGACTGGCGCTCGCTCGAAAATCAAACACCGTGGCTGATCACACCCGCGTCGCCCACCGGGCGAGATTGAGATCAGCCTAACGACGTCGCCGGCCAAAGGAATAACCGCGATGGGTTCGCCCTCCCCCGATGGCGCGCTTCCCGCCGGCAGCCGATTCCGGCTCGAACAGCACGGTGTAGATGTAGGGAAAGCTTTCCAGCTTAAGCCGCGGGATCTTTTGCCCGATGAAGCGCTCGATCGCCTGCAGCGCGGGTAACTCCTGGCCGTTGGTGAGGGTAAATGCGTCGCCCACATTCTGGGCGCGACCGGTCCGACCGATGCGGTGCACGTAATCTTCCGGATGCTCCGGTACGTCGTAATTGATGACATGACTCACGCCCGCGATGTCGAGGCCGCGCGCCGCAATGTCGGTCGCAACCATGACTTCATATTTGCCGCTCTTGAATCCTTCCAGCGCTTCAATTCGCTCCCGCTGCGTGCGGTTGGAATGCAGCACGGCGACCGCGTGTTTTCCCACCTTTAGCTGATGCGCAATGCGATCGGCCCCATGCTTGGTCCGGCAAAAAATGAGCGCGCTGTCGTAGTTCGTGCGCTCAAGCAGCGACATAAGCAGATCAAATTTCTGCTCGGCCGCGACCGGGTAGACGGCATGGGTCACGGTTTCGGCGGGCGAACGCCACGCCCCAATCTCGACCGTCTCCGGCTCGTGCAAAACAGTCGCCGCCAGCCGCTCAATCTCGGGCGGAAGGGTCGCGGAAAAAAGCAGCGTCTGACGATCGGTCGAAACCTGTCTGACGATCCGGCGAACATCGGGCAGGAAACCCATGTCGAGCATGCGATCGACTTCATCGAGCACGAGAATGGTGACGTCGCGACAGTTCATGGTGCCCTGCTGGAGGTGGTCGAGCAGTCGACCGGGCGTGGCGACGACAACGTCCATCCCACGTTTCAAATCTTCCCGCTGCTTCCCGTAGCCGACGCCGCCATGAATCACTGTCACTCGAATATCGGTGAAACGTCCGTAATCGCGAAAAGCGGTCTCAACCTGCGCCGCCAACTCACGGGTTGGCTCCAGCACGAGGCAGCGAAACGCGCCGTGTTGCGCAAGCAAAGTCAGGATCGGCAGGGCAAAGGCAGCGGTCTTACCGGTACCGGTTTGCGCGGTGCCGACGAGATCTTTGCCGGATAAAATGATTGGAAATGCGCGGAGTTGAATCGGCGTTGGCAGCGTAAAGCCCATCGCCTGGGTGCCCCGCACGACTTCCGGGGAAAGCCCGAAGTTGTTGAAAGACACAGGACTCAACCTAACGCCTCGCACGACGGACGCAAAGGCTCACCACAAAATTTAGCGATCTGCCTTCGCGTCCGCCGCGCTCTTTGTGCGAGAATATCAGCGTGCCGCCGCTTCGCGTCTTCGTCCTGGCCGACACGCACAATCATCTCCCGGAAAACCTCGAAGCGCTGGCCGAAGGGGCGGATGAAATCTGGCATCTGGGCGACGTCTGCGCGCCCAGTTTGGTCGTTAGGCTGGAAAATCTCGGGCGACCGTTAACTCTCGTGAGAGGTAATTGCGACGGCACCTTCGAGTGGCCGCTGGTAGTGGATTTGAAACGCAACGGCGTCCGTTTCCGCCTCGTGCACATCCCGCCGGCGCAGCCGCCGGAAAACATCGACGTGCTGCTGCATGCCCACACCCATGTGCCGCGCAATGAGCGAAAAGACGGCGTGCTTTTCCTCAATCCCGGTTGCGTGACCCGTCCAAACCGCGGTGCGCCACCGAGTGTCGCATCCCTCGAAATCGCCGCCGATGGCGAATTGACCTGGCGCCTGACGACGCTGCGCTTGTAGGCGTCTCGCTCTGCAGAGCGCGGCAGAAAGCTGACTCTCGCTGATGCTGTGTCCGCCCGCATCGCCCACAGGGCGACGTCTACATCAGCGCGGCCACTTTCTGCGCATGCGCGTCACCGATTTCGGCGAACGTCACCGGCTGGTGACTGAATTGCCAGATCGACACAGTTGTCGCGATGATGAGCAGCAGATAGACGATGCCCTCAATCAACCCACGCTCTTTCTCTTCCGACCGAACGAGAAGTTGATAAGTGCTTTCCTGATGAACCGGCCTGGCTTGGATTGGTGTTGTCATGGTGTCCTTTCTTGAACACCACGTGCTTATGCAATCGTCATGCCACCGGTGCAGGAGTTGCTCAACTATCGGGCAGTAAAGCGGTTATGAAACGAAGGCAAAATGCTGCAGCATCTCGTGTGTCACGGAGCCGGGATGCAGCCGTGCCAAAAGCGGGACGGCTCCAGGCTCTCAATGCCTTTATTCGTTAGGCTCGTTCTTTTTGCCTTTGCCCGCCGGCTTCGATTCCGCCTCCCCTTTGGCAGATTTGCGTTTCTTGCCTTTTTCTGCGGGAGCCGTTTCCTCGACCACCTCCGGAGCATCGACCCACTCGAGGAAAGCGATTGAGGCTGAGTCGCTCTTGCGCTGGCCGAGTTTGACAATGCGGGTGTAACCGCCCTTGCGATCGGCGCTGCGCGGCGCGATGTCGTCGAACAATTTCTTGACCGCGTCCTTCTGCCGCAGAACGGAGAGCGCGGTGCGGCGTGCGTGGAGCGAGCCGTTCTTACCCAGCGTTACCATCTTTTCCGCGAGTGGGCGGACCGCCTTTGCCTTGGCCAGGGTGGTTTTGATCCGCTGATGCGCGATCAAACTGCAAACCTGATTCGCGAGGAGCGCTTTGCGGTGCTCGGCGGTGCGGCCCAACTTGACGGTCTTCTTTTGGTGTCTCATGGCTGGTTCTTCCGGCGGACTTTGCCTAACGACTACTCTTCTTCGGCGCCATTCGCGCCATCGGCCGCGACTGGGATGTCGACCAGGCCCGGGTCGAATTTCTGACCCAGACCAAGCCCAAGTTGCTGCAGCTTGTCCTTGATCTCGTTGAGCGATTTCTTGCCGAAGTTGCGATATTTTAGCATCTCCGCCTCGGTTTTTTGCGCGAGCTGGCCGACGGTGGT
Source organism: Chthoniobacterales bacterium (assembly GCA_050736975.1). Taxonomy (GTDB): domain Bacteria; phylum Verrucomicrobiota; class Verrucomicrobiia; order Chthoniobacterales; family UBA10450; genus Palsa-1392. The sequence goes on along the minus strand of JBOHXL010000147.1, from coordinate 79 downwards.
GATGTTGGCGTTGTTGAGGCAATTGGCCGCGCGCACACTCAGTTCGATTTCGTTCACGCTCATGTTGAGCAGCTTCTTC
>JBOHXL010000146.1:0-5187 GCA_050736975.1 Chthoniobacterales bacterium | reverse complement strand
GATAAGATTATGTGAAACGCCATTGATGTTCCAGGAGACGCTGACGGAATACAGGAGTCCCAGGCAGATCAACAGCCACCATGGGGCATACGGAAACACGAAGAAAAGTGCGACGACGTATCCGAAGTGGAGGACCCCACAGAGCACAGCAGCGGCATCCCATTTGGAATAGGTAAAAATCTTCACGTCGCGATAAACTCCTCCGGGTTCAATCTCAGCAGGCGTCCGGCGTGTGTCAAGATCGCGTCACTCCGCCTTTTTTCCGGGACCAGCGGGCTGGCTGCGCCGCTGCGTGGCGCTTGCCGTCCGACCAAATCGTCGAGTCCCATTCGAACTCTCGCGACGGCTTTCGCGCGCATAGCGCTTGAGAAGATGAAGCACATCCTTGATGGCCTGCGGATTTTGTTGCGCGGCGTGACCGGACGGGACGATTTCCTCCGACTTCGCACCGTCCATGTGCGAACTCCAATACGGCACTATGCCATCGCTCGAGTTCGGGCTGTCGCCTCTGCCGCGATCGCCGATAATGGTGTCGTATGGGATACCCGGAGTGATCGGGATGGTGTTTATCGCCTGCACAAATCGGCTTTTCGGCGAGAGCGTGTCCACACTGTTCGGAGCGCGTTTCAGCTTGAGCTCGTCCTCGTTGATATTGGTCACACTCAGCATCTCGGCGTGCGCCACACGGAGCAGGCTCGGCGCTTTAACCAGGCTCGCCCCGATCCGACCGACCCAGCTGGTGGCAAGATTGCTGCCACGAAGCGGCGCGGAGATAAAGATGACGTGGCCGATCTCCGGACGATGGCGGAAAATGAGATCTTCGGTGAATAGCTGCCTGGTATGCGGTGAAAGAGGCACTTCCTCCGGCGGCCTGCCAAAAATTTTCATCCAGAGTTGCTCGCCGCTGTCCGTGATGAGTAATCGGCTGATGCAACCCCCCATGCTGTGGCCGATCAAGACCATTGGCTTACGATTGGGGAAAACCTTCTCGACCCTGTCCAGCTCGTCTCGCAGAACCGCGGCGGAATAAGGATAGGGATAGCCGCTGGGGTAACTGTAGAACCAAAACTGGTAGTGTTTTCTGATCTCGGGATCGCCGCGCAACGTATTGATCATCGGCGTCCATGTTGCCTGCGAAGACATCAGCCCGTGGATGACAAGAACAATTGTCTTCTTCGGATCATATGGTTGGAGTCGTTCGACTTGGGCGGTAGACGCGAATTTCTCGGGATTCAGCAACTGCCCGAGGATGTGCTTGTTCGGGTCCGTCGTGTCGAGCATGACCGCAAGCGGCACGGTGAAGTCTCCAGCGAGTGGAAAGGTGTGACCGTCGATCTTGACCGTTTCAGTCGAGAGGGGGTCTTCAAATGAGAGCACGCAGCGCCGGCCTTGGAAGCGGGCAACCGCGGTGACGCTGTAGAAAACGCGGGACGGGGCGAAGCTCTCGCGAGCATTCACATTGTGCTCCCGTTCCACCGCCACGATCGGCGCGCCGATCCCGTCGCGCGTTGTGCGCTCGGTCACAAATTTGCCATGAACATCGAATTGGTCCGCCGGTGTGAAGTCATAAAGCTTGGGATTCCATTCCGGGCGTGGGTCTGGGATGTGAACAAGGACGAAATCGCCGTTCGCGCCCGGGACCGTCAGAGGTTTCTTCCACGGATCGAGCTTCGCCTCCTGGATGATTTCAAGGATCCGACCGACAGCGAAGTTGTAATCGCGTTTCGCCGTTGCATCCCGCGGCTCGCGCAGCAGTTGACGTTCGGCAGTTTGAGCCGCGGTCAGGTATTCGTCGAGCGCGTCGGTTGGTTTGTTCCGGTTCTCTTTCAGTCCTTTCGAGATCTCCGCTTCCGCGTTTGCCAGGCTGCCTCGTCCCACGGGGACGGGATAAAAGACCGGACGCTTTACGCTGACTTCGTTGGGCCCGGCGCAACCCACAAGAACGCACGTGGCGAGGGCGAAAAGCGCGATTCCGTTCTTCATTGCGTCCTCGCGCCAGGAGTTGTTGTCATTTCAATTAATACGGCACGGCCAGTTTGAACCGAGGCGCTTGCTCACATCCGACTCAGGGAGCGATTCCACTTTGGCGACGACGTCGAGCCCAGCGAAGAAAAGGCCTTGCCAGACGTACTCCGTTTTCTTGGGACGTAGAATCCGTTGCGCTGCGGCGCAAAGGTGCTCACCGCAATCAGCGACATCCCTCGATCAGCTCCTTCATGGTACGCCTCCCGGTTGCCTGGAGCGGACCTTTCCCCTGACCGGGAAGGAACCAGATCCCTTTATCCTTGTCCTTACAGTAAAGAGTGTGCACGCCATCGCTGGTCGTCGCGTGGTGAAAGGTGGCGCCAGGGTTCTCGGCGATGAACCCAAAGTAAGCATCGCGCCAAGGGTCATCGACATATTTGAACAGCTCTTCGCCCAGTGTTTTCATTTCTGCCACGCTGATGGGACGGATCGTCCGGGCGAGTGACTCCCGTCTTTCTTTGGTCAGCTTCTCAAAGTCGAATTCATCCATAACGAATGATGGTGGCTCGGTCACCTGCCTTCTTGCTCCGTAATGTAAAGGCACCTCCCCGGCGAGCATAGCGGACAATGGCCTTAGTCCGCTGCGGGGCAGACTAATTCGACTAAAAGACGAGCGGTTGCGCCAATTTGAACTGCATCAATTTACCCGAGGCCACGGTGTAATTCGCGTGTGAAATGCTAACGTTGTTTCTTGTCCTGATGTTGTTGCTCAAAACCTGCGGACCACTCGTGGTAATTGGAACGTCACGCCCCGCGATATGAACACTGGTAATATCAACGGTTAGCTGATCCCCGCTATGAGCAAGACGCCGCGAGGTGACTACCCTTCCGCTTAGATGTGTCCCGGTAGGAATTGCCACCTTCCCACCGACCGCGACCGGCCGTGCGATTTGGAATGGAACGGCTCTGCCACGCGGATCTACCGAAGAGACTGGTGCCATGGTGCGGACAGTAACGATCGTCCCCGCAGGGACTGTTGCGCCCGACGATTTCTGCGCGCCAGCGGCGAGCAGCGCAGCTGCGATCAAGAACAAGAGCGTCTTTGCCTTCATGAGACCATCTTTACAGCCGCTGCCCGCCTTGTCAATTGGACCTTGGAGATACGGTTATTCAAAGTGTTCACCCGATCTTTGTGACCGCTTCTTCGGCCCGTGCGAACAGATGGTACCCGGCTCATGAAGGGATTGTCTCCTTAGCGTCCAAACGTTTGAGGAATTGTTTTGCCAAGACCCCGAAGAAAAATGCCACAGACAGGCCGCACATCAGAGAGCCGATGAGGGCCTCAAGCGGCCCGAAGAGACGCCACGCTTTCGGCAGGAGGAGGTCGCCATAACCGAGGGTCGCGTAGGTGACGCCGGAGAAATAGAATGACGATTCGGCATCAGGCAGGCAGTTCTGCCACCAGAAAAACAGTGCCCAGACTGCGATCTCACAGAGGTGAAAAAGAATGAGCAACCAGGCGATGCGGATCAGGAGCCAGGTGATCGGCCAGAAGCGTGTCGCCAGGCGCTCGGTCGAACGCGAGGTGTGGCTCAGGGCCATGCCAATACCGGCAGCGTGAATAGCGACGGTGATCGCGACGAGGGTCAAGGCAATTAAAAGCTTCGCGATCATCGCCCGGTCGTATGGGGGCCCGAATTCAAAAAATCATCCACTGCATCAGCCACCGACTTAAATCGGTCGATGGGGCCGACTTTGTTTTCAACTCCCTCCGCCTGCAGCCGATCACGCACCGAGGAGCGGGCTTCGACAATCTGCAGCCGGACATTCGCTGAGGCGAACTCATCGTGGAGTCCCGCCAGCATTTCCGCGCCGGCCAGGTCGACGTAAGGGGAGGTCGAGAGATCGCAAATCGCCAGACGCAAGCCAGTGCCCATCTCGGCAACACGTTTCATGACCGTCTCGCGCACGTAATCGGCATTGAAGTAAAGGAGGCTGGCTTCGGTGCGAAAGAGAAGCGCGCCGGGGACAGGTTCGTTGTCCGGATGGCGCGCCATGTCCGAGAATCGACGCGCCCCAGGGATGCGTCCGAGGAAAGCCACGTGTGGCCGCGAAGCGCGGCGCAGAAGTTGAACGAGAGAAATGATCGCGCCGATCAGAACGCCGCGCAGAAGTCCGGAGCCAAGCACGCCTAACAACGCCGCGCCCGCCACCACGAACTCACTGCGATCGGCCCGCCAAAGATGTTTGAGCGCGGCCAGCTTGAAGAGTCCGGCGACAGCCATAAGCACGATGGCCGCGAGCACCGGCTGCGGGAGATTTCGCAACGCGCCGGACAAGAACATGACCACGAGAAAGGTAAACAGGGCCGCGACCAATCCCGACATGGGGGTCCGCGCGCCGCCACTCTCGTTGACAAGCGACTGCGACATCCCACCGCTCACCGGAAGACCGTGACCCAATCCCGCCATGACATTTGCTCCAGCGATACCGAGAAGCTCCTGGTTCGCGTCGAAGCGATAGCCGTGTTTGCGCGCGAACATGCGACCGAGAGCCGCCGTTTCCACCGTGCCGATAAGAAAACAAGCCAGGGCCAGGGGCAGCAGATCGTTAAGGTCGGACAGATGTACCGCGGGCAACCCAAACGGTGGCATTCCCTGAGGCACCTCGCCGAGGACCTTCACCCCCAGGCTGGTGAGATCCATCCTCCAAGCGACAAGAATACCGGCAATGACCACGAAGAGCGCGACCGGTTTGTTTTTGAGGAATCTCTTGCCCAGCACCAGGACCGTGAGCGCGCATAGTCCCAGAACGAGCGAGGCAATGTTCGTACCACCCAGATGCGAAAGAAAATAGCCGGAGCGTTCCCAGAAGTCGCCGTGCGATCCCTTGAAGCCGCAGAACTTTGGTAGCTGGGTGCTGGCAATGAACAGCGCGATGCCGCACTTGAAGCCAACGAGCACACTTTCAGAAATGAAGTTAACGATCACGCCGGCTTTAACCAGCCAGGCGACAAACGCGATCGCACCGACCAGTAAACCCGTGCAGGCCGCCAGCCCACCGAATCGCGAGGTGTCGCCTCCCGCCAGATCCCCGAGCGATGCTCCCACCAGCACTGAAATTGAGGACGTAACGGTGATGGCGGTCTGCTGGGAACTGCAAAACAACCAAAAGACAAGACCGGAAAAGAGACACGCGTAGAGACCGGCCTGGGGCGGAAGG
>JBOHXL010000145.1:0-8904 GCA_050736975.1 Chthoniobacterales bacterium | reverse complement strand
CTAGAAGCTGTCCGAAAAGTCTTTGAGATAACTGTGAACATAGATATGGTTAGGCATGTTTATATCTGATGAGCAGTGGAAACTCTTCGGTCCGAGCTTGGAGATAGAAAGGCGCAGTTCGTTCGGTCGGCCGCGAGCGGATAGCCGAGAGGTCTTTGAAGCGCTCCTCTTTGTTCTCTATACCGGAATTCAGTGGCGCTATCTGCCCAAGACCTTTCCGCCGAAGTCGACCGTGCATGACTATCTGAAGATGTGGAGTCAACGGATGGTCTTTCGCAAGTTACTCGCGCAGATTGTGCGCCAGTTAGCCGAGACGGGGCGTTTGAATTTGGCCGAGTGTCACGTGGATGCGACTTTTGTGCGGAGCCGGGGTGGCGGCGACGGGATCGGACTGACGCGGCATGGTAAAGGCTCCAAAACGCAATTAATCGTTGATGGCAAGGGAGTTCCGATGGCCCTCTCGCAAGCTCCGGCCGATCGCGGAGAAACCCAGATGGTGCAGCAGACCTTGGCCTTTGGGGCGGAAGAACTCCCGCCCGAGCGCCTGCTTGGCGATAAGGCTTATGACAGCGATCCTTTGGACGAAGCGCTCGCTGAGTTAGGCATCGAGATGATCGCCCCGCACCGCAAAAACCGCAAACCGGAAAACAAAACCCAAGACGGTCGAGCTTTGCGCCGCTACCCACGGCGCTGGCATATCGAACGCACCATTGCCTGGTTGGGCAATCATCGACGCCTCTTGATCCGCTGGGAAAAGCAAAGCGCACTCTACCTCGCTTTCGCCACTCTGGGATGTTGCCTGATCGCTTCACGCTTCCTCTAACCTGCTCTCATGCACACTTACTTTCCGGATAGCCTCTAGCCGTGTAACCATGGGAGACTGAAGAGTGGGGTCAGTGTTTGGGGCAGTGTTTTTTCTGACAAAGGTGCTCAAGAGCAGCGGCGACCCCGCCTTTGATCGCTCGGTCGAGAAGACATTGGGCAAATGGAAACTCCGGCGCGGCCCATTGGTGCTGGAGTTGCCGCTGCGCTTTGTCCTGACTCCCAGTAGCTACAGCGTGCAACTGGCGCGATACAGCGCCCCGACTGGGATTGGCTCGGACAAGCTATGCTGGACGCGATCGAGCAGGGTCGCGGGGTTTTAGGAAGTCAGCGAAGCGTGTGGCCGTCTTGTCCGAAAACCCCCTGGCTTTCATAGCCTCTGGCGTGTTTATGGTGTGACGCCGCGCCCGGCCGGCTGACTGGTGGTGGGTGTCGGAAGGGGCGCAAGCGACGACGAGGGTTTTTGTGGCCAGAGCCTGAAAGTGATCTGCACCCTTCGTAACGAATCGGCCATGGCGAAGGGGTCCTGACGGTGCGGAAAGACTACCTTGATCGGCGGCAGCGCGCCGGGCTTAAATCGCCACTGCTTTAAAGCGTCTATCGCGGCCGCATCGAGGACGGGCGAACCAGCGCTTTGCAGCACGGTTACTTTTTTCACGCGTCCCGCGCTAATCTGCACCCTCAGGAGATAGATGCCCGATCCGCGGAGCTTCAACCGACGGGCTTCCGCGGGATATTGCGGCTCGGGCTTATAGATCACCCATTTCGCCGCCTCCGCTTTCGAATACCTGGGGAGGTGCGGGGCAGGCCCGGGCCCGGGAGTGGTCGCAACCGGTGGATGACTGGCACACGAGCAAAGCAAGACCAGAGCAATAGACGGGAGAAAAGGGTGGACGAGGAACGATTTCATAACCTAACGATATTAAGCTGAAGGCTGAACGTTAATGCCGTTGTCGAATGAAAGCCAGCGGAGAGAGAAGCGGGGATCGGCGGAAGTCGCGATTGTCTGGACGCCGCGCGACCCGCCGTCAGCGGCGGGGTCGTCGGGGCGCGTAAGGCCGACCTGGTCGACGGCTTCATCCCGGGGCGATGGATTTTCGCCTAACGATCGAAGAAGTGGCGGAGATCGAGCGCGGAGAGGGCGCGCCTCACGACGGGGATGCACGGGCCCGATAGGTATGGGTTTCGCGAAACGCGGCCAGGCATTGTGCGAGCCATTTGCACCATTCGAGAAATTCGGCATGGCCGGTAATCTCCCGTTTCGTTCGCGCCATTTCCTGGGCGAGCGACCAAAAGCCGGTCGCGACGCCCGGTTTGTCGCCGAATATCTGGCGATTTGCCGGCAGGCCGCTGGTCGATTTTCTTCAGCTAATTTGCAAAGGAGGCTATCAATGAGTCGGAATCTGCGTATGGATGGCCGGCGGCAACGCCCATTTCTACGTGCACCGACTCGCTTTTATCTCTCTCCTTCTCCTCTTTTCCGTTCAGCTTGGCGCAGCGGATAACGCGACAGCAGCGAAATGGAAAGAAGAGTCGAATCGCGATGGGCTCATCATTTACAGCCGGGCGCGTGCCGGCTCGGCCCTGAAAGAGTTCAAGACGGTGGGGATGATCGACGCGACCTCGAGCGTGGTCTTCGCCGTGCTCGCTGACGTCGAAGCCTATCCCAGCTTCATGCCTTATACATCGGAGTGCAGCGTGCTGACGAGAACGGGCGATTGCACGGTCGCCTACCAGCGCCTTGAGCTACCGCTGGTGAGTGATCGCGATTACACTCTGCGCTCAGAGGATTTCAAAACGACCGGGCCAAACGGCCCGATCTATCGCATTCAGTGGGAGCCGGCCAACAACCTCGGCCCGTCGGAGAAGCCGGGCGTGGAGCGAGTCAAGATTTGCGAAGGCGGCTGGCTCATCGAACCGGATGGCGCAGGAGGGACCCGTGCCACTTATCGCATCTACACGGATGGCGGCGGTGGGATCCCGGCTCTTATCGCCAACACCGGGAGTCGGATGGCGATCCGAAAAATGTTCGCGGCCATCCGCAAGGAAGTGCGCGAGCCGAAGTACGCGGTCGCGAAGGGCTGAGTCCAGACCGGGCACGTCCGCGCCGCGCAATCGAGATAGGACGCGATCCGCGAGCCGCTTTTGATTCCGGCCTGACCAATCTTATGAGCCGAGACTTTGAGGAGCTGGATTACCGCAAGACTCCGTTGGGCGAACTGATTCTGCGTCGGCGAAGAATGTTGTCGTTAGGCGGGATGGAGGTCTATGAGGTCAAGCTGGGCGATGCGTTTTTGATGTCGAGCTTGTTCCATGAAGTGGAGGTGGCGCTGGCGCATCTTGGATTGTCGGAATTGAAGGGCGCATCGTGGGATGTGGTGGTGGGTGGCCTTGGGCTGGGCTATACCGCGGTGGCGGCCCTCGAGCATCGCGAGGTGGCGTCGCTCCTGATTGTCGATGCCTTGCGGCCCGTGATCGAGTGGCACCAGCGTGGCATCGTGCCACTGGGCGAAAAGCTCATGGGCGATCCGCGCTGCCGGATGTTGCACGCCGACTTCTTTGCCTGCGCGCGATCGACCGAGGGATTCGATAGCGCGCAGCCGGGCCGTCGGTTCCACGCTGTGCTGCTGGATATCGATCATTCGCCGCGCCACCTGCTGGATGTGCGCAATGCCGCTTTCTACGAGGCGGAAGGGCTCCGCGCCCTGGCCGCACACTTATATCCTGGCGGAGTTTTCGCTCTCTGGTCCGATGAGCCGCCAGAGGAAGGCTTCCTTGGTGCGCTCGAAGGCGCTTTCGCGACGGCCCGGGCGCATATCGTCAGTTTCCCCAATCCGCTGCTCGAAGGCACCTCGGAGAGCACAGTCTACGTGGCGTGCAAGAACGGTGAAGCGGCAAGTCCGGTTGGCATCGATTAAAGGGTAGCTGAAGGCCGCGTCTTGCGGGTGAGTTTGTTGACGAACGAGTTGGTTATTCTTTCCAGGATGATCCCCCACGCGCCCAGGACTGTGAGAGTCGCGAGTGTGATGAGCAGGAACATCCAGATTGGTTGCTCGCGGATGCGCAGTCCCAGCCAAATCACATAAGGTTGGTGGATGAGATAAATGCCGTAGGAGAACGCACCGACCAACCCGATGACCCTGGCGGGGTAGGGAAATCTCGCGATCAATCCAGCAAGGCCGGCCAGGACGAGAAAGCAGCAGCCGCCAGTCGCGAAGTCGACAAAGGTATAAGTGAGCCCATTATGATAAAGCCAGAGGGCGGCCGGATAGAGCAGCACTCCGATGGCCAGCCCGTAGCCGCCGAGGAGGAATCGTTGCACGCGATCCGGCGAATGGCTATCCCACATTCCCAGTGCCATGCCGAGGGCGAATTCCGGCAGGCGGCAAATGGCGCAGCCGCCCAGGACCCACATGCCGTTTTGTGGATAGGGAATAAGCATTAGGTAGCGCACGAGAAATCCAAGGGCGCACGCTCCCAGCAGAAAAGGCCAGGGCCCGAGCTTTCTCGCCACCCAAAAGAGGATCGGGAAAATGAGATAGAACTGAATGAGCATCGAGAAATACCACCAGGCTGCGTTCAGGTAGTAAAAGTTCATGCTGATATCGACGAAGCGCAGACCAAGCAGGCTGAGCACGATCCGGCCGTCGATTTTCTCGAAGCGGGCGGTGAAGGGCGAAACGAGGTAAACCAAATGCGCGACCCAATACATCGGGTAAAGGCGGAAAAGCCGCGTTCGATACCAGGCGCCCCACGCCACCGTGCCGCTCGCGGCCCGGCGCTCGGTCGATTGCATGAGGACCCAGCCGCTGAGGATGATGAAAACCCCGACCGCATGGAAACCGAGATCGGAAATGTTAAACCAGGCGAGCTCGAGGAAAGCCATCAGGCCGGTCGCGACGCTGCTCCAGTCGAGCGGAGGGACCGCGCCGTGCTCGAAGTAGGTCCGAAAAAAATGGAAATAAACGACGAAGAGAATCGCCAGGCCTTTTGTTATATCGAGCCAGAGGAGCCGTTTCATCGTCGTTCGGTTAACAGCGCCTGCGGGAATTAGAAAGGAAGAAGTGAAAGATGGGTTCCAGCCTAACGAATCAGGTGGAGGCGCGTTTTTCGAGCACAACCAGGGCAATCCCGCCAAGGACGGCGAGGGACGCGAGCACGAAGCGCAGGCTGAGGGGTTCAGCAAGCAGGAGAATGCCGCCGCTGGCCGCGAGGACCGGGACACTGAGCTGAACGGTGGCGGCGCTGGCCGCTTTCAACCCCGGGAGCGCGGCATACCAGATCACGTAACCCGCCCCGGAAGCGATCGCGCCGGAAAGGATGGCGTAAACGGCTCCCGCACGATCGAAATGCGTCCAGGGGAAGAGGAAGATGCCGAGCGCGACCGCGAAGGGAACAGCCCGGAGGAAGTTGCCAGCCGTAGCCCCGGCCGGATTCTTCCCGCCCTTGCCGCGGAGCGAATAAATGCCCCACGCGACCCCGGCGCCGAGCATCAAGGCCGAGCCGCCTAACGACGGGGCTGACAGACCTGGAAACAAGAGCAGGACCAGGCCGGCCGCGGCGAGGGCGAGACCGAAAAGTTGGGCCGCACGGAGGCTTTCTCCTTTGGAAAGACCCCAAAGAATCATGGTGGCCTGGACCGCGCCGAAAAGAAGCAACGCGCCAGTGCCCGCCGCCAGAGTGTTATAGGCAAACGAAAAGGCGGCGGCATAGACGAAGAGGGCCAGTGCGGATAACCAGTTGCTGGCGCCTATCCATGGTGTGCGGCGCAGTTTCATAATGAGCCAAAGCGCGCCCGCGCCGGAAAGGATTCGGATGAGAGTAAAACTCGCGGCGTCAATGCCGGTATGTTTTAGCGCCGCGCGACAGAGCAGGGAGTTACTGGCGAAGGCGATCATGGCCAGGAGCGTGAGAAGGAAAAGCCGGTTCGGTTTCATCCTGGTTCTTCGCGAGCCAGTAAGAAGCAAGTCGTGCCTAACGAGTTTTCCGCCGTCCCAGCCGGTCGTTAGTCACTTCATCCCCACCACCATGGAGTCTGGACCAGCAAGGTGCTCAACGCGGGTCTCGCGGAAGCCGGCTTCGCGCATCCATGCCTGACAATCCGCGCCAGTGTAATCGAAGCCGCCCGGCGTCTCGATCAGCATGTTGAGGCTCATGAGCAAACCGAAAGCGTTCTCGCGCCGGTCATCATCGATCAAGGCCTCGTAAACAATGAGTGCTCCCTTGGCCGGGAGCGCGGCGCAGGCCTTGCGCAGCAGCATCTTTTTCTCCTCCAGATTCCAATCATGCAGGATGTGGCCCATCACCAGCACTTCAGCCGGCGGAAGCGTGTCGGTGAAGAAACTGCCCGAGTGGAATTTCAACCGGTCGGACAAGCCGTGACTGGCGACGTATTTCTCGAAGATGGGTCGGACTACTTCCAAGTCGAATCCGCCGCCGGTGAGATGCGGGTGCGCCAGCGCCACCTGGACCGGGAGGGCGCCTTGCGCGGTTCCGATATCAACAAAGCTCTGATAATCCTGCCACGGAAACTTTTTCGCCAGAACGACGGCCGCGCCCAGGCTGATACCGGTCATGCCGCGGAGAAAACTCTCCAGCAGTTTTGGATCGGCGTAGATCGTGTCGAATGGATTGGTGCCGCTTTGGGCCTCGTTCTGGGGCTGGCCGGAGCGCAATCCCTCAGTCAGTTGACTCCAAAACGGATAAAGCCTCAGGTTCGCCATTTCGAGGATGCCCCCGGCGTAACTCGGCTTCCCGCGGTGGAGAAAAAGATCCGTCTCCGGTGTGTTGCGGTATTTTCCTTCCGGGTCGCGTTCCAGCATCCCGAGCGCGACGAGCGCATCGAGAAAGTCTCGCCCGCTGCGCGGATGAAGTTGCAGACGGTCGCGCACTTTGTTTGCCTCGAGCGGCTCCCTGGCCAGCTCGGTGAACAGGCCCAGCTCGATCGCGCTGAGCAACGTCTTGCTGCCCCAAAAGCCAAGACCGAGTTGCATGATTTTTTGCGGTGTCAGTTCGTTCGCCATGAGGGCATGAAAGACCGGCGGCAACTTATTGGCAAGCACGCCGCGCAAAGCCCGACGACCGGTTGGCTTCTCGAAACCCGGCCGCGCCTTGCCAGGAGTGAAGCCGCGCTTTCCTCTCCTGGCCACCGCGGTTTAGAATGTCGTCATGAATTCACCAGGTCCGCTCGCGGTGAAACCCGATAGCAACGATCATTGGAGTTTTTTTCGCGATGTTCTCGTCTTTCAGCTCAAAATGTTTTTCTCCAACCTGCGCGATTTCGCGCTTATGCCCGTGTCGCTCATCGCGGCCTTGGTCGACCTGATCTTCAAGGGCGAGCGGCAAGGTGCGCTTTTCTATCGAGTGCTGCGCTGGGCTGCGAACAGCGAAGAGATGATCGATGTCTATAGTGCGATCAAAACGCATGAGAGACCCGAAGTGAATCCCAACTACACCGTGGATGCCGTGATCGCGCGGCTGGAAGGCGTGCTGGTGCGAGAGTGCGAGAAAGGCGGAACGGCAGCGAGCATCAAGACGGCGATGGACCGGGCGATCCATCAAATCCAAACCGAGACGAGCGGACCGCGCGAACGGGCGACGCAGGCGGTCGCGCGGGTGACGAAGAAGTTGCGCGCCAAACTCGAAGGCGAAGAGTGACCGGTCGCGGAACTCGGTGAGCGTGGTGCTTTATTGCTAACTCCAGCGACGGTGACGGAGCGCCGTTGCAACGAGGGCAGTATGAGCTGGCTTCCCGTGAAGCACGCGGCTGACTAACGGAGGGCAAGGCTTCGGCAATCTCCTAGGTCACGGTAAACTTCGCTGTTGGCCGCTGACCACTCGTCAGGCCGGTGCTCCCGATCGTTTGCACGCCTGTGGTCGCGTTGAGCGGGATGGTCACCTGCGCCGTCAAGGCTCCATTCGAGTTGGTCGTGAAAGTCCCTAGCTGGGTCCTCCCGGTCGACGAGTCTGTGAAAAAGAGCTTCACCTGCTCGGAGGGGGCAAACCCGCTGCCTTGGACTCGGATCGATGCTCCGGGCGGTCCGGAGTTAGGGGAGAGTTTCAGCCGCGCTTTGGACGTCGGCGAAACGACAATCGTGAAGAAAGCCTGCGGGAAGTCGTGACTAACGAAATTCATGTCGCTCTGCTCAGATTTTCTGGAGCCGGCGACGGTCGATCTCATCACATAGGTGCCCGCCGCGAGTCCGGTTACGTTTACCGTCATTGTCGTATCCAGATAGGCTCCCGGTCCTGGCAGATTGTTAAAGTCGTCCACGGTAGCGCCCAGGCAACGCGTCTCAATTGTGTAACCGGGATCTGCTCCGTCCTGAGGCTGCGAGTCGTTGAACGGAACCGTGGAGGGCGTCGTCTGATTCGGGCAGGGAAAGGTGGTTCCGTAGGTAACATTGGTCAGCGTAAAGTTTGTCGCCACCGTAGTCGGCACTTGCAACCAATACGACAAGCCGATGGAACTGTAACCAGTCCAGGACGACGAAACGCTTAGGGTAAAAGAAGCGGTCCCTGAACTGAGGGTTATGCTGTTGGAGCCGCCGCTCTGCAGGATCAATGCTTCGTCCGCGCCGTAGGTCAAACGTGCGATCAAGAGAAAGCAACTGATTGTGATGATAAGCTGTTTTTTCATTTGCTTCGAAGTGGCTGATCGCGGTTTTGGGGGTTGTATCGATCTGGCGCCGGTTTGTCAAGCTCTCGGAGAGCATGCGGCAAACCAATCCGACTTGCCGCGAGGGGAATGGCCTGGCGGGCGACCGTTGCGCCGCAGTTTTCATCCGCGTGCGGCCGCGCAAGCTAGAACCCATCTCATAAATAGGGAACGGTTGCGTTGCCAGAGATTTGCTGCGGCGACAAGGCGCGAGGAGGAAGAATATCCTTGATGGATTCTTTGACCGACGAGCAACGCCGCCGCTGCGCCAAAGATCGGCCACCCTTTGGGCGAAGTTATGGCGGGCGTCTGGCGGCGTTGCTCCAGTCATCCCGCACCCGCGGGATGGCTACGCTCCTTCCTCGCGCCTTGCCAGTCGCCCGCCGGAACCTCGCGCAACCATTTCCTATTTATGAGATGGGTTC
>JBOHXL010000144.1:0-4725 GCA_050736975.1 Chthoniobacterales bacterium | reverse complement strand
ACGACTCCGCCCGGCTTTTCCACGCCCTCGGACCCATGCCCGTAACGAATGTCGCCGCCCAGCCAGGTCGTCTCGCGCCCCCAATAGACATCGCGATCCGGCTCCCAGGTGTCCTCGCGGCCGCCCGCGAAGCCGAAAGTCTTAAAACCCATCGTCTCGAGCGCGACATTGCCGGCGAGAATCATGAGGTCGGCCCACGAAATCTTGCGGCCATACTTCTGCTTGATCGGCCAGAGCAGGCGCCGCGCTTTGTCCAGGCTAACGTTGTCCGGCCAGCTATTAATCGGCGCGAATCGCTGCTGCCCCCGACCAGCGCCGCCGCGACCGTCACCGGTGCGATAGGTGCCGGCGCTGTGCCACGCCATCCGGATGAACAGACCGCCGTAATGGCCGAAGTCCGCCGGCCACCAATCCTGCGAGTCGGTCATGAGCGCTGCAAGATCTTTTTTGACTGCCGCGAGATCGAGGCTCTTGAATTCCTTCGCGTAATTGAAATCCTCGCCCATCGGATCGGACTTGGCAGAATGCTGGTGCAGCAGCTCGACCTTCAACCGGTTCGGCCACCAATCGAGATCGGTCGGGGCACCCCCGGCGACGGCGGTGTGAGTAAAGGGACACTTGGTTTCGGCGGATGTGTCGGTGCTCATTTGTGAACTTAAAACGGCGCGAGTTTGGTTTCAACGATGCGCACGAGATCGGAGTAAAAATTGCGCAGGATGGGATGTCATTGATCTGCGCCGGCCGCGCAGACAGGCGAAACGGCTCGCCGCCGGCGATGGCGATGATACGAGTTTCGTCCCAAAACTGATCGATTCATGAGCGCGAGGAAAACGATGGGTCGAAATGAGATGCCGGCATTCGTCGCCCGGGTGGAAGGAGCATCCGCCCGCGTCGCAGGCAAAGTGCGCGCAGAAAATCGCAAGCTTGGATTGCCTGAGGTCTCTTTCCGAACGGAAGACCGCACGCAGGCTGTTCAATGGCCCGAGGACTGACCACAATCATACCCTGGGACGTTGCAAGCAGGGATAACCATGATGAAGGATTTTGGAGCTAAGAAGACGTTGTCGCCACGCGAGCGTGAAGAGTTACGCAAAACCTTGCAGGCGCGTTTCGAGAAGAACATGAACCGGCACAAAGGTCTTGATTGGGTGAAGGTGAAAGCAAAGCTGGAGGCTACCCTTCCGCGGATACGTCAGAGCTGGATCGGCATGGTAAAAGAATGTAGGAACTGACGGCGCGAAGGCATAAATTGAAAGGGTCATGGCTGAAGAAGAAAAGTCCAAGACGCGTTTGGAGATCGCGCACGTGCTCTTTCTGGACATCGTCGGCTAATCCAAGCTGCTGACCGACGAACAATCGGAAGCGGTTCAGGAGTTGAACCACGTTGTCCGCAACACCGAGGCGGCGCGCGAGGCCGAGGCTGCGCGACAGCTCATGGTCTTGCCGACTGGCGATGGCGTCGCGATGGTTTTCACCGGCTCGGTGGAAGAACCGGCGGAATGCGCCTTGCAGATTAGCCAGGCCCTGCGCGCGCAGCCAACGCTGCTGGTGAGAATGGGAATTCACAGCGGCCCGGTTCATCAGGTGAAAGACGCAAACGGACGCGACAACATCGCTGGCGTTGGGATTAACATCGCACAGCGGGTGATGGATTGCGGTGATGCCGGCCACATTCTTGTGAGTAAACGTGTCGCGGACGATCTGGGACAACACCGTCGCTGGCAGCCGTATCTTCATGAACTGGGCGACGTGGAAGTGAAACACGGAATCGTTGTCTCGTTAGTCAATCTTTATGCGGACGCAATTGGGAATCCCTCGCCGCCAAAGCGAATCGGCAAGGTGCGCGCCGGCATTTTCCGCTCCGGAGCCGCGCCCCGCCAAGGACTCTCTCCGCTCGCCAAAGCGATCTTCATTCTCGCCGTCCTGTTCATCACGTTCGCGATCGTGGCGACGATTTTCGCGCCCGCGATTGTGCGCACGCTCGAACGACGCAGCGTGACACCGACACCTCAACCGAGCCCCGCCGCGTCCCTTTCGCTGGGCGATACAATCAAGAGCGCGATCCAAAAGAAAGTCACTGAGGAATTGCAGCACGATCTTCTTGGAAAGAAGAACGCGCAGAATAAGGCCGACGAAAAGAAATCGTCCCCGACGCCTGCCGCATCGCCGTCCCCGTGAACATTCGGGATTCTTGAAAGGGGTCAGTCCTGGGGTCAGTCCTGTTTTTCTTGCCTTTCAGTCGTCGCAATGTCAGCAGTTCACGAACATCGGCTGGGCGAGGAGCTGATAGCGGACGGCACCGCAGGCGCAGCCGCCAGAGAGTTTCTTAGCCATGGTGCTTGAAACGCGGCGAACCTAACGGTTCTTAGTAGTGCTGACCCACGTATTCCCACATCTGATGATGCCAGTAGGGCCATTCGTGCCCGCCCTTCGGGCCCCAGTCGTCCAGATGATGAGCAATCCCACGGCTCGCCAGCACCCTGGACATTGCGTAGGTCGGCCCGCTGTTCTCCCAAGGGCCACAGCCGGTCGCGAGCCGGATGTCGCAACTCCCATACTGATGCAGAAACCAGGGATCACTCTGGTTGGCCATATAGTCCACCGGGTTATTGAAGTAGAAGTTGTCGTCGTACATCCCGTCCATCGAATCCCGCATGTCATAGACACCTGAGAGCGCGTAGCAGCGCTTTACCCGATCGGGATGCTTGAAGAGGGTATTGGCCGCGTGATAGGCGCCGAGCGACGCGCCGTAGGTGGTGATCGGGATGCCGGGCGTCTGGCACTGGGAGTCGATGAATGGGAAGACTTCACTCGCCACGTAATCATCGTACTGCGCCTGCATCCAACTCCGATGGAAGGGGTGCGCTCCCTCGTTTTGGAAGGCATCGCTGTTCACGCTGTTGATCGTGAAGATGCGAATTCTCCCCTCTTCCAGGTATGGGCTTAGGGTGCGGATCATGCCCTGACCTTCCTGCTCCCATTCGTCGCCGCAACTGGTCGGGAAGGCGAGAATGGGCATACCGTAATTGCCGTAAACGACGACGCCCATGTCGCGGTTGAGACGGTGAGAGTACCAAAGGTGATGGTCACGATTCATGGCTTGGGAGGATAGCGGGTTAGCGATCGGACTCAAGCCCCGTCTGACCGGCGCTTCAGGCCCTGGAACGCGGACGCGTTCGTTATTCTGCGATGATCCTCACGAGCACGCGTTTGTGGCCGCGGCGGTCGAATGCCCCTTATTTCACGAAATCCCGGACGATCTTCGCAATCTGATCTGCCGCCGTGTCCAATCCGAAATGGCCGGCGTCGAGAACGTGAACTTCCGCATTCGGCACATCCTTGCGGTAGCGTTCCGGCTCTCCCGGATCAAAGGAGAGATCGTACTTGCCCCAAATCACCAATAGGCGCGGATGCTTCTCGCGCATCCAGGCCTGCCATTTGGGGTAGGCGTCAACATTCGTCCGATAGTCGTAGAACAGATCGCTTTGGATCTCCGCCTGGCCGGGCTGATTGAGAAAATAGAATTCATCGGTCCAAAGATCCGGATCATAGCGCTCCACGTTTGGATCGTTGCCGACGTGCCGGGTTCGCGTCGTCTGGAGCGAAAGCAGATTGGTGCGGAGCGCATCCTCGTGAGCGGGGCGATCTTTCCAGAATTCGCGCCGCGTTTCCCAATTCGCACCAAGGCCTTCGTTATGCCCGGCCGCGTCTTGAACGATGAGCGCCTCGACGCGTTCCGGGTGCGCCAGTGCCATGCGAAAGCCGACCGGGCCGCCGTAATCGTGCAGATAAAGTGTGTAATGGGAGAGTCCCAGCGCTTCCGTAAAGTGATTCATGATCCCGGCGATGTGATCGAACGTGTAGGCAAATTTCTTTGGGTCCGGCCAATCGCTCTGTCCAAAACCCGGGTAATCGGGCGCGACCAGGTGAAACCGATCAGAAAGTCGCGCGAAGAGCGGCTCGAATTGCCGCGAAGAAGTTGGAAGACCGTGCAACAAGAGAAGCGTCGGCGCATCTTTCGGGCCGGCTTCCCGGTAGAAGATCGAGAAGCCATCGATCTGTTTCGTGTGATAAGAAGTCGGGTATCTCATGGCGGGTTCCTTTCCACTAACCTGGACGAGCGCGAGCAATTCGAACCAACACGCGAGCATCAAAATCTGCGCTCCAGCAGTTCGCTACATGATCGGCCATTCTTAATTAGACACTTCGAAAATCACATCCAGTTCGACCGGCGTCCCAAGCGGAAGGCTGGCCACGCCATAGACCGAGCGGCAAGGGTTCTTATCCTCTCCGAACACCTCCTGCAGCAGCTCCGACGCGCCGTCAGCGACTTTCGGCTGATTGCGGACGTCGCCCGAAGTCGCGACCGACACGCCGAGCCGGACAATTCGCGTCACCTTGTCGAGTGACCCCAAATATTCTCGCGCGACCGCGAGCGCATTGAGCGCCGCGAGGTGAGCGGCTTTGCTTCCAGTTTCGACATCGAGCTCGGCGCCGATGCGGCCGACGAATTTCGCCGCGCGGCCTTCCGTGGGAAGCATGCCCGTCAGAAAAAGCAGGTTACCCGTCTGGACCGCTTCCGCGTAGGTGCCGAACGGTCGCGGCGGGCTCGGGAGTTTAATGCCGAGTTCTTCCAACCGCTTCTCGGCGGTCGTCGGGTTGGAATTGCCAGGTGTTACCATTTACCAATGTGCGCACCGCCATCCACGTGCAACACCTCCCCGG